>NZ_SJPF01000010.1 GCF_007859755.1 Blastopirellula retiformator | reverse complement strand
TTTTTAGAAGACTTCCGCACGATAAAATGCCACTGCATTGAAGGTTGAAACCAAGCTTCGCCCTGCCATTGTGGCACGGCGAAATGGAATTAATTTGAATGCGCAAATGGCGTGCCGAACGGTATTGGTCCTGACCCCTTTTCTGTTCCGACGATATCGCAAAAAAGATTGACGAAGCCGCCGATAATCCAGAAAAAGGAGGGGAACTCGCCTTTGAAGTTACGGTCGTCATCTTGGCCCCGGAAGAAGCGGCTGTGGGAGCCATCACCAAGGCCAAACAATTTCGCGTTTTCGTGAACGCGGTCAACAAGAGCGACTATGTTGCCAAGGGAGTCAAGGCCCTCCGCGCATCTCCGGTTGATGAGGCGTTTTCCACCTTACGAAAGGCTTGTTTTTCGCGAGATACGCTCGTCTCCACCGAATTGGGCCTTCGCTCAATCGGCGAAATCCGCCCTGGCGAACGAGTCCATTCCTTTGACTTTGAAGCGGGCGAGTGGAAACTGCGGACCGTTACCGATCGAATCGACAGCATCTACGAAGGCGCCGTCCTGACAATCGAAACCGGCGATTCTGAAATCGAGACGACGATTCATCACCCGTTCTGGGTGATTCGAGGCCATGAATTGTCGAAGCGATCAACGCCGCGATTGCTTTCTGCTGGGGAAGACGAAGGCCCCGTTTTTCCTGGCCGCTGGGTCAATTCCCATGAATTGCAAGCGGGAGATGTCATTACTGGCCGTGACGGCCGGCCGCAAATCATTCGTCAGATTCATCAACGGTATGAAGAATCGTTTCCGGTCTCGAACCTGACAATCGGAGACTTCCACAATTACGCGGTCGGCGTCGACTCCATTCTTGTCCACAACGAATCGTTGTGCGACGATGGAATCGAAAGGTTGAATGAACTCGTCAACCAAGGAGCGGTAAGACTTGAGGATGCGGAGTATTACGCTCTGTCGTTTGACAATGCCGACGAAATCCTTAAGAAACTGGATGATTTTCGTGCCCCAACAAGGGTGACGGGCGAGACAGCTTCGACCGCCACTGGAAAGAGCGTTCATAAGGCGTTGGCTGACGCTCGCCGTGCAGGTGGCGATTTCGATTTGGTTCAAACGGCAATCAAGGACAAGGCTGGGAATCCGATTCTTGTCTCTAAGCGTGTGAATCTCAAAACGGGATTGCCGCAGCCGGGGGCTAGGTTGCAAGAAGCTATTCCCGATGCGGTCAATTTTCGGCGTAAGTTGATATTGGATGACAAACCGCTTGGCAGACCAATTGCCAAGGATCGTCAGGAGATAATTCGCTTTATAGAGGCGTATCGAAGACGTGAGGGGCATCTGCCAGATGTGATTGGTATTCAACGATACGACCCTAAGACTGGTCAACCAATTCTGACGGAACTTTATTTGCCAAACGACTTCTTGCCGTGAGATGATGCATCATGATGGAACACAAGGCATTCATATTTGATTACCAGAAGTTTGAGCAGGAGCTATTGCCTATACTCCAAGACGCTCTTGCAACAGGTGAATGCAGTGCTTTGATTTCATTCATCCAACAAAACATCGAGTCACTCACCGATCCCTACGAAGGTGAGCCACTGGAAGATGATTGGGAAGGGATGATTGAGACAGAGGATGCCCACCAGTACGGAGACTTTGCACTGACGAAATACTACGACCCAACCGCTGACATTGGGCTTGGCTCAGCTTGGGAATCAGTTCAAGAGATAGTTCCTGACGACCGGAGAAGCTCACCGATCTTGGGTTTGATTGTCGGAAGTGACAATGACCCTTTCGATCCCGGCAAAATGGGTTCGTATTTCCAAAGCAATGGACAGGTGAGCGAGAGTTTTGGTTTTTTGCAGCAACTTGCTCAAGAGCATTCATCAGAAGAAGTAAATGAAGCTGTTGAACTCTTACAGCGAGCTACTCAGGCACAAAAGGGGCTTTACGTTACCTTTTAGTGGGTCGGGTCAGCTTCGGCTTCTGCATCACGATCTTCGCAGGCTGTGCCGGTTTGAAGGGTTGCAGCTTGGCCGGTTGAGCAGGCTTCCACGGCTTGAACACCGGCACGGCTGACGGCGGCGGCTTTGGCTTTTTGCTC
>NZ_SJPF01000009.1 GCF_007859755.1 Blastopirellula retiformator | reverse complement strand
CTCTTGAAGAACAACAAAACGGCCAAGGTGGGCGTGAAGAACAAGCGGCTAAAAGCGGGGCGGAACGACGCCTATCTGCTGGAAGTGTTGCTGGCGACGTGATTTATGGTGCGATCGCCGTGGCTACTGGCCCACGACATCGTATTGCCCGGTGGAGGGCAATTCGGCGCGAAGGTTCATGGTACTCGGTTGGGGGCTGGGCGGAAATCCCTGGATGGTGGCGCGTAAAGTGTTGCCGGGTACGCGGTTCTTGCCGGTTGGTGCGGTGGATCAGCGGGCTGGATCAGCGGACCGGCGCCGGGGCGGTTTCTGGCGTGTGGCGGTAGTGCTCGATCGCTTGTTGCGGGTTCAGGTTGAAGATCGTGCGGCCGTCGGTCATCCAGGCGCCGTCGACGTAGGAGAAGAGGGCGGTGGCGGCTCGTAGGTTGGAGACGGCCTCGACATCTTCCATGTCGCCGCCGGCGATCGCCTCGAAACTGATGGTGACGCCGACGAAGGCCCGTAGTTGGTCGTTGGCGGGGTCGCGGGCAAATTGGACCTCCGACTGGAAATCGCAGTTCTTCCAGATCAGCCCGCGGGGGCGGCCGGATTGGCTGGCGATCGTCTCGAACTTCGCTTCGAGAAACTCGCGTCGCATGGTGAATTGCTGGCGGGCCGACACAAAATCGACGCGGGCATGCCTGCTCTGACTGCGGCGGCGCAGCCAGATTCCCAGGGCGATGGCGGCGACGCCGATCACCGCGAGACCGCAGGCAAGATAAAGAGAGGCGGCATCCATCGGGCCACTTGCTCAGCTAATGCGCCAAGGGGAAACACATGATCCTTTGATTTTACTGACGCAGAGCGCAGAAAATCAACCATTTGGCGGTAAACTGAAGGGCAGCAAACTAGTTTTGATGCGTAAGTCCCGTATTCTCGTCGACTTCGCTCGATTCTCCTCTCCACGTGGCTGTTCATGACGATCTCTCTCCATTGTCCCCATTGCCGCTGCTTGCTCGAACTGGATGGTTCGCCGAGCGGCAATATCTGCTGTCCGGCATGCGGGGAACAATTTCGCGCCGATGACCAGGATCAGGCGCCTTTGGCGGCGGCGGTCGCGTCGGTGCGGATTCCGGAAGGACGGACGTATGGACCGATGCCGGTCGATCAACTGGAGGAGTGGGTCTGTCAGGGACGCATTGACGATAAATGCGATGTGCAGCTGACGCCAGACGGACCGTGGCAAGGGGCGGCGGCCGCGTTTCCAGCGTTGCGACTGCCGCCAGCGGTAAGCGCCGGCAACCCGTTTAAGGCGGCGCCCCAGGTACTTGCGCAGGCCGCGAAAGGTCCGCGGCTATCCGAACGTGGCGTGATGATCGTGCTATTTGGCGTCTTGGGGTGGGTTGGCTGCCCGGTGTTCGCCGTCATGGCTTGGGGAATGGGCGCCGCCGATCTTGAGGCGCATCGCCAGGGGCGACTCGATGCGCGGTCGGCGCTGATCACGCAGATTGGCTACTTCCTGGGCGTCTTCGGCGCAACTACCTGGGCGACGTTGATCATGGGAATGGTGCTGATGATTCTATTTCATCAGCTCTTGATCTAGCTGCCTGTTGAAAAATGCCCTCGTGGCATTTTCCAACCTCGCCAGGCTCAGAGCATAGCTCTTCGCGGCTCGCAAAATAACGACTTACGTCGCTATTTTGGGATCGCATCCCTGCGATCCAGCAGCCCGTTGAGAAAATCAACGCACTGCTAGGGTCGGCCCGGAGTCGGAGAAGAACGTCATGAGAAAGAAGAGCCTCTTAGAGCGAAAGGCGCTCGAACGCTCTGACATTGTCGCCAACAGCCAAATGAATCGTCGGCGTGGGCTGACTGACGCGAACAGTTACCAGCGCGAACTTGGTTGCGATCCGGTTGATATTCTCCGCGACGTTTGTCGGCAACATGGTCATGCCGCGTGGTTGGATCTGTGCTGCGGTTCAGGCAAAGCGTTGATCGAAGCGGCTGCCATCGCCAAGGAAGAGTCGCTATTGCTGAAGATCGTTGGCATCGATCTGGTGGACATGTTTGACGCCCGGTGCGAGCAGGAGGGATTGCAACTGATCGCGGCATCGGTCGACGATTATCAACCGGCCTTGCCGTTTGATCTGATCACATCCGTGCATGGCTTGCACTACTTGGGGGACAAGCTAGGCGTTATCGCGAAGGCGGCCCGGTGGTTGACGTCAGGCGGTCGATTCGTCGCGAATCTTGACGCCAAGAATCTGCGACTGGAGGGACGGCGGACGTCGAATCTGATTTTCAAGTATCTGCGCACGGCGGGTTTTCAATACTCACCACGTATGAAGCGACTCGAACTGCAGGGCCCCTGTGAGCTGGATTTGCCTCTGGCGTATCTGGGAGCGGATGATTCCGCCGGACCGAATTATACGGGACAAGCGGCGGTCGATTCGTATTACACATCCAGGAAAGACGCTGGCCGAGATCCAAGTCGCTAGGGTGTCGGAATCGCGGCTGAAAGGGTAGATTTGGAAGTTTGCCCCGCATCCGCGCTCATTAGAGCGGTTTTCTTCAATCTTTAGCGTTGTGGCTGGTTGCGGCCGCGCTGGTCGGCGTTGACCTGCATCGACGAATCTTGAGGATTCGCCTGCTTCGGTCGCCTTGACCAGCTTGCCTCACCAACGCCAGAAACGCTACAGCTATCAGAAAAACGCTCTAGACGAAGAACGCAAGTCGCCGTTTGCGTTGAAGCTAACAGGAAAAGGATTAGCGCCATGCCCATTTTCGGAGCCCACATGTCGATTGCCGGTGGCTATTACAAAGCCGTCAACGCCGCTGCGGACGAGGCGATGGGGTGCGTGCAGTTATTCACCAAGAATAACAACCAGTGGCGGGCCAAGGATATTACCGACAAAGACGTCAAGCTATTCAAAGACGCTTTGGCGGAGAAGAAGATCGGGCATCCGCTGTCGCACGCGTCTTACCTGATCAACATGGGCTCGCCGAAAACCGAGCTGTGGGAGAAGTCGCGCGATGCGATGATCGTCGAACTGCAGCGGGCCGACATGCTGGGGATTCCGTATGTCGTCGTGCACCCTGGCGCTTTCGTCGACAGCTGCGAAGAAGAGGGGATCGCGGCGATTATCAAGGCGCTCGACGAGGTGATCGCCGCGACGGCCGATCTTGATTCGATCTGTCTGTTGGAAACGACGGCAGGGCAGGGGAGCTGCCTGGGGCACAAGTTTGAGCATATCGCCGCGATGTTGGATGGCGTTAAGCAGCGCGATCGCGTCGCGGTTTGTCTTGATACCTGTCACATCTTTGCGGCCGGGTATCCGCTGGGGACGAAGCAGGAATACGAAGCGACCTGGAAGCAGTTTGAAGAGCTGATCGGGCTCGACAAGTTGAAGGCGATTCATTTGAACGACAGCAAGAAACCGCTCGGTTCGCGCGTCGATCGGCATGAACATATCGGCCAGGGTTGTCTGGGCGAAGAGCCGTTTCGGCTGCTGGTCAACGACGCCCGCTTTCAGAATATGCCGATGTATCTGGAGACGCCGAAGGGAGAAGAAAAGGGAGAGACGTTCGACTCCCGCAATCTGGCGACCCTCCAGTGGTTGATGAAAGCATAAACGCTCGCCTGCGCTTTGGCGGTATCGTACCCCCGATGTGATGGCGTTTGATGAAGCGATGATGAAGTCTCGGAAATCTCTTCATCGGCTGCGCCAAACACGCGCCGAATCTTAAAGAACGAGCGATATGATCAGCCGGCAATGGGCTGGAATTCTTCGTGACGAAGGCGATTGGCGGCGGTTGGGGGACTGCTCCAGATGAACTATCGTTGTCCGCTTTGTGAGACCATGGGCGTGGTGCCGAACGAGGCGCGCGGTCATGAGGTTCTCTGTCTAAAATGCCGGCGCAGCTTTTTCATTCCCGACAAAAGCGTCGAAGAACGGATGAAGCTAGGCGTCTTGTTCGCCGCGCGTCGTAATGACGGCGAGGTGATCCGCGAGTTCGCCAGAGAAGAGGGGGAACTCGATGTGCAGGCGCCCAAAGATGGGCACACGCCGCTGCACATCGCCAGTTTGCATGGCAAGCTGCATGCCCTGCAAGAGTTGTTGGTCGGCGGTGCGAAGCTCGAGATTCGAGCGACGCGGACGATGCAAACTCCGCTGCTGTACGCCGTACGCGAAGGGCACGCCGAGGCGACTTCGATGCTGCTCAACAAAGGGGCGAATCTGCATACGCAGGATCCCGACGGCTGCGGCGTGCTGCACTGGGCGGCGCGGAAGGGATTTTTAGACGTCGCGCAAGTGCTGGTCAAAGCAGGCGCCGACCTCGACATGAACAACGCCAACGGACTCCGCCCGCTGCAGTTCGCTGTCGCCTATCATCATCCAGAGGTCCGCGATTTTTTGGTCGCCGCCGAACGAGCCGCCGGCTTTATGCAGCGGCAATTGAACAAGGGAAGCAAGAACGAAACGATGAATCGCGTCTTGTTCGGCATTGGATCGAAAAAGAAGAACGGTTAGCAGTCCGTTGATTTTCTCGACGGACTGCGTGATCGCATGGATGCGAGCCGCGAAGAGCTACGCTCTGAGCCTGGCGAGGTTGGAAAATGCCACGATGGCATTTTCCAACAGGCAGTTAGTGGAACGGGGGGGCTTGCAGCGGATCGGCCAAGCGGACGATCAGCAGGTCGGCCAAGTCGTGATCCAATTTCAGCTGTTCGCCGTTCGGCAGATGAAACGTCCAGATCGTGTCGTCCGCTTCCCGCGGTCCTGCAACGATCATATCGCCGACCGCGACCTCGTCCGTATTCAGGTCGTCAAGAATCGCCGTGACTGCGGCGCGATGGCCGTCACGCAACAGGCTCGCCTTCACTTCGGCGCCCGGGACCAGGTCGACGAAGTCTTCCGGGATTTCCTGTCCATGTGGATCGCGGATCGGGTGTCCTAATCGATCATCGAGATAGTCGACCGTCGCTTCGTCGTTCAAGTGTTCCAGCAGGTGGGCGCGGTCGTGGAGCGAGTCTTCCGGCATGCCGACGCGCTGCAGATAGGTTTCCCAGATGCGGTGTGCCCGCATCAATCGCCGCGCTTCCAATTGCCCCGCTTCGGTCAGGATATAGCCATCAGGCGTTTTGTCGAGCAGCGCCAAAGACAGCATCCGCTGTAATACGCGACGCAGAACCGAGGGATGGGCGTGCACATAAGCCCGAATCGTCTCGAACCGCGTTGCGTGCGTTTCATCACGGCGCAAACAGCCGAGGACATCTTCCAGAATGTGTTGTGGGGCCTGACGCCAGCGGCGGATCGTGCCTGCCAACAGTCCGTTATGGGGCGCCAGAATCAGGATCGCCATGAACTGCACCGTCCCCGCCATGACGATCGAAGAACCGGCGCCAATGTTGAACCAGGCCGATGCGTAAATCCCAAGTACCACGCTACTGACGCCGAGCGCCGCCGACAGCATCAACATTCGCGACAACCGATCGCACAGCAGATAGGCGGCGGCCGCCGGCGTGATCAATAGGCCGACCACCTGAATGATGCCGACGATCGAAACGGCCGAAACGACCACCAGCGAAGTGCAGGCAGTCAGAAGGTAGCCAACCAGCGTTGCCGAAACGCCAACCGACGCCGCCATGATTGGGTCAAAGCTGGTCAGTTGCAGCTGGCGGTAAAACAAGATCACGACAAACAGCACGATCGCGGTGACGGTTCCCATCATCCACAGTCGCTGCGAGTCGACCACCAGGACGTCTCCCATCACCATGTGCATCAGATCGACGTGGATCTCGCTGGAGAAAACGCTCGCCATCGCGCCGCCGAAGGCAAAAATGCCGGTGTACATGATTCCGATCGCGGTGTCGTCTTTCACGCGTGAAGCGCGAGAGACGAAGCCGATCAGCAGCACGGTTACAAAACCGCTGAGCAACGCGCCCAGGATCATCGCGCCAAAGTGCGCTTCTTCGCCGGCGATCACTTTCATGACCAGATAGCCGCCGACGACGCCGGCCAACATCGAGTGCGAGATTGCATCCCCTAGAAACGCCATCCGCCGCAAGACGATAAAGCAGCCGATCATTGCTGAGGCGATCGCGACCAACGAACCGGCGAACATCGCACGCAACAAATAACCGCCGGAAGCGAGCGGCTCGACAAAGAGATCGTACAGAAAGTTCATCGCGTCCCTCCGGTCGAAACGTCGCGGAGGTGCTCGAACGCCCTTAGCGATCCTTCGTAAACTTCCGACAGCAGTTCTGGCTGCAGCACTTGTTGCGGCGAGCCAAACGCGAACAGCCGCTGTTTGATCAAGAGTAGTGCGTCAAAGTACTCGGCCGCCGTCGCCAGGTCGTGATGTACGACGATCAGCGTGCGACCGGCCCCTTTGGTGCTGTCGAGCACTTCAAGCAGCGCCCGTTCGGTGGCCGCGTCAACGCCGGCGAACGGTTCGTCGAGCAGCAGAATGTCGGCGCCTTGGGCAAGGGCCCGGGCCATAAAGACCCGCTGTTGCTGCCCGCCCGAGAGCTGGCCAATTTGCCGGCGGCGGAACTTCGTCATGCGGACCGTTTCCAGCGCGTCGTCGACCGCCAGGCGATCATCGTGCGACGGTCCCCAGGCCCACCACGGGATCTGTCCATAGCGTCCCATCATCACGACTTGTTCGACCGTGACCGGAAAGTCCCAGTCGACGGCGCCCCGCTGCGGAACGTAAGCGACTCGTTTGCGGGCCTTTTCGCTCGGCACGCCGAACAGACGAACTTCCCCCAGATCAGGCTTCACGAAACCGAGGATTGACTTGATCAAGGTCGACTTGCCGGAACCGTTCGGCCCGATCACGCCGACCAACTGTCCCGGTTCGATCTGAAACGAAATATCAAGCAACACCGGCGCCGGGCCATAGCTGACGGTCAGGTGGTCGACTTGCACCGCTGGCGGTGGGCCGTTGCGTCTGGGAGGGGCGATCATGGCGCGTCTCCTGCGACCGGCGTTTCGATCGTTGAGAAATTGGCGACGCCAGAAAGTTGCGTCGATCCGGCTGGCGCCCAGACGAAACGTTCGGCTAGCGGCTCGTGACGCTCGCTGGAGTAGATCGCCACTTTGGCGAATAGCGGCGGCCCCGGATTCTGCGGCGTCGCTTCGATCAGAAATTCATTGCGGCCATGGACCACATCGCCAATGTCGGCGACCTCCACCTTTTGACCCGCCGCGACCGGCTTGTCGGTTTGATAGATCGCTTCGCCAGCAAAGCGAATGGTCAGCGAACTGGAGTTGCTGAGGTCCGCAGCAAAACGATCGGGTCCCGCGTCGAACGACAGTTCCACTTCCAGGCGGAACGTGCCGGCGGCGGTTTCCAGCTGGTTGACGTCGAGCGCAGCGGCAGGCCGTGGTTGATCAAGACTTAAGTAAGCCTGAACCATCAGCAGGGCGATGGCCGCCGCCGCAAGTGCCGCAATGATACGCATGGCCGTCTATCTCAATCCCGACGCAATCGTTAAAACGTTCTCGCGCATCATGCCGAAGTAGGTTTCGCCGGCCGAACCGGCGGGGCCCATCGAGTCGGAATAGAGCTCGCCGCCGATAGAGACGCCGGCTTCGTCGGCGATCTGGCGAATCAGCTGCGGGCTGACCGAGGTTTCGACAAAGATGGAGCGGACGCCGAACTGGCGGATCGAGTTGACCGTCTCGCTGCGTCGCTCGGGCGTGACGCCGCCGCCAACTTCCGATCCGGTTGACCAACCGACCGGCGTGGCCGCTTTGAACTGATAGTCGCGACAGAAGTAGTTGAACGCATCATGACTGGTGACCAGGATCCGTTTTTCGACCGGAATCACGTTCAGTTGCCGGCGAATCCAACCGTCAAGCGTGCGCAGCTGATCGAGGTAAAGCTGAGCTCGGGCATGGTACTCGTCACGATGTTTGGGATCTTGCTCGCTAACGGCGTCCCGAATGTTTCGCACATAAACGGCCGCATTGGCGGGCGAGAACCAGGCATGCGGATCGTGCGCCGCGCCGCCGGGGATTTCGAGCGGGGTCGCGCCGGTGACGCAGCTGGTGATCGGTTTTTTGGCGTTCTCGGCCAGTTTGCGCATCCAGTCGGCGCCTTCCAGGTGCCAGCCATTGTCAAAGCAGAGCAGGGCCCGCGAAACCAGAGCCGCGTCATTCGGTTTGATTTCGTAGACGTGCGGATCTTGGCCGGCAGCCAGGATCGAACGGACTTCCATCCGGTCCCCCACGACCTGGCGAGCGAAATCGGCCACCTGCGTGGTGGAACATACGACCAACGGCTTTGGCTCGTCCGCTAAAACGAGTGAATACGACGTTAACGCCAACAGAATCGCCGCTGACGCAGAAAGCCCTCGCATTGTTTTTGATCCACAGAAAGGACTTTTTGATTCATCAAAAAGTATAGGAGGCGGTCGGCGACGGCGTCAATTCCTTTCTCGGGGAATTCCAGCGGGTTTCAGCGGAGGAATCGCTGTAATCGTCAGCCACAAAGGTAGTCTCGTCCGGGTGTGCTAGCGGGGTCGAAAATTGACCCCAGGGAGCGAGCGGGATAAATTGCTAGAACGCTTCGATGGACGATGACCGAGATGAATCCTCAAATTCGACGCTACGCTTCGACTGACGTAGTAGAGCCGGTGACTCTGACGTACTTCAAACGTTACCGAATGGAAATCGATCTGGCTGAGGTGCCGGCTCAGCCGATTTCGCCGCCGCCAAGGTATCGGTTTACCTCGTGGCGCGCCGATCTGGTGGCCGCGCATGCGACCAGCAAGTTCGAAAGCTTTCGCTGGGAAATCGACGCCAATGTCTTTCCCTGCTTGGGGGATCTCGAAGGTTGCCGGCGCCTGATGACCGAGATTTCGCATCGTGACGGATTCATCCCTGGCGCGACCTGGCTGGCCGAATACGAAGACAAGACGGCCGGCGTGATGATCCCGGTCGGCACCGTACAAGGAGTCGTCGACCGCTCGGGACTCGGCTCGATCCAAAATCTGGGCGTGGTGCCTGAACATCGCGGCGCCGGACTTGGCGGCAGCTTGCTGCTGAAAGCGCTACAGGGATTCTACGACGACGGTTTGCAGTACGCGTTTTTAGAAGTGACCGCCCAAAACGAAGGGGCGATTCGGTTGTATGAGCGCTTGGGCTTCCGAATTTCCCGCACCGTCTATAAAGCCGTCGAGGCGGCCTGTTCCTAGCGCCGGAGCAGGGTTTGCCGTCGGCGAGGCCGCCAATGACGAATGTCTAACTGCCTGTTGAAAAATGCCATCGTGGCATTTTTCGACCTCGCCAGGCTCAGAGCGTAACTCTTCGCGGCTCGCAAAATAACGACTTACGTCGCTATTTTGGGATCGCATCCCTGCGATCACGCAGTCCATCGAGAAAATCAACGGACTGCTGAGGCCAAATGTCGAATGAAGAGTCAAATTCTCCGGCATTGGACATTCGTGCTTAGACATTTGACATTTCCGCCAACCGCGTCTTTTCCCACTCCAGGTTGTCCAATTCCCAGGTTCCGTCTCTAATATGGGGCTTGTTTTCCCTGTCCCGCGGAATGCGTATGACTTCGAGCGATTCGACCAAGATCCATCACGAAACCCTGGCCAACGGCATGACGCTGGTGGTCGAGCAAATGCCGTGGCTCGAGTCGGCCGCGTTCGCGTTGCTCACGCCTGCTGGTAGCGCCTCGGACAAGATGTCGGAACTGGGCGTCAGTAATCTGCTGTGCGACTGGGTGCAGCGCGGTTGCGGCAATCGCGACAGCCGGCGCTTTATCGAAGATCTTGATAATCTGGGGGTCTCGCGCGGCGCCGGAGTCTCGACTTCGCACACCAGCTTTGGCGGCGCTGTGCTGGCCGAGAATTTGACCCGCACGCTGGCCATCTACTCGGATCTGGTGCAAGAGCCGCATCTGCCGGAAGACGAGTTCGACGAGTCGCAGGCGGTTTGCCTGCAAGAGCTGCGTGCGCTGGAAGACGATCTCTATCAGCAGTCGATGCTGCAGCTTCGTAAGCAGATGTACCACGATCCGTGGGGCCGAGCATCGTATGGCGACGTGAAAAGCGTGACCGGCCTGACCGCCGCGACCGCGAAGTCCCACTTCGAGACGCATTATCGCCCCAACGGCACAATCCTGGCGATTGCCGGCAATGTCGACTGGCAAGCGACCCGCGACGACGTCGTTCGCTTGTTTGGCGAGTGGAAAGAGGCGAAAGAGCCGCTGATCGTCGAAACCCCGCCCGAAGGAATCTATCGTCACATCCCGTTCGAATCGAGCCAGACCCATATCGGCGTCGGCTTCCAGTCGATCCCGTATAGCCATGCCGACTACTTCCTGGCGCGGGCGGCGGTGGGCGTGCTGAGCGACGGGATGAGCTCGCGTCTGTTTACCGAAGTGCGTGAGAATCGCGGACTTTGTTACACCGTCTTCGCGACGATGCACACCTTGCTCGATCGGGGGAGCGTCCTCTGTTACTCCGGCACCAGTACCGAGCGGGCGCAAGAAACGCTCGACGTGTTGGTCGGCGAGTTGGTCCGGATCCGCGAAGGGATCGAAGAGAGCGAACTGACGCGGCTGAAGGCCCGCATCAAAAGCTCGCTGGTAATGCAGCAAGAGTCAAGTTCGTCGCGGGCGTCGTCGCTGGCCAGCGATTGGCGTCACTTGGGCCGGATTCGCACGGTGGACGAATTGACCTCGATCTTGGATGGTCTGAGCTGCGACGCCATTAACCGCTATTTGCAAGACAACCCGCCGCACGACTTTCGCTTCACGACGGTCGGCGCTGAGAAATTGGAGATTCCCGTTGCAGTTTCGTCATGAAGTTCTCGACAACGGTCTAGAGATCGTCGCCGAGATTAATCCCAACGCTTACTCTCTCGCTTCGGCGTTTTTCGTCAAAACGGGATCGCGCGACGAAACGCCTGAAATCGCCGGCGTCAGCCATTTTCTCGAGCACATGGTGTTCAAGGGAACGCCGGGCCGTTCGGCCTTCGACGTCAATCGCGAGCTTGACGAAATGGGCTCGCAGGCCAACGCCTATACCAGCGAAGAGCAGACCGTTTACTACGCCGTCGTCCTGCCAGAGCTGCAAGAGCAGGTGATCGACCTGCTGGCCGACATCATGCGGCCGTCGCTGCGCGTCGCCGACTTTGAGACCGAGAAGCAGGTGATCTTGGAAGAGATCATGAAGTACGACGACCAGCCTCCGTTTGGCGGTCACGAACGGATCATGGCCTCGTTCTTCGGCAAGCATCCGCTGGGGAACAGCGTGCTGGGCACGGCCGAAACGGTCGGCGCTTTGACGGCCGAGCAGATGATGCACTATTTTGAGCGCCGCTACAGCCCGCACAACATCGTCTTGGCGGCGTCGGGCCGGGTCGACTTTGACGCCCTGGTCGAACAAGCCAAGCGGCACTGCGGCGACTGGGAGCGATTCGATACGTCGCGTGATCTGTCCCGCCCGGTAGGTAACGACGGGTTTGAAGTTGTCTGCAAGGAGACCGCCGCCCAGCAGTACCTGATTCAATTGGCCTCTTGCCCCGCTTCGGAAGACGAAGATCGCTTTGCCGCACGCTTGTTGACGACGATCTTTGGGGACGACACCGGCAGTCGGCTCTTTTGGGCGCTGGTGGATCCGGGCCTGGCCGAGTTCGCATCGAGCGATCCGTACGAGTATCAATCAGCCGGCGTGTTTATGAATTATCTCTGTTGCAGCCCCGACGACGCGGCCAGCAACCTGGCGATCTTGAACGAAGAAGTCGCCAAGCTCGAGAAGGAGGGCGTCTCCCAGGCCGAACTGGATCAGGCAAAGAACAAGGTCTGTTCTAGCACCGTTCTGCGCAGCGAACGCCCCAGCAGCCGGTTGTTCTCGGTCGGCAATGGCTGGATTCAGCGGGGCAAGTATAGCACCGTCGCCGAGTCGGTCGCCGCCTACAAGAGCGTGACGCTGGATGACGTCCATGCCGTGCTGACGAAGTACCCGCTCTCGAAGGCCAATACGCTGGCGATCGGCCCATTGGCGGAACTGGCTCAATAATAACGGTAGCAAGTCTGGCACTAACCCGAGTGCGCAAGCCGAGGGAATGCGGATGGCGATCGTTATAAGGATCAGTGATAGTTTGCGGCTCGACTGAGTCGGGATACGCCCACGATCGACCCGCGCACATTCCCTCGGCTCGCGCCTCGGGTTAGTGTGTTGAAAGTCGGTACGTTACAGGTGTCTCGCCTTAGAACCGACAAGACCCGTTCTGCTGGAACGCGGCGCCAGCATTTCGCGCTGACCGCGCTCCTTTCTCTGGGCTTCTTGCCGCGGCGGCGGCGATAAACATCGCTAGCACGAAGCTTTGTTTCTTTCTGCGCGAGTGGTCATGGAGTCTTTCGCGATGGTTCTGTTTCGCCCTATCGCTTTGCTGTTGGCGTTTTCCTGTTTCGCCTTATCGGCCGGATCGGCGGAGGCTGGCTGGTCGTTTTTCGGCCGCTGGGTCGGCGAAGGGTGGTCCGACGGCTATCACTCGGTGGGGAGTCACTGGAACCAGGCGACGATTCGGTCGTCTCAGTATGGCGTTAGCACCGGCGAAGTTTACGTACCCGGTCAAATCGATCATTTGCCTCGCTTATGGCATTTGCCGCTGATGCCTCCGCCCACCGAAGCGATTCCGACCGACAATTGCCCCAGCTGCCGCCAGCCGGCGCTGCGAGCCATCCCGCACGATTCGGTCGAACCGCTGTTGGATCAACCCCCCGTGGTCGAGCCGGTTCCGGCCGTGTCGCCCACTCACGGGGCGTAGCTCCCTTGGCGGGAGATCTTTTGCTATACTGCGGCCGTTTCTTGCGCGGCCGCTTTTTGCTGCGCGAATGCCGACCTTCCTACCTCTAGCGCCGTAATCCGCATCATGAAGAGCATCAATAAACTGTTGGTGGCGAATCGTAGCGAGATCGCCATTCGCATCTGCCGTAGCGCCCACGAGTTGGGAATCCGCACGGTTGCGATGTATTCGTTTGAAGACCGCTTCGCACTGCATCGCTTCAAAGCGGACGAGGCCTACCAGATTGGTACGCAAGGCGAACCGGTCCGCGCCTACCTCGACATCGACAGCGTCATTCGCATCTGCCGCGAGCATAAGATCGACGCCGTTCACCCCGGCTACGGCTTCATGTCGGAGAACCCCGATCTGGCCCGCGCTTGCGAAGAAAACGGCATCATCTTCGTCGGACCGAGCGTCGACTGTCTCGAGCGTTTAGGGGACAAGACCGCGGCTCGCGCCATTGCCGAACAAGCCGGCGTACCGGTTCTCAGCGGTAGCCAGAAAGCGATCGCCAGTGCCGAAGAAGGTCGCACGCTGGCCGAGAAGCTCGGCTTCCCGATCATTTTGAAGGCGGCCAAAGGGGGCGGCGGTCGCGGGATGCGCGTCGTTCGTGAGGCGAAGGAATTTGACGCCTCGTTTGAGTCGGCCACCCGCGAATCGCAATCGGCGTTCGGCAGCCCCGACATCTTCATCGAAAAGTACATCGAGCAGGCTCGCCACATCGAAGTGCAGTTGATGGGGGATGCCCACGGCAACCTGGTCCACCTGTACGAGCGCGATTGCTCGGTGCAGCGGCGTCACCAGAAGGTGGTCGAGATCGCCCCGGCGCCCAACTTGCTTCCTGAGGTTCGCGCCGCGCTCTGCGAAGCGGCGATCAAGATCGGCAAGCAGGTCGGTTACCAGAACGCCGGCACGGTCGAGTTCCTGGTCGACAAGCAAACCAACCAGTACTACTTCATCGAAGTCAATCCGCGGATCCAGGTCGAACACACCGTCACCGAAGAAGTGACCGGCGTCGACGTCGTAAAGACGCAGATCCTGGTTGCTCAGGGAGAGCCGCTCAGCCATCCCGATATCGATCTGGCCGACCAAAGCAAGATTCAGACGGTCGGTTTCGCGCTACAATGTCGCGTAACGACCGAAGATCCGGCCAACGGCTTTCTGCCTGACTACGGCCGGGTCAGCCACTACCGTTCGGCCAGCGGCATGGGCATTCGCTTGGACGCCGGTAGTGCGTTCTCGGGCGCCGTCGTTCATCCCTACTATGACTCAATGCTGGTGAAGGTGAGCGCTCGCGGACGCAAGTTCACCGCTGCGGTCAAACGGATGGAGCGGGCCCTGCAAGAGTTCCGCGTTCGCGGCGTGAAAACGAACATTCCGTTCCTGATTCGCGTGATGTCGAACAAGACGTTCCTCGATGGCGACTGCACGACGCGGTTCATCGACGAAACGCCTGATCTGTTTAAATTGCTGGTCCGCCGCGATCGTGCGACCAAGCTGCTCACCTACTTGGGCGAAGTCGCCGTCAACGGCAACGAACTGGTCGAAGGTCGTCCGGTCGCGACGCGTCGTGATCCCGCGCCGCTGCCAGAATACAGCACCAAAGGCGATTCGCCGGCTGGGTTCCGCCAAAAGCTGCAAGAGCTGGGCGCCGCCAAGTTCGGTCAATGGATCCGCGAGCAAAAGCCGCTGCTGTTTACCGACACCACCTTCCGCGACGCGCATCAGTCGCTGTTGGCGACTCGCGTGCGTACCCGCGATCTAGTCAATATCGCCGAGGCTTACTCGCGACTCTGCCCACAGCTCTTCTCGCTCGAAATGTGGGGCGGCGCGACGTTCGACACCAGCATGCGATTTTTGAAAGAGTGCCCCTGGCGCCGTCTGACCGACATGCGCGAGAAGGCGCCCAACATGCTGTTCCAGATGTTGCTGCGGGCGTCCAACGCCGTCGGTTACACCAACTATCCGGACAACGTCGTCACCGCGTTTGTCGAAGAAGCGGCCCAGGCCGGCATCGACGTCTTCCGCGTGTTTGACGCGCTCAACTGGGCGCCCAACATGCAGATCGCGATGGAGGCGGTGCAAAAAACCGGCGCCATCTGCGAAGCGTCGATCTGCTACACCGGCGACATTTCGGATCCAAAGCGTGACAAGTACTCACTGCAGTACTATGTCGACCTAGCTAAGCAACTCGAGAAGATGGGCGCCCACATCCTGGCGATCAAGGACATGGCGGGGCTCTGCAAGCCTTTCGCCGCCGAGAAGCTGGTCAAAACGCTCAAAGCAGAAGTCGGCCTGCCCATTCACTTCCATACGCATGACACCGCCGGCACGCAGGCCGCTTCGATCTTCAAAGGCGCCGAAGTCGGGCTCGATATCGCCGACGCCGCGATGGCGCCTTGGTCGGGCGGAACCTCGCAGCCGAATCTCAATACGATGGTCGAGGCGCTACGGAATTCGGACCGCGACGGAAGCCTCGATACCGACGCCCTCGATGGCATCGCCGAATACTGGCGAGCCGTCCGTGAGTTCTACACGCCGTTTGAGGCGGTCGTGTTGCCGGCCAATGCCGACCTGTACCGTCACGAAATGCCGGGCGGTCAGTACACCAACCTGTTCCAGCAGGCCCGCGCTTTGGGCCTGGCCGATCAGTGGGCCGACGTCTGCAAGGTTTACGCCGACGTCAATCAACTGTTTGGCGACATCGTTAAAGTGACGCCGACCTCCAAAGCGGTTGGCGACATGGCGCTGTTCCTGGTGGCCAACAACATTTCGACCGCCGATGTGCTTGACCCGCAGCGGGAGCTCGCCTTCCCGGCATCGGTGAAAGACTTGATCGGCGGACGAATGGGGCAACCGCCGGGGGGCTTCCCGCCGGAAGTGCAGAAGCGGATCATGCGCGACGAGCCGATCATGACCGATCGCCCCGGCGCCGAGTTCTCGCCGGCCGATTTTGAGGCCGCCACCGAAACGGTGAAGAAAATGCTCGGTCGTGAGCCGCTTCGCCGCGAAGTCGTTTCGTATCTTCTCTACCCGAAGGTCTACGAAGATTTCGCCAAGCATGTGAAGAAGTATGGCGACCTCAGCACGTTGCCGACGCCTGCCTTCTTCTATTCGCAGTGTCCTGGCGAAGAGATTTCGGTCGACATCGAAGTTGGCAAGACGCTGATCATCAAGTTCCTGACGATCGGCGAGCCGCACGTCGATGGCGTTCGCGTCGCGTTCTTCGAGCTCAACGGTCAACCGCGCGAAGTCGAGATTCTCGACCGCAGCCTCGAGTCGGACGCCCCGAAACGGGTGCAAGCCGATCCGGACGATCCCAAGCAGGTCGGCGCCGCGATGCCGGGCATGGTGGTCATGGTCGCCGTCGAGGCGGACGAAAAAGTCGCCAAGGGCCAAAAGTTACTGTCGCTGGAAGCGATGAAGATGGAATCGACGATCTACAGTGAAGTCGAAGGGACGGTCGAACAGGTCGTCGTCAAACCAGGCAGCCAGGTGCAGACCGGCGACTTGTTGGTGAAGTTGTCGTAAGCGTTGAGCATGCCTTCAAAGTGGTTTGGCAGTTCAGCCGTAGGTTGGGTGCATCGCAGCGCTGGCCCAACAATGCGGTTGCAAGCAGAAGAAGGTGGGTTGCGCGAGCGATCAGCGTCGTTTGCGATGGAGCGTTTTTCTCGCTTGCTCCACCCATCCTACGGTTTGAATTTGGAATTCGATGGACGCGTTTCCTGAAGCGGCGCTGGATGAAATTGCTCGCACCGTCGGCGCAGCGCGGGTCGAAGCGTTCGCCGAGCTACCCTCGACCAGTCGCTACACCAAAGAGAACGCCGACGCGATTTCCGATATCATTCCCTACGTCGTCGCGGCACAGCGGCAGACCGCCGGACGCGGTCGGGGCGAAAACGCCTGGCATGCGACCGACGGAGCGCTCACCTTCACCGCCGTCTTCGATCAAGATCACTTGCCGATTCCGCTGTTGCGATGGCCGCAAGCGTCGCTGATGACGGCGGTCGCGGTAGCCGAAGCGCTGGAGTCGCTGCTGCCCGACGAAGCGATCTACGTGAAATGGCCCAACGACATCTACAGTCGCGGCCGCAAGTTGTGCGGCATCTTACTGGAACGAACCGAATCGCCTCGCCCGCTGTTGCATCTGGGGATTGGCGTGAACGTCAACAACTCGCTGGAAGGCGCCCCGGCCGAAGTTCGTGAGCGGGCGATTTCGCTGGTCGAGATCGGCGGCAGCGAGTTTTTCTTGCCGGATTTGCTGCTGGCGATCCTGCAGCGGATGCAGGCTAACTTCAAATTATGCGCTCCCGATCTAACGCCGCTGGCCGATCCATGGCGCAGTCGTTGTTTGCTCTTCGGACGCAAGGTGGAGATTCAAGCCGGCGAACAGACAATCGTGGGGATTTGCGGGGGAATCGACAACTCCGGCGCGCTGCTGGTCGATGCTCCAGGAGGAGTTCAGCGAATCGTGGCTGGCGTGGTGACGCGGTTCTAGAAATTCGCAAAAATCTCGCGCAAAATAGATACGCCTCTTATTGCTAGAGCTTTAACCGCTTTAGCGCTACTCACGCCTCCACCACGCCCGTCCCTCGACTGAAAGGCCCGCACGATGCTGTGTCGTTGTCTCACCGCAGGTTCTCTGCTCTTGCTCGCTTTGCCGCTGCTCGCTCACGGCGAAGAAGAATTGAAGTTCAAGAAGACTCAGATCGAAACCAAGTTCCGTAGCGAAGGTTGCGCCGTCGGCGACTTCAATCGGGACGGGCTGATGGACGTCTCGGCCGGCAGCGTCTGGTACGAATCGCCCGATTGGAAGATGCACCTGATCCGCGTCAAGGCGGACGAGTACGATCCGAAAGGTTACAGCGACTCGTTCTGCAACTTCGCCCAAGACGTCAATCACGATGGCTGGACTGACGTGTTGGTGGTCGACTTCCCCGGCAAGCAGACCTGGTGGTTCGAGAACCCCGGCAAAGAAGAAAAGACGTGGGTCCGCCACGAGATGGTCCCGGTGACCAACAACGAAAGCCCCGACATGCGGGATATCACCGGCGACGGCATAAAGGAGCTGCTGTTTGCCTTTGATCCGGGGAAGAAGGTGGGCTATGCCGCGCCGGCCGAAGATCCCAGCGCTCCGTGGATCATCACCGCCGTCTCGGAAGAAAACGCCCCTGGTACCGATCGTTACTCGCACGGCATTGGCGCCGGCGACGTCAACAACGACGGCCGGACCGACATCCTGGTGACCGCCGGCTGGTGGGAAGCGCCGGAAGATCGCAGCCAGACTCCGTGGAAATTCCACCCGGCCAACTTTGGCGAAAAGTGCGCCCACATGTACGTCTACGACTTTGACGGCGATGGGGACAACGACGTGATCAGCAGCAGCGCCCACGACTTTGGCGTCTGGTGGTACGAGCAAACGCCGGAAGGGTTCCAGCGTCACATCATCGACAAGACGTTCTCGCAGACCCACTCATCGCACCTGGTCGACATGAACGGCGACGGTCTGCCCGACTACGTCACCGGCAAGCGTCACTGGGCGCACGGCGGTCGTGATCCCGGCGGCAACGAAGCGGCGGTGATGTGCTGGTACGAGCTGTCGCGGAAAGATGGCAAGGCGGTCTGGACGCCGCACGTCTTCGACGACAACAGCGGCGTCGGTACCCAGTTTGAAGTCGCCGACATGAACGGCGACGGCTTGCTCGACGTGGTGACGTCAAACAAGCAGGGGGTCTTTGTGTTTGAGCAAGTGCGGGAGAAGTAGGAGCGTTTGCGCTGGTGCCATGCTCTTCTCGCGTCTTCGCGAGAAGAGCATGTCTTGGTCCTGGCAGAACGCATTGAAGACATGCTCTTCCGTCGAAGACGCCGTAAGAGCATACCACCAAAGGGCGTGCTACAGCATGTAGCAGTAGTGGTACAGAAAAACCCCGGCAGCCATCGCAACGTTCAGCGAGTCGCTGCCGCGCTCCATCGGGATCGTCACCCGGCGGTCGGCGATCTCTAATACGTCGGCATCCAGGCCAAACCCTTCATTGCCAAACAGCAAGGCGGCGCGTGGATCACGCACCGTCTCTTTTTTTAGCGGCGTCGCCGTCTCGTCTAGTGCCGTGGCGATCAGTTGAAAGCCAAGCGACTTGGCGTTTTCTAGCTGCTCCAGCAGATCGGTCGCGACAACGATCGGGATCTTGAAGGCATGCCCCGTCGAAACGCGCAGCGCCCGGCGCGAAAACGGATCGCCGCACCGATCGTCGACCAACAGCGCATCGGCGCCAAACGCGCTGCTGGCGCGGATCAAGCTGCCTAAATTCTCGGGATCGACCACCTGGGCCGCGACCGACAACGTCAGCCGCTCTTGATCGGGCCAAGCGACTTGCCGCAAGTCGGTAAGATCAGGGCGACGCCCGCAGGCCATCACGCCGCGATGAAAGTTAAAGCCGACGAGCTTTTGCAGTTGCGGACGCGGCAGACAGAAGATCGGCGTCGCTTCGCGTCCTGGCGGTAAGTCAGGAACTTTGGCCGGATTGTCGACCAGGATCGACTCCACCGCCAACGTGCTGGCCAACAGCCGCTCGACCAGAAAGCGACTTTCGGCGATCAAGATTCCGGCGTCAGGATGACCGCGCTTGCCGGTCAAGTCGCCATAAGGGGCGAGCCGCGGATCGTGGATCGTTTCTAAATGCTCGACGTTCATCCGCCTATTACAGCCGATGCAAGGCGAGCTTGGCAACGGCCCAGTCGCGTGCGACAAGTCGCGGCCAATTTGCTTCGAAAAAAAGAGGGAGAACAAGATGAGTCCTGTTCTCCCTCTTCCGCCTGTTGAGTCCGTCCGCGGCAAGTCTTGGTCGCTAAGCGTTCATGCTGTGCGACTGGCGTTCAACACGCGCTTAGTTGCAGCCACCGATGGTGCAGCCGCCGGTGTAGCAGCCGCCGGTGTAGCAGCCACCAGTCGTGCAGCCACCAGTCGTGCAGCCACCAGTCGTGCAAGCGCCGGTCGAGCAGCTACCAGTGCTGCAGCCGCCGCGATAGCAGCTGCTGCGGTAACGACGACCGCAGTGACGCGCACCGCTGTGGCAACGATGACGGCCGAACAGGGCGACGTCCGACGAGCTGGACGAACCAGCCATCACCGTGGGAAGCGTCAAAGCGACGATCATCGCGATGGTGGCGGCGACGACGCCGAAAACTCGAACAGCGTGCTGAAGGGACTTAGCCAACTTCATTCCAAAATCCTCCGTGTGCATGGGGTAAATAGAAAGCAATTGCCGGTTACGAAGCCAAGGGCAGGCCGGCGAAGTTTATTGTTGCATGCGCGCCAACCGCTGTGGATGCCCCACAATCAGCCTGCAAGTCTCTAGAACTCCATAGATTGCCTGCACTGCCAGCGAATCATGGCAAAGTGCGATTCTGCTTTCAATTGGCACGCTGGTTGCTTGATGGTGAGGTGTCGCTCGGATTCACCGAGTTTCCTTAGCCCCCCAGCGATTCTTCTTTTTCCAATGATGGAGCGAAGCCATGAAGAGCGCCGTATTTAACGAATTGCCGCATTTATCTTCCACCGAAATCGCGCTGCGTTGTCAGGCGATCCGTCGCAAATGGAGCGGCAACGAAATGGCGCAACGTCGTCGTGACGGCCAACGCCAGATGAAGGCGCTCGATCACCAGTTGCGTTACCGGATGGTCGCCGGGACGGATCGTTACGACGCGAAGGGCCCGCTCGACCTGGTTCGCTTGATTGCGGGCTAAAAAACGAGCAATCTTCAATTTGGGGAAAAGAAAATCCCCCGAATGCAGAATAAGATCAAGAAGGACTTACTCGTTCATCTTGATGAAGGAAAGCCGCCATGAGATGCATCGCGATTCAATCGTACGGACCACCAACGCGGCTCCAGATGATGGAGCAACCGCGGCCGGAGGTCGGCCCAAAGCAGCTCTTGATCAAAGTCAAAGCGGCCAGTGTGAATCCGATCGATTGGAAGTTGCGAAGCGGCATGGTGCGGTGGGTCGTGCCGCTGAAGTTTCCGGCGGTGCTCGGCTTTGATGTCGCCGGCGAAATTGAAGCGGTCGGCATGGATCTGGAAAGCCAATGGTCCATTGGCGAGCAGGTTTGTGCGTACGCGCCCCATCCGCCCGGCGGCGGCTATGCCGAGTTTATGGTGGTCGACGCCGAGCATGTCGTCCACCGGCCCGGGAATCTGTCGCTGATCGAAGGGGCGTCGATTCCCTTGGCGGCGTCGACTGCCTGGCAAGCGCTGTTCGACATCTGTTCGCTTCGCCCCGGCGACAACGTGCTCATCAACGGCGCCTCCGGCGGAGTCGGCGTCTTCGCCACGCAAATCGCCAAGATTCACCACGCCAAGGTGACGGCCGTCTGCAGTGGACGCAATGAAGGATTGGTTCGCGAGCTTGGCGCCGACGAAGTGATTAACTATCACGAAGTCGACTTCACGCAGCTCAACCGCAAATTTGACGTCATCTTCGACGCCGTCGGCAAAGCGTCGTACCGCGACTGCTGCAAGGTGCTCAGCCGCAATGGTCGGTTCGCGACCACGTTGCCTTCGGTAGAGACCGCCGCTTTCACGGTTCTCTCAAAATTGCAGCGCCGCCGCTGCGGCATGGTGCTCGCTTCATCGCGAAAGAAAGATCTGCAGGCGATCTACGGACTCGCCGGCGAAGGAAAACTCCGCACAATCATCGACGAAGTTTTCTCGCTCGACCGCGCGGCCGACGCGCATCGTAAGAGCGAAGATGGCCACGCGGTCGGTAAGATCGTGCTGCATGTGGCGGACTAGCCGAGCGGCGACCTAGCTGACTGTTGAAAAATGCCATCGTGGCATTTTCCAACCTCGCCAGGCTCAGAGCATAGCTCTTCGCGGTTCGCAAAATAACGACGTAAGTCGTTATTTTGCGAGCCGCGTCCGTGCGATCACGCAGTCCGTCGAGAAAATCAACGGACTGTTAGTCTTTGTCGCCGCGATCACGTTCTAGCGCCTCGATGTACCAGGTCCGCACGGCGTGCTCCTGCTTCCGAACGGCGATGACGTACTGGATCGCCCGATCGGCGAGTTCTTGAGCCAGCGACTCGGCTGGCTGTTCGTTCGGCTCGACAATCTCAGCGGCGGCTGCCGTCAGCACAAACTGATCGTCCAGAAACTCGGCCTCGGCGGAGAGCCGCTCGTCTTCCGCCTGCATGCTCTCGACGCGGGGTTGAAGCGACGGATCTTCGCGGCTGATCTGCTTGTAGATGATCTCGTGATCTTTCAGCTTGGGGGGCAGGGCGGCGTGCACCGCGGCGCAACCCTTCTTGGCGGACTTACACCACTCGGGCAGTTCGCCTGGCACGATTGGGGTCTCTAGCTGGCTCTCAAAGTCTTCGAGCGCCTGATGCAATTCAGATTTTGTTTCCGCCGTATTCATCGTCAAGGTCCTCATTCTCCAGGGTTGTTTCCGCCGGAAATCGCAAACCGCGGGCCAAATCGTCCTCTTCGGCGCCCAACTTGCAACGCTATTGATCGCGGAAACGGTAATCTTTTTTTGCATTCTTCGTTCCTTGGTGCGAAAGGAAAAGAAAAATGACGCTAGAGACGAACCTCAGCGATAATCGCCCGCTGGTCCTGGTCACTGGCGGGGCCGGTTTGATCGGCCGCCGGTTGCTACGAAATCTAACTGCCTGTTGAAAAATGCCATCGTGGCATTTTTCAACTTCGCGATCCAGCAGCCCGTTGAGAAAATCAACGGACTGATATGCGTTTGTACCAATGGCGGCTGATCGACGACGTGTGGGATCCCGCATTCGGCGAGCAAAGCCGCAAGGTGCTCGACTCGGACGTCGCCAAGACAATGCATCTGTGGATCGGCGTTCCAGACGCGATCCTGGGGGCGATCGCGTATTTGGGGAACGCGATCTTCGGCTTGGCCGGATCGACGCGCAGGTGGTAGTACCGCCCTTGGCTCGTCATTCTGTTTGGGATCGACGTGATTCCGTTGGGCTTGGTCAGTGCGATCCTGGTGATCTGTCAAGCGACAATCGTTGGGAATTGGCGCTTTCTCTGCCTGGTTACGGCGAATATTTCGCTGGTGCTCGTCTACATGGCGTTCGACGAGGTCTACGTCTCGCTGAAGTATCTCGTCTTAGTTTGGAAAAAGACGAAAAGTCGCAAAATCGTTTGGCGAGCTCTATGGGGCCTGCCAGAGACGGCCGCAGATGAGGCCGCGCTCGAAATGTTACGCGAGATTTCGGATCGAAAACCGACCGGCGACCCGTCCAATTTACCCGGAGGCAATCATGTGGGCCCGTGTTGTTGAATTTATGTTGTCTTGTTGGCTGGCGGCCAGTCCGTTTATATTTCACTATTCAGATAGCGCACGCGCACTTTGGTGGAATGATTTCCTGCCCGCCATCGGCGTTGGCGGCGCCTCGCTGTTATCCTATTGGCGACCAACGAGACATGCACATTTGTTTACGTTGGTCGTAGCAATCTGGCTAATTGGCTTTGGGCGTTTCGGATCGGTAGGGTCGCCGGGACCAGGGATGCAAAACGAGATTGTCGTAGGATTGCTTTTGCTGATGTTCGCGCTGGTTCCGAATCACGCCTCCGATCCCCCCCGGGTCTGGTACTCCGACGCGGCAGATTCCTTTTCACCAAGAGATTGAGTACCCGCACACGACCGACATCCCAAAGAACCAAAGGTTCTCACGACCCGAGTTTCCTACGAATTCGTCGCGCACCTTCCTTAAGGCTTCAACAACTACACGGGAACGACCCGACCCATGCGCACACCACTTTCGAAACGTGTTGACATTGATGTTCATAACATGGCCTATGCGGCGGAGCTGCTAGACGCCTACCGGGAGGATCCCCACAGCGTTCCGGATGACTGGCGCGAATTCTTCGAGCAGTTGCCGCAGGCCAATGGCGACATCGACGCCCTGGGAAGCCTGGCTCCGCCGATCACCACCTCCAGCATGTTCAACCCGACCGGCGCTGCGGTCGAAGTTAACGGCAGCAAGAACGGAGCGCAAGCCGCCGCCGGACCAGGGGGCGACGCGCTGCTGCAGCATTGCGTCGACCGAATGATCACCGGTTTCCGCGCGTACGGTCACTTGCACTCGCGGCTTGATCCACTGGGGCTGACCACCACGCCGGCGCCTCCGCTGACGCCGGACCAGTTCGACATCAAAGATAGTGATCTTGATCGCTACATCTACGTCGACCGCGACGGCGAGTTGAGCCAGACCACCATTCGCGAGTGCTTTGAACGTCTGCAGCGGGTCTACTGCGGCGACGTCGGCATTCAGCTGCAGCACATCGACGACCATGTCGTTCGTCGGTGGCTGATCGAGCAGGTCGAAGGGGATCATCGTAACACGGCGCTTGATCGCGACACGCAGCGGCGTATTTTGCAGAAGCTGACCGAAGCGATGGTCTTCGAGGAGTTCGTCCGCAAAAAGTACCTCGGCGCCAAGACCTTCTCGCTGGAAGGTTCCGAGACTCTGATTCCGCTGCTCGACCTGGCGATCCATGGTTTTGCCGAGCAAGGGGTCCGCGAGCTGGTGTTGGCGATGCCGCACCGCGGTCGCTTGAGCGTGCTGGCCAATGTGATCCGTCAGCCTCCCCGCGAAATCTTCTCGCAGTTTGAAGACGCCGATCCGCAGCGGCACATCGGCGGCGGCGACGTGAAGTATCACATGGGCGCCAGCGGCGATTACATCGCGGCTTCGGGCCAAAAGGTGCACGTCTCGCTCTGCTTTAACCCCAGCCACTTGGAATATGTCGATCCGGTCGCGCTTGGCCGTATGCGGGCCAAGCAAGATCGCCGCGACGACAAAGAACGCCAATTGGGCGCCGTCGTGCTGATCCATGGCGACGCCGCCTTCGCCGGCGAAGGGGTCGTGCAGGAAACGTTGAATCTCAGCCAGTTGGAAGGTTACTGCACCGGCGGTACGTTGCACGTGATCGTCAATAACCAGCTTGGCTTTACGACGCAGCCGCTTGACTCGCGGTCGACGATCTACGCGACCGACGTTGCGCGGATGCTGCAGTCGCCGATCTTCCACGTCAACGGGGAGAACCCGGCCGCGGTGTCGCAGGTCGTTTCGCTGGCGCTGGAGTTCCGCCGGACGCATCAGCGGGATGTCGTGATCGACATGTACTGCTTCCGCCGCTTCGGTCACAACGAAACGGACGAACCGAGCTTCACCCAGCCGCTGCTGTACCAGGCGATCGAGCATCACCGCTCGATTCGCGATCGCTTCCTCGACAACCTGGTCGAACTGGGGCAGTTTGAAGTGCAGGAAGCGGACGAGATGCTGACCCGCCATCACGACTTCCTGCAGACCGAATACGAAATCGGCAAGGATCTGGTCGTTGGTCCTCCCAAGCCGCAAAACGCCTGGGAAGGTTACCTGGGCGGACCGCAACCGCCGATCGGCGAAGACGATCCCGATACCGGCGTCCCCGGCGACAAGCTGTCGAAGATCCTGGTCAAGCTGACCGAGATTCCGAAAGGCTTTCACCTGCACCGCAAGCTGACGCGTCAGATGGAAGCTCGCCGCGACATGGCGGCCGGCAAGCGTTCGCTCGATTGGGCGTCGGCCGAAGCGCTCGCTTTCGCTAGCCTGGCGATGGCCGGGCGTCGCGTTCGATTGTCAGGCCAAGACGCCCAACGTGGTACGTTCAGCCAACGCCATGGCGTGCTGCATGACGTCGTCACTGGCCGAACGCACAACATCTTCTCGAAGTTGACGGCCGATCAGGCCCCTGTCGAGCTGGTCAACAGCCCGCTCAGCGAAGCCGGCGTGCTGGGCTTTGACTACGGCTATAGCCTGGACTTCCCAGAAGCGCTGGTCGCCTGGGAAGCGCAGTTCGGCGACTTTGGCAACTGTGCTCAAGTAATCGTCGACGAGTTCATTTCGGGCGCTGAAGACAAATGGGATCGCCTTAGCGGCATCGTGATGCTGTTGCCGCACGGCTACGAAGGGCAGGGCCCGGAACACTCCAGCGGCCGTCTGGAACGCTTCCTGGCGATTGGCGCCGAGGACAACATCCAGGTCGCCTACCCGTCGACGCCGGCCCAGTACTTCCACTTGCTGCGTCGTCAATCGCTACGCAAGTGGCGGAAGCCGTTGGTGATCTTTACGCCGAAGAGCCTGTTGCGGCATCCGTCGGCGGTCTCGACGTTGTCCGATCTGTCGGATGGCGAATTCAAGAACATCCTGCCCGACTTGACGGTCGATCCGAGCAATGTGCGGCGCATCATGCTCTGCTCGGGCAAGCTCTATTACGAACTCGACTCCTATCGCCACGATCATGGCATCGACGACATCGCGATCCTTCGGATCGAGATGTTGCACCCGCTTCGCGATGGCGAAGTGGTCGAAGCGCTGAGCGACTACCCCAGCGACTGCCGCGTCACGTGGGTTCAGGAAGAGCCGATCAACATGGGCGCCTGGCCACACTGGGCGACTCGCTTCTCGGGGCACCGCGTCGGCGAACACGAGTTGCATGTGGTTGGACGTCCCCGTTCGGCCAGCCCGGCCACCGGCTCCAAGAGCGCCCACTTGTGGGAACAGGCGGACTTGCTGGAGCGAGCCTTCGCCGACTAACCGCCGCTGCGATTCAACTAGTACACTCACCTATTAGCCAACTTGTTTACTGTAGAAACCAATGAGCATTGAACTCAAAGTGCCCGATCCGGGCGAGTCGATCCAAGAGGTTCAGATCGGCCGCTGGCTGAAAAACGAAGGGGATGCGGTCAAGGAGGACGAGTTCCTGGTCGAACTCGAGACTGACAAAGCTTCGATGGAAATGCCGGCGCCTGCCCAGGGCGTGTTGAAAGAGATCTTCAAACGGGAAGGGGATCTGGTCACCGTCGGTGAAGTGATCGGCATCCTGGATGACGGCGCCTCGGCCCCGGCCGAAAAGCCCGCCGCCAAGTCGGCCCCGGCCGAAGAGAAAAAGCCGGAGCCCGCTCCGGAGCCGCAACCGGCCGCGGCCTCTTCCGCTCCTTCGCCGCGCGGCAATCGCCCGAAGATCATCTCGTCTTCGTCCAGCCCGGCCAAGGCCGAGCCGAGCAGCAATGGCGAATCGGAAGCCGCAAAGCCGAAACCGGCGCCGCCCGAGCCGAAGAAGTCGGCCCCAGTTCCCGCGCCTGCGAAAACGCAGCAAGTCGCTTCGGCCGCCGACTCGATCTCGGCGCCGCAGGCGGGCGAAAAGATCGTGCCGATGCCGCTGATCCGCCGTCGCATCGCCGAAACGCTCAAAGGCGCCCAGCAAAACGCCGCCCTGCTGACGACCGTCAACCAGGTCGACATGTCGAACGTCATGGCCCTGCGCAAGAAGTATGGCGAGTGGTTCCTGAATCAATGGGGCGTCAAGCTCGGCTTCATGTCGTTCTTCGTCAAAGCGACGATCGACGCTCTGAAGCAACAGCCGGCCCTCAACGCCGAGATCCGTGACGGCGACAAGATCGTCTACCGCGACTTCTATCACATCGGCGTCGCGATCGGCAGCAAGAAGGGCCTGGTCGTGCCGGTGCTGCGGAACGCCGAACGGATGCGTTTCGCCGAGATCGAACTGGCGATCGCCGACTTCGCCGCTCGCGCCAACGAGAACCGTTTGAGCGCGGCCGAACTGTCGGGCGGCACCTTCACGATCAGTAACGGCGGCGTCTACGGCTCGCTGCTGTCGACTCCGATCGTCAACCCTCCCCAAAGCGGCGTGCTCGGCATGCACTCAATCGAACAACGCCCGGTCGCCCGCAACGGCGAAGTCGTCATCCGCCCGATGATGTACCTGGCGCTGACCTACGATCACTGCATGGTTGACGGCCGCGAAGCGGTTCTCTTCCTGAAGCGGATCTGCGACGCCATCGAAGAACCGGCCCGCATGCTGCTGGAGGCGTAAACCAGCGGCGGACAACGCGAAATCAAAAACGGCAGCGACGCCCCGGCGTCGCTGCCGTTTTTTCGCAATAGCAGGCGTACAATTTGTTGCGGCCGTTCCGTCATGTTTTCTAGAGCGTTTTTCTGATAGCTGTAGCGTTTCTGGCGCCGGTGAGGCAAGCTGGTCAAGGCGACCGAAGCAGGCGAATCCTCAAGATTCGTCGATGCAGGTCAACGCCGACCAGCGCGGCCGCAACCAGCCAGAACGATACAGATGGAGGAAAACCGCTCTAGACAGGAGTCCGCCCGATGATCCAACGACTAGCTTTACCGCTGCTCGCCATCTTCCTCTGGGCTAGCGTCGCCCAGGCACAGAGCCCGTTCTACTCGAGCCGTAATTCCAGCTACGCCGCTTCCCGGTCACAGCTCAGCTACAACGGCTTTCGCTACTACAAGAGCGGCAGCGGGATGACCTACAACTCGACCAGCGGCTATAGCGGACCTGACTACTACAATTTCTACTTGTACAACGGGCCGCGGAATTTCCGTTCCAGCAACTTCTATCGCGGGCCGAACCCGGCCTATGACTATCGTCCCGGGGCATTCAGCCGGTCGAGCGTCTTTGGCGGCGCCCCGTCATTCGGCCGTTGATTCCTCCGTTGGCGACGACCAATCTCCTGTTTGCGGCAGGAATCGGAAGAATTTTTGACCACCTGACCAGCTCGTTTTCGCTTTTCTAGATAGCAGGCGGATTTGGGGGCTGATGACGCGATCCGCCGCCGCCATGAATCTTGGGGGAGATTGGGGAGGCCATTGGCGCCGAGCGGGCAGGAATTTCCCTCCGGACGACTTCCCGTGGTCGATGAAGAGCCCCAGCCCGGCCATTTGTCGAACAGTTCACGCTGGAAATCGACCACGGAAGTCGCCGGTTAACCTGACAGAGTGAATAATGAACCCGACCAGCGGAGGCGATCGCGTGGCGCCGCGCTTGTCGTTGCAGGGTGGAAAAACGGAGAGGCTTGATGGAATCAGGGGCGCTTCATACTGCGGTGATCCCATTGGGGATCGTGGCGTTCGGCATTGTCTGGAATGCCGGTTGCTATCGGATCGCCGGCAATTGGGCGGCCAAAAGCGACGCCAGGCCCGAGCCAGCGGATCGTCTGCGGATTTGTGGTTGGATTATTTATGGGATGTCGCTGGTTGCGGCGGCCGTCGTTTTTCTTTTTAAGCTGTCCTAGCAAATAGTTCGCAGGAGATCTGGCGTCGTGGCGATCAGCATGATCGCGTTGCTACCAGCTAATTCGCGTAAGCAGGTAGAACGATCAGGCGTCCCGTACGGCGGCGACGGCCGCCGCCACTTGCTGTTCCAGCTTGGCTGTGGCGTCGATCGCGTGGCTAACAGTCCGTTGATTTTCTCGACGGACTGCGTGATCGCACGGATGCGATCCCAAAATAACGACGTAAGTCGTTATTTTGCGAGCCGCGAAGAGCTATGCTCTGAGCCTGGCGAGGTTGGAAAATGCCACGATGGCATTTTCCAACAGGCAGTTAACGACGCTAGGCGGGTCAGGCTCTTCGCGATCTCTTTGGGCGGCTAAGACTTCCAGATTCGCTTCCGAAAGCGAGGCGCCTTCCGCGGCTCGGCGTACGATCCGCTGCTGGGCGGTTTCCTCGGGACATTGGCAGACGAGCGCCGCCGCGTTCGCCTGGTGCTGGTGAGCCAGCTGAACCACACGACGGCGCTGGTCGGCGGACAAGAATGTGCCGTCGACTATCACCGATTGCCCCTGCGGTAGTCGCTCGGCTGCGGCGGCGAAGAGGTGATCGTAGACCAGCTCTCGATTGGCGGGCTGATAGATCGCTTGGCCGTAGCCAGTTTTCGAATCACTGGCGCCGAATAGCTCGTGACGGATGGCGTCGGTCTGCAGATGGTCGATCGCGTACGTCTCGGCCAATTGCTCGGCGATCGACATCTCCTGGGCGGTCAAGCTGACCGGCCCAGGCAGTGAGGTCTCCGCCGCGGAAAGCGGCGAGCAGACGTTTCCGCAAAGCAGCGCGACAAACAGGGGAGCAGCAACGATTGCCCGCGTCATTGGTGGCTCCATGGCGAATCGACTTCAGCGGATCTAGCAAACACGGCGCCTTACTTCTTCGCGGCGGAGCGGACTTTCGGCTTGGTCGTGTGGGCGATTTTCGGACGCGCGACCTTGGCGTTCGGCTCGCGGAAGACGTACGGCTCCCACGCCTTTTTCACCTCTTTCCACTCTTCCAGCGTCCGCGTCGGATACCAGCCCGGCAGGCCGGTCTTACGGAAGTCGTACTGGTCGCCATGATTGTAGGCCCACTCGCCGACAGTCGGCGCCGGGCACGATTCGGGGAAGACGCCCAGGGCGCGAAACTCGTCGGAGACCCCCTGGTCGTGGATCACCTCTTTCCGCCACTTGTCCAACTCGGCCAGCAGTTCCGCTTTCACGGTAGCGTAGGCGGGGTCATCGGCGACGTTGTGGACTTCGTGCGGATCCTTGGTCAGATCAAACATTTCGATCGGCGGCTTGCTGCCTGACATGAATGCCGCTTGCTCCGGCGTCAGCTTTCCTTCGAGGTTCAAGATGTTCATTTCGGCCAGCGGCGGATACGAACCTTCTTTGTAGAAGCTCAGCTGGCAATAGGCTCGCTCCGGCATCAGATTGAGGATCAGCTTGTGCTGCTGCGAGCGAATCGCCCGGATGGCGTCGTGCGTGTCGTCCATCTTGTCGCGAGCGGTGAAGACGTACTTCCGCTCTTTCACATCGTCGCTAAACAGGCTCTTGCCATGCAGCGGAACCGGGGGTTTGACGCCGGCCGCTTCTAGCACGGTGGCGCAGATGTCGATGGAGTAGACCAGGTCGCTGTTGACCTGGCCCGGATCGACTTGACCAGGCCAACGCAAGATCATCGGGATGCGAGTCCCTTCGTCATACAGGAACTGCTTGCCGCGGATGTGGCAACGGCCATGATCGCCGATGAAAAAGACGAGCGTGCTATCGGCCAGGCCTTCCTCTTCAAGACGTTTCAGAATCGCTCCCACTTCGCGATCGACCAGTTGCATCTGCTCCAGACCGTTGGCCCAGTCGCGGCGGATGAACGGGGTGTCGGCGTAGTAAAGCGGCAGCTCGACATCGGCCGGATCGATCGGGCGAACCGGATCGCGCTTCCAAGGTCGGTGCGTTCCGCCGAAAGTGATCCGCGCGAAGAACGGCTGGTCGGGCTTCCGCTCTTTCCAGTCTCTGCCCTGGAACAAGTCTTTCCGCGAATCAGGCAAAAAGTTGCAATCGGTCTTGTTGCTCATCAAGCAAGTGAAATAACCAGCGTCGGCCAACAAATGCGGGATCGGCCGAATCCCATACGGCAGCGGCTTCTTATCGTTGGTGCGGTGTTGCTGAGCGCCAATGTAGTTCTGGTGGAAGCCGGTCATCATCGCCGAGCGAGACGAAGAACAGACAGGGGCCGTCGTAAAGGCTCGCTCGTAGCGGATCCCTTGCGAAGCGAGTTTGTCGACGTGCGGCGTTTCGATCCCCTTGGTTCCATAGCACGAAAGATCGGGGCTCCAGTCTTCGATCGTGATCCACAGAATGTTGGGACGATCGTCAGCAGATAAAACGTTGGTCCAAGCCAACACAAGCAACACGATCAGCGAAAATCGGGGCATGGGATCTCTGGGCAATAAGGTAGGTGGATTGCGAGGTAGGCTTCGGCGCAACAGATGCGTCTGGCGAATATCCCTACACTACTGGAAAACGGGCGTCGTTTCAAAACTAGATCGCTGCTGCGCGTGAGCGAAGTGATGGGTTATTGGCGTCGGAAAACGAGCGGGAAAAGGTTTGTAAAGACTTATGGGATAGGTGGTTACGGGGTTTGCGGAATGGGGAAAATGCCTTGGAGTGCGAGGCGGTCGTGATCATGAGGTTTCCGGCTGGCGGCGGTTCGGCTGGGATAAATCGATCCCGTCTTGGTCCACCTCTTCCACGACGGCAGCGTCATCGAGCGCAAGACGAACTACGGCGACAAGTCGCTGGTCGCCAGCCCTCGTTTTCTTTCGGCCGACGCGCTAAACCAGATCGCCAGTTACCTTCAAGTCGTCAAACGGTTCATCCTCGCCGCCAGGGTTGGCGATGAACCCAAACGACGTTCGCCCGCCGGCGCCAATGCGGCTATTCCAGGAGGCTCCCTGGATCACGTAGGTGTCGCCAATGTGCGAGACGATCACCGCGTTCCAGATATTGGTGATCTCGCCGGCAAAGGTGAACTCCAGCGTCCACCCGTCCCAGGCGGTTGAGCCTTCGTTGCGGATCTCGATCTGCCCCTGAAAGCCGTTGGTCCAATCGTTGACGACCGTCAAGTTGGCGTCGCCCGCGGACGGCGGGTCTTCGGTGACGGCCGGCTGCACAACGACCGAAACCGCGGTGACGACGATTCCCGAATCGGTGATCGTCTCGAAAACGAAGCTGTCGTCGCCGGCGAACCTATCTGCCGGCAGATAGGTGAGCGTGCCGTCTTGATTGTCGATCACTTCTCCATGGGCCGGCTGCGTCAACGACTGCAGCGCGCCATCGCCAAGCGGAATTTCGATCGCCGTCTCGAACGGCGTAGAGACGGCGATGTCGGTCGTTGTCGCGGTATCGTCGTTGGTGATAGCGCCGGCGGCTTGCGAGTGGTCTTCTTCCAGCAGCGCGCCGGTCGGTTCCGACAGCGTTACCGTGAACTCTTCGTCCGGCTCGATCAGCAGGTCTCCCCAAATGCGGACGGTTAACGTCTGCGTTACTTCGCCGGCCGCAAAAGTGATCTGGCCGCTGGCCGCCTCAAAATCTTCACCAGCGGTCGCCGTTCCGCTGGTCGTCTGGTAGTTGACGGTGACCGCCGCGTTGCTCGGTTCGGAAAGCGAAATCGTGAAGGTCGCCAACGCAAATCCACTATTTCCTTCCTGCACCGTGGCGCCGCTGACGCCAACCGTCGGCGGCTCTTCGTTTGGTGGATCGACCTCGCCGTCGTCCTGTAGCAGCACCGGATCCTGGTAATACTGCTGCACCTTGGTGATCCACCAATAGTCGTCGGTGGGCTCGCTGCCGATACTGTCGGTACTGGCCCCAACTCCTGCGCCAAACAAGATCTGCCGCACCCCGGCCGCGCGGGCCGCCTCGATATGCGAACCCCATGTGATCGTGTTGCTGGCGATGGTCAAACCGGAGTCGCCGAAGTCATTGGTCGAAAAATAGGCGAGCCGATTGCCGCTGGCGGTGAAGCTGTCGCCGAAGAAGAAAGAGGGCGCCGAGTCTTCATAATGCTGGAACGTGTTATCGAGCGAGTCGAACTGCCCGTCGCTATCGTACGGGCTGGCGGCCTGGCTGTTGTTGATGTGCCCCACCGGGATCTGCCACAGAACCATCTCCTTTTCGGTAACGGTGGTCAGCGTCTTCACAACCAACAGATAGTTGTGCCAATGGTCGCTATTCCAGAACCACGTGCTGCTGGCCGGGTTGGCGGCCGCGCCTGCTTCGGCGCCAGCATCCAGACCATATTTGTCGAGCGAAATGAAGTCGGCGCCGTAGCTCAATACGCCTGCATCGATGTAGTACTCGGCGATCAACTCCGCTTCGCGGGCGATCGCGGCTCGCCCCGCTTCCATCCCCAGCGTATCGGTCAGGTGAACGATGCCGTTGAACGGGATCGGGTTTTCAATTCCGGGCGACGCCCACAGGTTGAACTGCCAGCCAAACTCGACGTTCGGCGCGTATTTGCCGATGGTGTAATTGATCGCGTGGATCAGCCCGGTGACGCTGTCGTCAAAATCGGGATCGACGCCGCGGGTCAGCACGCCGCTGCTGTAGATGGCGTTGGTCACGGCCGACAGTTCGCTGGCCGGGGCTCCGGCGTTCTGCATCAGGTAGCCGAGGAAGTCAGGCTCCAGAATCATTTGAACCAACTCATTCCCGGCGACGCTGTGGATCGTGTCGAGGGCGAATTTTAGATCCTGAAAATACGCCTCCATATAGGTTGTGCTGTTGATGTGCTGGGTGTCGATCTCGTAGCTTTCGCCGCTGTCCGGAATGTTGTAGTAGACGAACTGCGGAACCATTCCGAGCTTCATGCTTTCGCGAATATAACTGCCGACGCGATCGCCCCAGTTTCGCCACCCGTTGAAGGGGCCGCCAGGCAAATAGATGTACCGCGAGTCGACGTACTTGTTGGTCAACGGATCGCCGCTGTCGTAGTCTTGCCAGAACGCCAGATCGCCGACCGTATCTTCGCTGACCGAGCCGATCGAAACATAGTCCGGCAATCCCGGCAGCTCTCCCTCGGCGGTTCGTACGCGGATTCCCACGTAACGGACTTCGCCGCTCAGCGCATCGGTCAGCTTCAGCGACGCCCGACCGGCAGTCAGGCCGGTGATTCGCAGCACGCCGTCGCCGACAATCTCGGCGGCGATGACGGCGGCGTTGTTTGTCGCCACAGTGAAACTGGCCGCCTGGCTGTCGACGACGGAGAGGTCAAACTCCGACGTTCCTTGGTCGATGGTGATCTGCAGCGCTTCGCCATTGGCATCGGCGCCTTCAATGTGAATTGAGCCGGTTCCGATAACGCCGCCGCCGTCGTTTCCACCACCGCCATCGGTGGGCGGAGAAGTCACGCCATTGGCCAGAAACGAAAAGTTGGTCGGCGTCGAGCCAGCGCCGGTGGCGACAAACCCGATCGCCAGCGACTGGCCGGCATCGAGCTTTGCGTCCCAACTGGGAGCGGTAATCCGGTAGCGGCCTCCACCCAGGTTCTCGACTTGAGCGTTCCAGAGATTGTTGATCGACCCGTCGTAATCAAACTCCAACTGCCAGTCGGCATAGGAGGTCGACTCGTCGTTGATCACCACCAGCTCGGCCTGATGCCCGGAGTTCCAACTGTTGGTGATCTCGAAGTCAATGTTCGGTGCGTCCGCCAAGATGTTGGCGGCCAACAGCACCCGCGGCTCGACCGACTCTAGCTGCAGCGTGCGGCGAGGATGTCGTTTCTGGGGAGCGGCAACCTGGAAGAAGAGACGATTTGCGAAGCGCGCAAGGTGTTCGTACATCGGGAGGAAGTTCCAGACTCTGTATGGACAGGCGCCCCTGAAAGCCTTCCTGGGTTCCCTATGTTAAGAGTGACGAGAGGTGCGTCAATGGGTTTAGCCGTAAGAGGGAGGGCTTTTCTGGCGGCGCCGCACTTCCGGAGACTCTCGGGGAGAAGGGGATCCTCTCCGTTGATTTGGGGGGGGGTTGTGCGCTTTTCGTGAATCGTTAGGATAGGAATCACTTGCTACTGAGATTGATTCTCGCTGTCGATTCTTTGCATCGCAGCGTTTGCTTTGCCAGATCTACCTCCAGCCATGGTGGATGGATTAATCTCGGTTCCATCCCGCCTTTGGACCCCTGGATTGTTCCGGCTATGCACGCAGCTACCCCAAAACTTCGCGTACAAAACTCCATTCGACCGGCCCCAGCGGGATTCACGTTGGTTGAATTGTTAGTCGTCATCGCCATCATCGGCGTCTTGATTGCGCTGTTGCTGCCTGCCGTGCAGCAGGCCCAGCTCGCGCGGTACCAATCCGACTTGGAAGGGCGTCCGAGCGGCTCAGATCACCGACGGCTTCAGCAACACGATTTCGTTTTACGAACGAGCCGGCGCCCCGCACCGCTACGTCAAACATCAGGTCGTCGGAACCGATTCGCTATCGTGGCCTGGTAACCAAGGGGATAAGATGACCGCCTATCATGCGGACAACCTGGACGCCAGCACGTCGAGTCGGGCTTCGGGACGCGGCGTGAACGGCGATCCTCTGACGCCCAACAACGATTCGCTCAGCGTCGACTGCTCGTCCCACACATCGGCCAACGAAGCGGCGATCGACGACTGCGGTTTCAAGTTCATTGGCCACACCAACGCCGGGCAGCCCTACAGTTTTCATAATGGCGTCGTCGGCATCGCCCTGTGCGACGGTTCGTCCCGATTTATCAGTACCGACATCGAACTGAACACCTTCCTCAACTTGCTGTTGCGAGACGATGGCGAAGTGCTGGAAGAGTCTTAGGATTACCTCGCCGCCGAGCCATTCGCTGGGCGGCCCTGTTTTTTGCAAAGGTTTCTCCGTTGGCGGAAGTAGAACTGCCCGAAAAATCAGCCGCCGCGACCAAGGCCAGCCGCGACAAAAAGCTGCGGGCCTACTGGATGCGGACCATGATCCAGTGGCATTGGATCAGCTCGGCGATCAGTCTGGTCGGGATGCTGCTGTTCGCCGTCACCGGAATCACGCTGAATCACCCCGCGGAGCTGACCGTCGAGCCAGAGGTGACATCGCTTTCGCTCGAGATTCCGACTGACCTGCAGCAGTCGCTGGCGAAACTAGAGATCGACGGCGACGCGCCGCTGCCAGCCGATCTGTCGCGTTGGTTGGGGGGGCAGATCGGCAAGTCGATTGGCTCGCGAACCGCCGAGTGGTCGGAAGAAGAAATCTATCTGTCGATGCAGGGGCCTGGCTCTGACGCCTGGCTGGCGATCGATCGCGAAAGTGGGCAGATCGAGTACGAACGGACCGATCGGGGCTGGATCTCGTACTTCAATGACTTGCACAAAGGTCGCAACACCGGCGCCGCGTGGCGGTGGTTTATTGACGTGTTTGCGGTCGCGACGCTGATCTTCTGCATCACCGGTTTGATGCTGCTTTATTTTCATGCTCGTCATCGCCGGATGACCTGGCCGCTGGTGACGCTCGGCCTGATTCTGCCGTTGCTGTTGGCGATGCTGTTCATTCACTAACCAGGTTCCCGTTGTTCGTAAAGGAGCGAAACGTCGATGCCCAAACAACTACCTTGGATGCTGCTTGCGTTGTGCCTGAGTGGGGCGGCCGTGAACGAGGCTGGTTCGGCCGAACTGGAGGTCGGCGTCGAGATCCCGCGACTGAAAGTCGCCGAGTATCATCGGCCCTACGTCGCCGTCTGGATCCAAGATGAAAACCGCAAGGTCGCCGCCAATTTGTCGGTCTGGTACCAGATGAAATCGCCCGGAGACGAAGTGGGCCACAAGTGGCTGCCTGATCTGCGACAATGGTGGCGGCGAACCGGGCGTTCCCTCGATCTGCCGGTCGACGGCGTCAGTGGCGCAACGCGACCGGTTGGCCAGCACGATCTGACGTTCTCTTCGACCGACGAGCGGCTCACCAAACTCAAGCCGGGTAAGTACACGCTGGTGGTCGAAGCGGCCCGCGAAGTCGGCGGACGCGAAATGGTCGAAATCCCATTCACCTGGCCGCTGAAAGAATCGTTTGAAGCCAAAGCCAACGGCGAGTCGGAACTGGGCGAGGTAACCCTCACCTTTCGGCCGTAACGCTCGCCCATTGCAATTTTCTCAACTGCTTTCAATTTCCCCCGTAGGAGTTTCTCTATGTTTCGTCGCTTGATGCTGCCCCTCGCGCTGCTGGTTTGTCTGCCGCTGCCCGCCTTCGCGCACAAGGTTTGGTTGTTGCCGTCCCAAACGGTCCTCTCTGGCGCCGAACCGCTGGTGACGGTCGACGCGGCCGTTTCGAACGACCTGTTTTACTTCAACCATTTCCCGCTGCGTCTCGACAACCTGGTCGTGACCGCGCCGGATGGCTCGAAGGTCGAAGCCGAGAACCAGGCGACCTTGCGCTATCGCAGCGTGTTTGACGTGCCGCTGAAGCAAGAGGGAACCTATCGTATCGCGATCGCCAATCATGGCTTGTTTGGCAGCTGGGAAGAAAACGGCGAGCGTCGTCGTTGGCGAGGTACGCCCGAAACGTTTGCCAAGGAAGTCCCGACCGACGCCAAGAACCTGCAGGTCACCGAAAGCGTCGGCCGCGTTGAGACGTTCGTCACCAACGGCGCCCCGACCGAAAAGGTTTTTGAGGTAACCGGCAAAGGAATCGAACTGGTTCCGGTCACGCATCCCAACGATCTGTATGCCGGCGAGAAGGGAACGTTCCGCCTGTTGGTCGAAGGTAAGCCGATGCCCGGCCTGACGGTCGAAGTCATCCGTGGCGGCACCCGATATCGCGACGCCCAGGAAGACCTCCAACTGACGACCAACGAACAGGGCGAGTTTAGCGTCGAGTGGAAAGAGCCCGGCATGTACTGGATCGAAACGACGCACCAAGACGACAAGTCGCAAGTCTCGCAAGCGACCGGCCGCCGCCTCAGCTATGTGGCGACGTTGGAAGTGCTGCCCCAGTAGGCGTTTGGCGCATATTGAGCCCGGTTGGCCATCGCTGGTCATCCGGGCTTTTTTTATTCCGAAAGCGGCCCACGCTCTCTGTGACCGGCGTTCATTGCGACCATGGCGCACGATTCTTAGCGTCGTGACCTTCTGCGACGGCGCCCTTACCCCTGGCCGCATCCAAGCCTGAGTCCCAGAAGACCCGTCTCCGCAATACGAATGGGGCCAGAATGCCCATCTAGCGGCGAACTTGACTGGCTGTCGGTAGTAGCCCGAAATACGATGTCATTCGCTATGCGATCACGGCGATTGCGCCACGATGGGCAGTCTGCGATAATTCGGCAAGTGCGTCTTGGTGATTTTGCGACTTCCGTTTCGCGGCCAGGCGTTCGTTTGGCAGGGAGGGTTTCGGTATGTCGTCCGCTTCGATTCAACAGCACTTCTCCGATTTGACCGATCCGCAGGGGGCGATTATTGCCTGGCGATCAAAGGAAATCAGCGATACCTGCACCAGGCGATTCGCGATCACTTCGTCGCCGCGATGGAAGTCGACTTCAAGAAGCTGAAAGTTCATCGTCACGAGACACACGAGAAAGGGCATGGCCGCGAGGAGTCGCGCTACTATTATCTCTGCCCGATCGATGCGGATGATTTTCCGTACGCGAGCAAGTGGAAGAGCCTGAAGGCGATCGGCATGACGATTAACATCGTGAAGCAAAACGGCAAAGAGACGAGCGACGTGCGTTACTATATCCTGAGCAAGCATCTGCCCGGCAAACGTTTTGCGGCAGCGGTTCGCGGACACTGGGGCATTGAAAATTCGCTCCACTGGCAACTCGGCGTAACGTTCGGCGAAGACCAAAGCCGCATCCGAAAAGGGCACGCCGACCTTCAGCCTGCCAAGAAGAACGAGCCTGAGCCTGCTGAAGAACAACAAGACTGCCAAGGTAGGAATGAAGAACAAACGCCTAAAAGCGGGCAGGAATGACAAGTACCTGCTGGAAGTGCTGCTCGGGACGTGATTTATGGTGCGATCGCCGTGGCCGACATTTCATTCACACCGGTTAAAAGGACTTGCGACTACCAATCCGAAACTTGCTTGATTAACTGCCTGTTGAAAAATGCCATCGTGGCATTTTCCAACCTCGCCAGGCTCAGAGCGTAGCTCTTCGCGGCTCGCAAAATAACGACTTACGTCGCTATTTTGGGATCGCATCCATGCGATCACGCAGTCCGTCGAGAAAATCAACGGACTGCTTGGCCATGGCGCCCGACATTCCGCTATCCAGTCAGATTCGTCCTTCCCTCCTTCGACATTCGTCATTGCCGCCGCTCCCCTTTTTGTGCTTGCCCGATTGCCTCGATTTTTGGTATAAATATGTCCAGGCATGCCGTGGGTGAATTCCCACGAGTGAATTGCATGAATTTGCCTTTCACCGACCCCGTGGAGACGGGGAGTGATCTTGCCGCTGGGTGACTTTGCTCCTTCAGCTAGGAGTGGAGCGAAAGTAAGCCGAGCAGCGGAATCAGTCGCCTGCAAATTGCAGGTTGTTTACCGGCTGGGTCTTCGTTGCCTTGTTGCTTTGGCGACGTTTTTTGGGCGTTGTTTGTTGGAATGTATGCGCTGCTTTAGTCGGGTACGGCGGGCGAGGTTTTTCGCCGGTGATCGCCGGGCGGAACGGAAAGTTTGTGGCGATAACAAGTTGCGTCGATTTTCGCCGCAAGGCGATGCCGGCGGGCAGAAAAAAAAGTGTGCGGTCCAGTCCACTACGTTTGAAAAAAATGAATCGGTCCGGTCCAGTTCGCAGCCCCAAGGGATAGGGTGCGTCTGGACGCACCGAGAACCTGCCGTGTCGCCTAGCGATACCTTCGCGTGGCAACGCAATCGAGTTGGCGTTTGCGTTACCACGCGAGTGTTGGAAGCGCCGATGCGGCAGGTTGGTGGTGCATCTCGACGCACACTGCCGGAGAATAAACTCACAGCCTCAGTGGTCCGTTGGTTGGTGGGTCGGCGCGAATGGTGAGGCATCTTGTCGGTTCGTGACCCGCCCGGGGATGCCGTACGGGCCACCCTGGGTTTGAAAAAAACGAATTGGGTGGTCCACTTCTTGGCGGTGCGCGCGAAAAGGGGTCAGGTCGCGTTTTCGTGGTGGTGGTTGTTCGTGGTGGTGCGCTTGGTGGCGAAAACGAGATCAGACCCCGTTTCGCGAGTCGGGGCGGGTTTGTCCTTATTCGAGGTTGGTTATTTCCCAATGCTGGGCGAGGAGCACGGCTCCTAGAGCCGTGGCACGCGGGGGATAGGTTTCCTTAGACGTTCCGGCATTAGACGTTCGTCATTCACCCCTAACGGTGTGTTTCCCGGCTTCGCTTGTTTGTCGTGGGCGGGATGGGGACGATTGGGGCGTTTCGGGCGATTTAATGGGGCTTTTCAATTACGCAAAAAACGGATTAGGGAGAGCTTTTCTACGTAACAACTGATTGATGTGTCGCAGAAACTAGTTTAGGCTGTAGGTTTGGGAACGTTCCCTCTCCTGCCCAAAGATGCTCACCTCTTGCATTTCTTTCTCTACGATCCGGAGGATACCCGCCTCATGTCACAAGAGTCGAACGCCACACCCGCCGAACAAAACAACGACGCTTCGACGTCGCGGCGCAATTTTATTAAGACCGGCTCCTCGTTGTTGATCGCCGGGGGCGCTATGGCAGGTTCATTGCCGATGGCCCGTGCCGCTCATGTATTCGGTAGCGACGTGATCAAAATCGGTCTGGTTGGTTGCGGCGGTCGCGGTACCGGCGCTGCGACGCAGGCGATGAATACCGAAGGCCCGACCAAGCTGGTCGCGATGGGCGATGCGTTTGGCAATCGTCTGCAATCGTGCTTGCGCGGCGTCACGTCGCGTCACGCCGACAAGGTCGACGTTCCGCAAGATCGTCAGTTCGTCGGTTTCGACGCCTATAAGAAGGTGCTCGAGCAAGACATCGACCTGGTGATCCTGGCGACTCCGCCCGGCTTCCGCCCGCTGCACTTTGAAGCGGCCGTCAACGCCGACAAGCACGTCTTCATGGAAAAGCCGGTCGCGACCGACGCCCCGGGCATTCGCCGCGTGTTGGCCGCCAACGAAGTCGCCAAGCAGAAGAACTTGGCGGTCGCCGTCGGTCTGCAGCGTCACCATGAGCCGCGTTATGTCGAAACGATCAAGCGTTTGCATGACGGCGCGATCGGCGACATCATTTTCGCCCGGGCTTACTGGAACAGCGGCGGCGTCTGGATGAACGCTCGCGACTCGAAGCAAACCGAGTTGGAATACCAGATGCGCAACTGGTACTACTTCAACTGGCTCTGCGGAGATCATATCGTCGAGCAGCACATCCACAACCTGGACGTGATCAACTGGTTGATGCAAGGCTATCCGACGATGGCCGAAGGCATGGGCGGACGCGAAGTTCGCGTTGGCAAAGACAGCGGTCAGATCTTCGACCACCACATGATCGAGTTCACCTACGGCGATCAAGGTAACGCGACGAAGATGATGAGCTGCTGCCGTCACCAGAAGAACGTCTGGAGCAGCGTCTCGGAACATGCTCACGGCACCAAGGGCTACGCCGACATCAGCGGCGCCAAGATCTATAAGCCGAACGGCGAAGTCGCCTGGGCATATGGCAACGGCGGCGGCAACGGCCACCAGGAAGAGCACCACGACCTGTTTGCGGCGCTGCGTCGCGGCGAAATTCCGAACGAAGGCGAATATGGCGCCATGAGCACCATGACCGCGATCTTCGGCCGGATGGCGACCTACAGCGGCAAGAACCTGAGCTGGGACGAAGCGTTCAACTCGCAAGAGTCGCTGGCCGACGTCGACAAGCTGACGGCGCTAGAGAACGAAGCTCCGGTTCAGCCGAACGCCGACGGCAAGCCGACCCGCGTCGACGGTTCGCCGTACCCGACCCCGATTCCGGGCAAGACGGTCAAGGTCTAGTTCGGCGTCAGCCGCAACCAGTAAACATCGAAAAAAGGGGCCGTTCCTATCGGGACGCGCCCCTTTTTTACGTCATCGCTGGCAAGAAGTTACGATGAAGAGACTTCTCAATTTCGCCGGATGCGACTAGCTTACGAGATTACGCTTGGCTGGTGGGGCGATCTCCTGTCGGTCGCGTATCCCTGTTTCCCTGACGCACGAAGGCCTTGGCAGGAATGCTTCAATCTCGAATCGGCTGGGCCCTGTTCTTTTGGCTTGGGCTGATCATCTTCCTGTTTACGACCGGGGCGATCGCGCTGTTCTTGCTCGACGGCATGGAGCATTCGCGTCAGCGTCAACTCGAATCGCTGCAGATGGCGGCGCGGCTGTTTCGTCGCGAGTTGGAGACGATCGACCTACCGCCCGACTCGCCGAAGCTGGCCAAGCTGGTGCAGCAGCAAGCGGGTGAATCGGGATTATATATCACCGTCGCCAGCGAGGACGGCAACGTCTTGATCGACTCACGGCAAGAAGCGGCGCGGATGGAAAACGTCTTGCGACTGCCAGAGTTTCAGCAGGCCGAAGAGACCGGCGTCGGCCAGGCGTCGAGCGACCCACAACTGCCGGGAGAGCCGTTTCACTTTATCGTGCTGCCGTTGGAGGTGAATGGCGAGCGGGTCGGGTTTGTGCGGGCCGGCCAGGACATTGACGCCGGAGGCTTGTACGCTTCGTACCACTTGGTGGTCGGCTCGATTGCACTGGGGCTGGTGATCTTAATCGGCGCCTATTTTATCGCTCGCCGGTTTGAAGAGCGGGTCGTCGCGCCGGTGCAGCAACTGACGCGAGCCTGTGCCGGCGTCGAGAAGGGGGACTATACCGGGCACGTCTGGGCCGCCGCCGAAGACGAGCTGGGAGAAACCGCCCGGCAGTTTACGCGGATGCAGGCGGCAATCGAGTTGCGGGTCGATCAGTTGACGGCCGAGTCGAATCGTTTGAAGACGGTGCTTGGCAGCATGGTTGAAGGAGTGATCGCGGTCGATGAACAGCAGCGGGTGCTGTTGGCCAACGGCGCGGTGCGGCGGCTGCTCGCCATTCGGCCCGACGACGTGGTGGGGCGACCGCTGCTCGAGCTGACGCGGAATCGCTCGCTCGACGATTCATTTCGCGCCGCGATCGAAAGCGAAGAGCCGTACCATCACGAGTTTGATGTGTCGACCACGCCCAGGCGGACGCTGAGTCTGCACGCCAACCGCTTGCCGGGCGAACCATGCCCCGGCGTCGTGATGGTGCTGCATGACGTGACCGAATTGCGGCGGCTAGAGAGCATGCGGCGGGAGTTCGTCAGCAGCGTCTCGCACGAACTGAAGACGCCGTTGGCCGTGGTGCAGGCCTGCACCGAAACGCTGCAGATGGGGGCGGTCGAGGATCTCGCGATTCGGGATAACTTCCTGGAGCAGATCATGCAGTCGTCGGTACGGCTGAATGACCTGATTCATGACATGCTGCATCTAGCCCGGATTGAGTCGCGGGAAGAGGCGTTCGACATTACCGATGTGTCGATCGCCGGCGTCATCGACAAGATTCTGCAGACGGCGCGGGGGTCAGCGGCAACGCGCAAGATCGCCCTGCGGATTCATCCGCCGGAAGCGGAGATCTCGGTGATGGGCGACGAGGAAGGGGTGCGGACGATCTTGAGCAACCTGATCGACAATGCGGTGAAGTACACGATCGAGGGAGGCTCGGTCGACGTGGCGTGGGGCGAAGAGGGCTCGCACGTGGCGATCACCGTCAAAGACACCGGTATCGGCATCCCGCAGGCGTCGCTGGAGCGGATCTTTGAGCGGTTTTACCGGGTCGACAAGGCCCGCTCACGAGAGATGGGCGGGACGGGCCTGGGGCTGTCGATCGTCAAGCATACCGCCCAGGCGATGGGGGGAGAGGTGACCGTGCAAAGTCAGGTAGGGGAGGGGAGCACCTTTACGGTGCGGCTTCCCCGGGGATGAGTTTTACAAATTAACGATCTCGCTCACCTGGAGTTAATGTATTCTTAATGATCGGTGGTTAATTTTTAACCCATCAGCAGCATTCGCCGCTGGTGAAGTCACCGATCCCCCGGTTGGAAACGCCCCGAATGAGCCGCCACTTGCAACGCGACCTCGATTCTCTTCACCGAGAGATTCTGTCGTTGTCTGGCTTGGTGGAAGAGATGATCGAGAAGTCGATTCAGTCGCTCTTCGAGCGGAGCTTTCCGTTGGCTGAAGAGGTGATCGCCGCTGACGAGCTGACCGACCAGAAAGAAGTGCTGATCGAAGAAGAGTGCCTGAAGATGCTGGCCCTTCACCAACCGGTCGCCGTCGACCTGCGTCGGATCGCAACGGTGATGAAAGTGAACAACGACCTGGAGCGGATTGGCGACCTGACGGTCAACATCGCCGAGCGAGCCAAGTGCCTGGGCCAATATCCCAACTTTGAGATCCCGCGCCGCATGGAGCGGATGGTCGACGTCACGCGGAAGATGGTCGCCGGGGCGCTTGACGCCTTCGTTCAGCTCGACAGTCAAGCCGCGATGAACGTCCGTCATCTCGACGACGACGTTGACACGCTCAATCGCGAAATCATTCATGAGTTGCAAGATCGGATGAAGGCCTGCACGGCCGAAATCGAGCCGGGCTTGCACTGCTTCTCGGCCAGTCGCCATATCGAGCGAATCGCCGATCATGCCAGCAATATCGCCGAGGACGTCATTTACCTGGTCGAAGGCGAAATCGTCCGGCATCAGCCGGGCCTCCCGAGTTAAGACGACTGCCGTTCCCTACAACCTTTTTGATTGCAACGTAACGTTGAGGATTGATTGCCGATGGCCCGTTTGAAGGTTCTGATCGTCGAAGACGATCGCTCGCTCGCCGACGTTTTGGCGTACAACGTGCGTCAAGCTGGATACGAAGTGATCTCGGCCTACGATGGACAAGACGGACTGACCCAGGCCCAGATCAAGACGCCTGATTTGGTCATTCTCGACCTGATGTTGCCGGTCATCGACGGGCACGAAGTCTGCCGCCGCCTGCGTGCCGACGCGTCGACCAAAGACATGATGGTCCTGATGTTGACCGCCAAGTCGGAAGAGTCGGATCAGCTGATCGGGTTCTCGCTGGGCGCCGACGACTACGTCACCAAGCCGTTCAGCGTGAAGGTGCTGCTCGAGCGGATCAAGGCGCTGGTTCGCCGCAAACGGGGCTCGGACAACTCGCACGACGACGTGATCGCCAGCCAGGGGATCACGATCGATCGTCGCCGTCATCGCGCCACCGCCAGCGGTCGCCCGCTACAACTGACCCGCAGCGAGTTCCGCCTGCTCGAAACGTTGACCCGCCAGCCGGGCCGCGTCTTTGAACGCTCGGAGCTGATCGACGCCGCCTTGGGCGAAGACACCGTGGTGATGGAGCGGACGATCGACGTCCATATCCGCGCGTTGCGTCGCAAGATGGCGGACGAAGCGGAACTGATCGAAACGGTTCGCGGCGTCGGCTATCGCTTCCGCGACCCGGGCGCCGTTACCGAAGCGGGCGAAGAGGCCGACTTCGACCATGCCGGCCAGAACTAACGAAATTTGCTGAAAAATGTCAATAGGCCAGCCCGCACAGCTGGCCTATTTTCTTTCCTCTGGCTGGGGTTTGGCGGTTGAGCGGATGGCGAGGATTTTCTAAAATCGCCCGGTTTAGCCAAACCCTTTTGAGATAATACAGATATGGAACGCTCGCTTATTCTCCTGAAACCTGACTGCGTCCAGCGCCGCCTGATCGGCCGGATCATCAGCCGCTTTGAAGACAAAGGGCTGAACATCGTCGGGATGAAACTGATGCAGATCACCCCCGATCTGGCGAAACAACACTACGCCGAACATGTCTCCAAGCCGTTCTACCCGGGCCTGGAATCGTTCATCACCGCTTCGCCGGTCGTGGCGATGGTACTGGAAGGCCTGGAAGCGATTGGCGTGGTCCGCGAAATGCTGGGCGCCACCAGCGGTCTGAAAGCGGCCCCCGGCACGATCCGTGGCGACTTCAGCAGCAGCCGCCAGATGAATCTGGTGCATGCCTCCGATGGCGCCGAAGCCGCCGCTCGCGAGATCGCCCTCTACTTCACCGAGGCGGAACTGTGCGACTGCACGCTGAGCCTGACCCCGTGGATGCGTGCTGACGACGAGTAATCGCGTCACCGCCAACCATTGAATGACAAAGCGGCGCCTAGCCAAATGCGGGCGCCGCTTCCGTTTCTTGCCCCGCTTGCGGCGTCGTCGGGCGTGAAAGTCCATAGGTCGGCGCTCCCTCTTTTCCGCATGTTATGGCGGTCGCGGTATAATGCGACAATCTGCTGGAAAATCGCCGCGCGATGCAACCTTTGCCCTCTGGGCCTGGGTAAGTCTATAGTGAACGCTAGAGGATCAAGCCTGCTGGTGCTGATTGCAGGTTTCGCCAGTCGCATAAGGGAGTGAAGATCTTGAGTACCGACCGAATTGCCATCGTCCCCCTGGCGCTCTTTTCGCTGGCCCTGGTTGGGCAAGGCTTGTATGCGGACGAGACCAAGCCGACGAAGCCGCTGGCCGAAAATATCTCGCTGCTCGACGCGACCGGTCAGATTCATTCGTTGGCGACGATTTCCAAAAAGAAACAGGCTCGGGTCTTCGTTTTCGTGACCGGCGAGTGCCCGATCTCTCGCAGCTACTTTCCGCTGCTGGGTCGATTGGATGAAAAGTGGAACACGCCGGACAGTCCCGTTTCGCTGCAGGCGGTTTGGGCCGACGTGACCGACTCGCCGGCTGAGATTCGCAAGTTCGCCCAAGAGTTCTCGATCGATCTGCCGATTCTGGTCGATCGCGACGGAGAGCTGGGCCAGCGATTCGGCACCAAGATCGTGCCGGAGGCGTTTGTGCTCGATAGCGAAGGGCAACTGGTCTACCGCGGTCGCATCGATGACAAGTATCGCGAGATCGGCCGCAAGCGTCCTGAAGCGACCGAGAACACGCTGGAAGAGGCCGTCGCGGCAGTCGTCGCGGGCCAGCCGGTCAACTCGGCCGAAGTCGCCGCGATTGGTTGCTACTACGAATCATACGGGCCGCTGAAAGACGAAGTCGCCGACATCACCTATACCCGCGACGTGGCGCCGATTCTGTTCGCCAATTGCGTGCAGTGTCATCGCGAAGGCGAAGTGGGACCGTTTCCGCTGGTCACCTACGAAGACGCCGCTAAGCGGGCCCGGCAGATCGCGCGGGTTTGCGACTCGCGGCTGATGCCTCCGTGGAAAGTGGCCGAGCGTCACGGCGAGTTTGAAGGCCAACGAACCCTGACCGACAAGCAGATCGCCACACTGAAACAATGGGCCGCTACGAACCGCGCCAAGGGAGATCTGGCCGAGATGCCAGAGCTGCCGAAGTTTCCCGAAGGATGGTACCTGGGCGAGCCTGACCTGATTGTCGAGATGCCGGTCGAGTTTGAAGTGCCGGCCGACGGTCCCGATCTCTATCAGAACTTCGTCATCCCGATCGACATTCCGGAAGACAAATACGTCGCCACCGTCGAGTTCAAGCCAGGCGCCGCCAGCGTGGTGCATCACTCGCTGCTTTATCTGGACAAGAACGGCGCCGCTCGTAAGCTCGACGAAAAGACGCCGGAGCCGGGCTACGGCACCTTTGGCGGACCCGGCTTTTTACCGACCGGCAGCATCGGCGGCTGGTCGCCGGGGAAGATGCCGCGCAAGCTGCCGGAAGGGTTGGGACGCTTGCTGGGCAAGGGCTCGGACCTGGTGATGCAGATCCACTATCATCCCAGCGGCAAGGTTGAGAAAGATCGCTCGAAGGTCGGCATCTACTTTGTCGACAAGCCGAAGCAAGAGGCGTTCGCGCTTTGGACTTCCTCGTTCCTGCATGACATTCCGCCGGGCGAAAACGACTACAAGCTGCGGGCCGCTTACACGTTGACCGAAGACGTCACGATGCTCAGCATCATCCCGCACATGCATTTGCTGGGACAGACGATGAACGTCGTCGCCGAATTGCCGGATGGTTCGACCCGCGATCTGCTGCACATGCCGCAGTGGGACTTCAATTGGCAAGACGAGTACGTCTATGCCGAGCCGTTCGAGCTGCCCAAGGGAACGAAGATTGTCTCGTACGCCACCTATGACAACTCCGAGGATAACCCGTCCAACCCCAGCTCTCCGCCAGAGCGGGTCACGTGGGGCGAAGGGACCAACGACGAGATGCTCTACTGCTTCTTCCTGGTCACGACCGAAGACAAAGACGCCATTCAGCCGATGGTAGTCGACCGTCTAACGCGAGAAGGAATCGATCGCGCTGCCGCTCGCTTGCGTCTGAAAATGGCCTATCCCAGCGGGAAGCTGAAGTAGTGGTCGATTCCATTCGTTGGGATTCGCCGTGAGGTGATAAATGATCTACCGGTCAGCGCGAACCTTGTGGCGCAGTGGATGTCCACGGCGATTATGTCAAAGCTTGTAACAACAGAATTCACGCTCTATACGGCCGTTCGCAATGGCCGGAGCGTTGGTTACGGGATCGATCGAGACCAAGTCATTCGTCGCTGGAGAATTCCACAGAACTGCAAGCGAAGGTATGTTCAGGTGACGGAGGAAGTTGCCGGTATCGTTCGCGGCGTAATTCTTCAGTGGACGCCCGGTTCTGACGCTCCACCGAAGCTTCATTGGTATTGCCCCGCTTGTGGACAAGAGTGGTGGGAAGACTGGTCGCAAACGGCGGGGAGACCAATTCTAATGAGTTCTGGATGTCGTTGCGTCGAACATTGGTTGGTCGATTGGTACGGCATGTAGCGGCAGCCGTGGTAGACAACGGCGCGTCAATCGAAGGTCGGGTGCGTCTCGTCGCATTCTGTCGAAACCTCCTCGCAAAAGGCCCCAACATGTTGCGAAAGTTCTTTCTGCTCGCCCTGGTCGCTGTATCCGTTTCGCTAGTCGCTTCCCAAGCTGCGCAGGCGAAGGTCGAAAAGGACGTCGTATACGGCACAGCCAACGGCGAGAAACTGTTGGCTGACGTCTATTCGCCGGACGAAGAGTCGAACGAGCCGCGTCCCGTGGTCCTGTTGATCCACGGCGGCGGGTGGCGCGGCGGCAGCAAGAATGCCGGCGGCGTCACGGCGATCGGCAATGGGCTCGCGCAGCGCGGCTTCGTCGCCGTCAGTATCAACTATCGCTTGGTCAAACCGGCTGGCGACGGCAAGATCGCCAACCAGTGGCCCGCCGCGATCGACGATTGCCGTCAGGCGGTGCGTTGGATTCGCGAGAATGCCGAGAAGCTAAGCGTCAACGCGACGAAGATCGGCGCCGCCGGAGATTCGGCCGGCGGGCACCTGGTGTCGCTCCTTGGCACGACCGATGTGGCGAAGGAAGGGGAAACCTCGACCCGCGTTCAGGCAGTCGTCAACATCTACGGCCCCGGCGATCTGACGAAAGATTGGACGAAGTACGACATCGACGCCAACGTCGCCGTGCAGGGGATGATCGACAATTTCCTGGGCAAAGGAAACGTCGAAAACCAAAAGGCGGCCTCTCCCACGCTGCACGTCGACGACAAGAGCGCCAACTTCCTGATTCTTCAAGGTGGCAAAGATCAGCTTGTTCCTCCATCGCAAGTCGAAGCCCTGCACGAAGCGCTGCAAAACGCCGGCTGCCAGTCAGAGCTGGTGATCTACGAGAACGACGGACACGGCTTCGGCGCCGGCACTGCCATCCAGGCGCTAGTGAAGACGGTGGCGTTTTTTGAGCATCAGTTGAAGGCGGCTGTGCCGGACTAACGTGAGTGCGCCACGGCTCTGTGAGCCGTGCCTGTATAGCGTTACGCCTCCGACGAAAACACAGTGCATCGCACAAGTTGCGGATACCGCCGTGTGAATTCGATCAATTCGGCGGGAATTTTCGCATTTCCTTGGATTCGTTCAGGCTCGCTGCCAGAGAATAATACGACGTCTCGCGCGAACGCCGCGAGCAGCACTTCGGCGTGAAAGCTGGTTCGCTGATTGCGATGATAGGTGACGATTCGCTCGAAAACATCGTGCGGTTCCGCGACATCGCCAACCCAGTTGCGATCACTTCCCAAGATGCGCCAATCGCCAAACTGTTGGTAGACGACCAACGCAGTCGGCATCGATTGAAGATCAAGCAGCAAGCGATTGGCCAACGCGTCGGCACTGACGTCGCCGCCGGCCAGATACATTTCGGGACGCTCACGGATGTGTTCAATCGACGTGACGATTTCGAGATCGGATTTGTCGTACATGGGCGCCTGTCTTTCGGCATCGATGCGCGAGTTCTTATTGTACCCTCCAATCGCATGCCTGACTTCTGCCTCAATAGGCCAGCGTCGTGTGGGTGCGGTAGTCGAAAGCAAAAAATGATCCTCTCTAAAGGCGCGCTTTTCCGGGGTTAAGCTTCGACCCTTGTCTGGGGGATAACCAAACCTCTTCCCAAATCCGCAAACCCACCCCCAATTTCTTTCCCCGCTCGCCCCTTCATGCTCGCTTCGCATCGTGATAAATTGTCGCGATGAACGTCACCCCGATGATGCAGCAGTACCTCGAGGCGAAGGGAGCGTGCGGCGACGCGATCCTCTTCTTTCGCATGGGGGACTTCTACGAACTGTTTAATGACGATGCGAAAACCGCTGCGCGGGTGTTGGGGATGACCCTCACCAGCCGCGACAAAGGGGAAAACGCCACCCCGATGGCCGGCTTTCCGCATCATCAGCTTGACAACTATCTCGGCAAGCTGATCCATCTGGGCTATCGGGTCGCAATCTGCGACCAGGTCGAGAATCCCAAAGAGGCGAAGGGGATCGTCCGGCGCGAGATCACCCGGATCGTCACGCCCGGCACGCTGACCGACGACGCGTTGCTGGAGCCGCGAGAAAGCAACTACCTGGCGGCGGTCGCGCTGCCTGGCAAGAAGGAAACCGCCGCCGAGGTGGGCGTAGCCTGGGTCGAGATGTCGACCGGCCGCTTTTATGCCGGCGTATTTCCGACGGCTCGGCTGGGGGATCAGCTGGCGAGAATCGCGCCGTCGGAGTGCCTGGTTCCGGAAGAGTCGAACGTCGTGCCGACTCACCTGCACGAGGCGATTCTGATGACCTATCGCCCCGGCTGGGCGTTCGGCAAGGATGGCGCCAAAGAGGTGCTGCAGCGGCAGTTTGAGACCAAGACGCTGGAAGGCTTTGGGTTTGGCGACGAGGATCAGCTGGCGGTCTGCGCCGCCGGGGCGGTGCTCGAGTACCTGGAAGAAACGCAGCGGACTTCGTTGCATCATATCGAGCGTTTGACGCCGTACCGGGCCAGCTCGACGCTCGAAATCGACGAGGCGACGCGCCGCTCGTTGGAACTGACCCGCACGATGCGCGATGGGCGCCGCGATGGTTCGCTGCTGGGCGCCATCGATCGCTGCGTGACGGTGATGGGAGGGCGGCTGCTGGGCGATTGGCTCTCGAACCCGCTGACCGATCTGGAAGAGATTCAGCGGCGTTTGGATGGGGTCGAAGAACTGGTGCAAGAGCCGGCGCTTGGCCGAGACCTGCGCGACAGTTTAAAGGACGTCTACGATCTCGAGCGGTTGTTGGCTCGCGTGATGACAGGCCGGGCGTCGCCTCGCGACCTCGGATACATCTGCCGCACGCTGGAGCGACTGCCGCATATCAAGGCCAAGATTACCTCGCGCCGCAGCAGCATGTTGCGCTTGCTGGAAGAGCGGCTCGATCTTTGTCCCGAGATTCGCTCGCAGCTGAGCGCGGCGCTCGACGAAAGCCTGCCGATTTCGCCCCGGGAAGGTGGCGTCATCCAGAATGGTTTCCACTCGGACCTCGACCATCTCCGCGGACTGGCGGCCGGCGGCAAGCAGTGGATCGCCGAGTACCAGCAGAAAGAGATCGAGCGGACCGAGATCGCCAACTTGAAGGTCGGCTTCAACAAGGTGTTTGGCTATTACCTGGAAGTGACCAACGTCAATCGCGAGCGGATCCCGGCTGACTACATTCGCAAGCAAACGCTGAAAAACGCCGAGCGTTACGTCACGCCCGAGCTGAAAGAATACGAAGAGAAGGTGCTGTCGGCCGACGAGAAGGCGAAGGACCTGGAGTACGATCTCTTCGTCCAACTGCGCGACGCCGTTCAGGCCGACGCCAAGCGAATCCAGCAAACGGCCGATGTGCTGGCCAATCTGGACTGCCTGTTGTCGCTGGCCGAACTCGCGCGAGAGCGGAACTACTGCCGACCGCAGGTGGGCGAATCGACCGTGCTGCGGATCTTGGACGGTCGCCACCCGGTGCTCGATCTGAAAGAGATCGAAGGGGGCTTCGTCCCAAACGACGCTCAGCTCGACAACGAGTCAGGCTTCATCGGCTTGATCACTGGGCCGAATATGGCAGGTAAGAGCACCTACATTCGCCAGGTGGCGCTGATCTCGCTGATGGCGCAGATGGGCAGTTTTGTGCCGGCGCGAGAAGCCCAGGTCGGCATTGTCGATCGCATCTTCGCTCGGGTAGGCGCCAGCGACGAACTGTCGCGTGGGCAAAGTACGTTTATGGTCGAAATGACCGAGACGGCCCGAATTTTGAACACCGCGACCGATCGCAGCCTGGTGATTTTGGATGAGATCGGCCGCGGCACCAGCACGTATGACGGCGTTTCGCTCGCCTGGTCAATCGTCGAGTATCTACACGACAGAATTGGCTGCCGCACGCTGTTCGCCACCCATTACCACGAACTAACCGACCTGAAGAGTTCGCTCAGCGGCGTCGTCAATTTAAACGTCGCGGTCAAAGAGTGGGACGACAAGGTGATCTTCCTGCACAAGATCGTGCCAGGCGCCGCCGACAAGAGCTACGGCATCTATGTCGCCCGTTTGGCTGGCGTGCCGCGGGAAGTGAACGAGCGGGCCAAGCAGATCTTGAATCAGCTAGAATCAGAGCATCTGGACGGAAACGCGAAGATCACCGTCAAGAAGGAGCGGCGGCCGAAGAGCGACCTGCAGCTGAGTCTGTTTGGTCCGCACGAGCATCCGCTGTTAGAAAAAATCCGCGAGGTCGATGTCGACGATACGACCCCCATGCAGGCGCTGCAAATCTTGCAGGCTTGGAAGAAAGAACTAAGAGAGGAAGGAGTTCAAAGTGGCTAGCTTTGCAGAACGATTGGCGGCGGCGGTCCGGCAAAAAGGGACTCCGGCCTTGGTCGGCATCGATCCCCGCTTTGAGCAACTTCCTCCGGCGCTGCAAACTGACAGCTCCCCGTCGGGCCAAGCGACCGCGTTTGCGAAGTTCTCATGTGAGCTGATCGACGCCGTCGCCGATCAGGTCGCGGTCGTCAAGCCGCAGGCGGCGTTCTACGAACAGCTGGGGCCGTTCGGCATGGCGGCGCTAGGCAAGACGGTCAGCTATGCCCGCGAAAGAGGGCTGCTGGTAATCCTCGACTGCAAACGAGGCGACATCGGCAGCACGGCCGAAGCGTACGCCAAGGCGTATCTGGGGGATGAGAGCGCCTGGGGCGCCGATTGCCTGACGGTTTCTCCCTATCTGGGGGACGACAGCCTGACGCCGTTTGTCGATCAGTGCACGGCGACCGACTCGGGCATCTTTGTGCTGGTGAAGACCTCGAACCCAGGTAGCGGCACGCTGCAGGACCTGTCGATCGACGGCAAGACGATTTATCGCCGCATGGCCGAGCATGTCGAGTCGCTCGCCGCGGCGACCAAGGCGACGGGACAACAATATGGCGCCGTCGGCGCGGTTGTCGGGGCGACCTATCCCGCGCAACTGTCGGAGCTGCGCGAGGTGATGCCGTCGGCCTGGCTTTTGGTGCCGGGCTTTGGCAGCCAAGGGGGCGGGCCGAAAGACGTCGCCGCGTCGTTTGACGCCGATGGTTTGGGTGCGCTGATCAATAACTCTCGCGGCATTAACTTCGCGTTCGCCAAAGAGCCGTACAAGACGACGTTTGGACCTGCCCGTTGGCAGGAGGCGAGCGCCGCCGCGACAAGCGACATGATCGCGGCGCTAAAGGCGGACACGCCGGCCGGGAAGTTGTAAGGGGCCACTACCCCGTAACTTTGCACACAATAGTTTCTCGCCCCTATCATGCCTGGGTTTGCGAAAGACCCGCCTGACGCACGCGCGTTGGGCGCTCACTTTATTCCGTAAGGGGCATCGAGGTGACACGCTCTGGCGCAAGAGATTCTTGCGGAGTTTCGCGTGCAATCGCGGCATGTCTCGAGCGGTTTTCTTCCATCTGTATCGTTCTGGCTGATTGCGGCCGCGCTGGTCGGCGTTGACCTGCATTGACGAATCCTTGAGGATTCGCCTGCTTCGGTCGCCTTGACCAGCTTGCCTCACTAACGCCAGAAACGCTACAGCTATCAGAAAAACGCTCTAGCGAAAAGTTGGGTTGCGGCTGATTTCTTACGGCTGGGTGATTCTCCACCTCAGTCGGCTAAATACGTTCTGCAAGGGAGCCGAATTCAATTTCTTCAAACCTGGATCGTCGGCGGATGGAAAAAATATGGAAATTGTCCCGAGTTAAATTGCTTCGTAGCCTTAGGAAAAAGAGGCATGACTGAGCGTTTCTTTCGACTCGCCTTTCGCGCCTCGATTACTCCCGCAGATCGGGGTGATTGTCGCAAACCCAATCAGAGTAAGTAGATTGGGGCATCAGGCGATGCTAGTCGGACTTGGGTTGCTGTGGCGATCGTGTTTTTAAAAGAACAATGGAATTTTGCGGGCGCCATGTTTCGCAGGGTCGTGCCCCCAATGGGCAGTATGGATGTGTTTCGGCGTCATTCGTAGTTTATGTCTTGCCCACCCACTACTTACAGCGCTTCCCCATCATGCCCGCGCTTGTGAATCCAATACCGCCTAGCGCACGTGCGACAGGTTGGATTATTCATTTTTCTCAAGTCTTAGGGGACGCTCACAATGCAATTTTCATGGTTCGGTCGTCATCGCCGCAGCGCCTTCACTCTGGTCGAGTTGTTGGTGGTGATCGCCATCATCGGCGCATTGATCGCCTTGCTTCTGCCGGCCGTTCAGCAGGCCCGCGAAGCGGCTCGTCGCATTAGCTGTACCAACAACATGAAGCAGTTGGGCCTGGCGATGCACAACTATCACGACACGTACAAATCGTTGCCGCCGGGACAGACGACCTACGGGGTGTTTCAGATCCCGGGCGTCGGTGAAGACGATCCGAACGAATACCCGCAGAACGGCACTTGGTTCCAGGGCATCTTGCCGTTTGTCGAACAATCGGCAATGTACGACGCCATCAAGACCGACATGCTGTCGATGTCGATGGCAAACGTCGATCTGGACGTTCGCAGCACGGCGGTCAGCGCCTTCGTTTGCCCTTCGGATCCGAACGGCGGAAAGATTGGTCATGACGGTTTCCAGGGAAACTACATGGGCAACTGCAACGATCAAGGGCTGCACGCCGGCTTGACCGCGGATCCCGGCATCGCGACCGGCCTGTTTTTCTCGAAGTCGCACATCAGGTTTCGCGACATCACCGATGGAACCAGCAACACCATCATGTTGGCCGAATGCGTGCAGGGGGAAGCGGATGGTCCCAGCGCCTCGACTTGGGATACGACTGGCAATTACTGGAACAGCACCGCTGGCGAATCGCTGTGCATGATTGGAAGTTGGCCGATCAACTCGACCGGGCCTAGCGCCATGACCGACATGAACGCCTCGGGAAATGTCGTGTCGACCGACAAGAAGCCGGCCATCTATGCGGGGCCGACGATTTCGATCTTCTGCATGCGTAGTTATCATCCGGGAGGCGTCATGATCAATCGAGCGGACGCCTCGGTGTCGTTCCTGCCGGACACGGTCAGCATCGAAACGATGATGAACTTGGGGAACCGTAAGGACGGAAACGTTATTCGCGCTTTCTAGGAAGCGCGCTGGCGTACGAAGAAAAACGAAACGCATCGCGCACGTTCCAGCTGCGCGATGCGGCCCAGGAATATCGTTTTCTCCTTAGCATTCAGCGGCGACTTCTCGCCCAAGAGGTATATCCAGTATGAATCGAATTAAACGCGCTGTGGCGGTTGCGTGCTTCGGTGCGACGACCGCTTTGCTGTTGTCGGGCTGCTCACGCGGTCCGCAGAAATTTGACATTTCGGGGACGGTCACCGTCGATGGGATGCCGGTCGAAAAGGCGACGATCATGTTTGCGCCGGTGGTCGGCACCGCCGACCAAATCGCAACCGGACGCATTGAAAACGGCGCTTATGCCGTCGAAAGCCTGCCCGGAGAAAAATACGTCCGCTTCGCGGGGCTGGCCGGCAATGAAAAGCCGATCCCGTTTCACTACATTTCCGGTTCGGAAATCACCGCGAACGTGACGGAAGATGCGACTGACGTCAATTTTGAGCTGACGCGATCCACGCGGCGGCGTCGCTAACTTGGCTTGCAATAAAATATAGCGGGGAGCAAATCCTGGCATTCGCTCCCCGCTATTATGTTTGCATGTGAATGATATTAGTTCTATTGCTTGGCTTGGTATGCCGCTATAGCCAGGCATCCCCATCCGCCGGCAAGCAAGATTCCCCCGATCGGCGCGAATGTCGCTATGATCGGCATCTTAAACAGAATCGCAGCGGTCATGCCGACCGCGTACAAAAGCGTGCCGACGACGAACAAGCCTCCGCCGATCGCCGAAGTCCGCGGGTTAACATTGGGAAAGCGTCCGATCAGACCGAGCGAGATCAACGCGATTCCATTTAGCATCAGATAGCGATTGCCATTCTGGTATTGGGCCCATTTTTCGTCGCTTTCGCGACGATCGAGCACTGGGATTTCGGACGAAGCGTCACGCAGTTTCGTGCCATCGGGCGCGTAGACCGCCGGAATCGGAACCGCCTTCTCCTTCAGGTCGTCGTCAAGTTGCGATTTGACCGACTTATCCAGCAAGGCGCCCGATAGAACGGCCGAAAGGCCGAGAACGGCGCCAATGACCAGATTGAAACGAGACATGACCAGAACCCTTATTCAAGATGAAAGATGTACGAATGGGGTAATCCCTATTTTAAAGGATGCGTCAAAATTTGATAGTGCTCGCATATGTAAGGACTTTAAAAAAGTCAAGTTGAAGATCGTATAGCGTGATGTGACTTCTCGTGGCACGGCGATTGCGCCATGATGGGCAATCTGCAATAATCCGGCAAGTACGTCTTGGCGTTTTTGCGACGTCCGTTTCGCCGCCAGGCGTTCGCTTTGCAGGGAGGTCTTCCGCATGTCTTCTTCGGCCGCTTCGATTCAACAGCACTTTGCCGACCTGACCGATCCGCGCACGCGGAAGGTGACTTATCCGCTGGTCAACATCGTCACGATGTCGCTCTGCGCCGTGCTCGGCGGGGCGGATGATTTCGTCGCCATCGCCGATTGGGCGGAGGATAAGAAGGAGTGGCTTTCGAAGTTTCTCGACATGAGCAGCGGCGTCCCTTCGCATGATCGTTTCAACGCGATTCTCGGCGCGCTGAAGCCGGCCGAGTTCGANAAGTGTTTGCTGAGTTGGATCACGGCGCTGCAAGAGATCACCGACGGACAAATCATCGCGATCGACGNCAAGACGTTGCGGCGCGGTTTCGACGCCGCCAGCAGCAAGGCGGCGATTCACANGGTCAGCGCCTGGGCGACCGCTAATCATGTGAGCCTCGGTCAAGTGGCGACCGACGCCAAGAGTAACGAGATCACGGCGATTCCGAAATTGCTCGAAATCATCGAGGTTTCCGGCTGTTTGGTGACGATCGACGCGATGGGTTGTCAGAAAGANATCGCCGCCAAGATCGTCGACGCAGGCGGCGATTATTGCCTGGCGATCAAAGGAAATCAGCGNTANCTGCANCANGCGATTCGCGATCACTTCGTCGCCGCGATGGAANTCGACTTCAAGAAGCTGAAAGTTCATCGTCACGANACNCACGAGAAAGGGCATGGCCGCGAGGAGTCGCGCTACTATTATCTCTGCCCGATCGATGCGGATGATTTTCCGTACGCGAGCAAGTGGAAGAGCCTGAAGGCGATCGGCATGACGATCAACATCGTCAAGCAAAACGGCAAAGAGACAAGCGACGTCCGCTACTATATCGTTAGCAAATACCTCACGGGAAAACGCTTCGCCGAAGCGGTCCGCGGTCACTGGGGTATCGAGAATTCGCTCCACTGGCAACTCGACGTAACGTTCGGCGAGGACCAAAGCCGCATCCGCAAAGGAAACGCCGACATCAACTTCAGCC
>NZ_SJPF01000008.1:4877-148743 GCF_007859755.1 Blastopirellula retiformator | reverse complement strand
GGCCGAAGAAGACATGCGGAAGACCTCCCTGCAAAGCGAACGCCTGGCGGCGAAACGGACGTCGCGAAATCGCCAAGACGTATTTGCCGGATTATCGCAGATTGCCCATCATGGCGCAATCGCCGTGCCCTTCAAGCTCGGCGGGGGTTCCACGGGCTTGGGAGGCTCTTCCCTGCCTGAACTTGCCATGCCAGGCGGGCCAGTATCGGGCGCAGCCGTCATGGGCGGGCCAATCGGGCCGCTTTCGTTAAATCGGACCGACTGAACGATCGCGTCCCACCTAGAATGCTGGAGACTTCCATCGGCCTCCCCCAACAGGACGTAGATGTACCTTCGATCTGGAATATAAGCCGCAAAGTGCACCGTTTGCCGCGACGGCATTTGGTACGTCGCCATGAAAGCGTTTCGTCCGCCGACCACCCCACTCCCCATACGCCGATTTTGGACCTGGCTTTCATCAGGCGGCAGCGGGGGTATTAGTTGCTTGGCTTTTTCGATCGCGGCATAGCCAGATTCACCTTCCACTTTTGGAACGATGATTAACTTGATTTCGTTAAAAGCGAGGCCTTCGGAAACGTCGAATTGCGGCGGAACAGTCCAACGAAATTGCTCGCGTCCGTCAACTTGCTCTTGCTTGATCGGCCCGGCTGGAAAACTCAACTCGATCGGGTAGTTCTTGGGGCGGAACGCTTGAAGTTGATTCGGATCGAACATCGCCGAATCCGCTGGGCCGGAACCAGAGGAGTTCGACGTTGAATGCTCAACACCGAAAGAGGCCTGAAAATGAACCGTGGGAGGGGCCTGGGATTGCTTGGCGAGATTCCAGGCATAACTTCCGGCGATCGCCAGGCCGCCGATCAAGACGACCAACGCCAACAAACCGCCGCCAACCATCAACAGGGTCCGCGTCGCTTGACTACTGCCGGCCGATTTTCGCTGTTTCGGCAGCGGTCCCAGCGTTGACGCAGAAGAGAAAACGTCGTCCAAGCCGCCAAGTGGTTCATCGACCGGAGCCGCAGAAACCACCGGAATTTGAATCGCAGCATCTTTGCACTTGGGGCAACGGATTTTTGCCCCAGCAAACTTATCGGCGACCCGAAACGAGCCGCCGCAATTCGAACATTGAACAGGAATCGGCATCATTCATTCTCAAGAAAAAATCAGCGTGTGAACCGAAACGAGTTTTTGATCGCCTCGAACTCGGTCGACGTAACGTCGGTAGGCCGCCCCATGCCTTGCAGGTGATAAATCCCGCTGGGGTGCGCCACCGATAGCGACATCCAGACCATCGAATTGTCGCCGATCAACTGACGATCAACCGCGCGATAGCCGTCAATCGTGGGCGTGGTTCTTGCGATGCGCTCGGGGGGAAAAGCCCTCCCAGGCCAGCCGATGTTGTGCGTCTGCTCCAGCCGCTCAATCGCCGCGAGATCTCCCTCCCCCGGCAAACGATGATGATGGACAACTCGAAACAGAAAACGTCGGTCGACAGTCCGTGCATTCGGTCCCCCGCCCGGCCCTGGCGCCCATTGATAGACGGTGTCGGAGCCATGCTGAAAAATCACGACGTTGTGCGTCGGAAGATCGACCGCAAACGGGTGGCGGGCGCCGTGATAGGTGACAAGCTGCATTGGGGGAAGTTGCGGCTGTGAACGCGAGCCTTGAGGCGGTGGATCATGCCCGGGGATGCTTACCGTCGGAGCGCTGACGATCACCGGAGATGGTGCAGGCGACCGATCGCCTCCTCGGACCGCAACCGCCGGTTCCTGACCAACGGGTAAAGGCGCTGGCGCCTTGGGCGAGGGGCGAAAGCTCCCGTCAGTCGCTTGCGGCGACGTCGCGTCGGTTTCCCAGGCAGGCAACTCGACCGATCCCAAACCTGCGACCGCGCCCCATGTCGAAAACACCGCGATGACGACGCCGCCGACAAGCAGCCCCGGATGCCGACCGTGCTGGCAACACAGGTCTAAGTTGGTATTCGGCGTCGCCCTGGCTCGCTCCGCGTTCGGCAACCAGAATCTCCGCCGCGTTGCACTTGGGACAACGAATCTTGCAGCCCGCGAATTTGTCGGCGAGCTGAAAACTCTGACGGCATTGAGGACAGTTGACTGGAATCGGCATGGAGACGCCTTGGCCAGGTTTTTCGAAGAGACAACGAGAAAAGGAGGGCGCCTTCCACGCCCTTCCTAGCAATGCTACTCGACCGGAATCTCCTCCCACAACACAAATTTGCCGACTGAATCGGGTACGCTCGAGATATTTCTTGTTGTCGGACGCGCCCTATTGGCCGGTTACCGACCGCGGTTCATCGGAACGAACGAGCCTGGCTCCGGCCGAACGTTTGCCTGAACGGCGCCGGGCGGGAGATTGTCGCTCGGTTGATCGAATGGCGCAGGCATTGCGGCTGGTGCGATCGATGGTTCAATTCCGCTTTCCCCACGAGAATTGGCGACAAACGAGTCGCCGCCTCCAAGTGGATTGAACGAAGAAGGGGCAGAACCAGCAACGGGAGCGCTTTGCGACATCGAGGGGGCGGGAGCCATATCGGGCCCGGCGACGTCCACTTCGCCAAACCCAAAGAAGAGAAAATAACCAGCCGCGATCAATCCGCAGGCCGCAATGGCTGAGCCCAGCCAAACTCGTCCGCGCATCATCCAGCGGCGGGCAGATCGGCTTTTCAGAAACGATCCCTGTCGCTTCGCCGTCTCGGCGGCGGCATCATAGATGGTCTCGTCCGGCTTCAGCCGAAATTCGCCGTCGTCCCAGCTCGACTGACTGGTGGCGACCTGAATCACCCCCACTTTGCATTTCGGACAACGGATCTTTGAACCGGCGTATTTATCAGCGACCTGAAACGAGCCACTGCATTGTGTGCATTGAACGGAAATCGACATCGTGCGTCCCCAAATTACGATGGCAAGGAGCTCCCTTGCTACACCACCAGAGGGGTAAAGTCAAGCACGATTCTAGAGTTACGCCGTAATGACGGGGAAGGCCCTACTCCACCGTCACGCTCTTCGCTAGATTCCGCGGTTTGTCAACATCACATCCGCGCAATTGAGCGATGTGATAGGCCAACAGCTGCAGCGGAATGATCGAGACGATCGGCTGTAAGAACTCCTCCACCATCGGGATCCGGATCACATCGTCGGCGATTTTGGCGACCTGGTCATCATCTTCACTGGCGATCGCAATCACCGGGCCGCTGCGGGCTTTGATTTCCTCGAGATTCGACATCACTTTGTCGTAGACGACGCCTCGCGGCATGATGAAGACGCTGGGCGTTTGCTCGTCGACCAGGGCGATTGGACCATGTTTCAATTCGGCGGCCGGATAGCCTTCGGCGTGGATATAGCTGATTTCTTTCAGCTTCAGCGCCCCTTCTAGAGCCGTGGGGAAGTTGAAATGCCGCCCCAGGTACAGGAAGTTGCTGGCGGCCTGGTACTTCTCGGCGATTTTGCGCACAGCGTCGTCCGCTTCAAGGGCCTTCTCGACCGCGGCAGGCAATTTCTGCATCGCTTCGATGATGCGGTAGCCCTGATCGAAGCTGAGATGGGTCAATCGCCCGAAATAAAGCCCCAGCATCGCCATCACCGCTAATTGCGACGTGTAAGCCTTGGTCGAAGCGACCCCGATCTCCGGTCCAGCGTGCAAGTAAATGCCGCCGTCCGCCTCTTGGGCGATCGTGCTGCCGACGACGTTGCAGATCGCCAGCGTCGGATGCCCTTTCCGCTTCATCTCTCGCAGGGCGGCCAGCGTATCGGCCGTTTCGCCGCTTTGCGTGATTCCAAACACCAGCGTCCGCCGCGGAACCGGCGGGTTGCGATACCGCAGTTCCGAGGCATATTCGACCTCGACCGGGATGCGAGCCATTTCCTCGATGATGTATTCGCCCACTATCGCCGCATGCCAACTGGTGCCGCAGGCAGTTAACAGAATCCGATCGACGCCGCGCAACTCTTGCGGCGACAGGTTCAAACCGCCAAAGACGGCCGTCGCGTCGTCCAAGCTCAAGCGGCCCCGCATCGTGTTCTGAACCGATTGCGGCTGCTCGAAGATCTCTTTGAGCATGTAATGTTCGTAACCGCCCAGGTCGACGTCGGACGCGTCGATCTCGATCACTTCGACGCTATGCTCAATCGCGCCATGATCACGATGCCGAACTTGCAGCGTATCGGCGGTCAACAAGGCGATCTGATGGTCGGCCAGATAGACGATCTTGTCGGTAAATCCAGCCAGCGGCGAAGCGTCGCTCGCCAGGTAATGAACGTCGTCGCCAACGCCCACCACCAGCGGACTGCCCAACCGGGCCGCCACGATCAGATCAGGGCGATCCTTGAACAGAATCGCCAGACCATAGGTGCCGCGCAGTTGGACCAGCGCGTCTTGCACGATGTCGATAACCTGCTCGTCGGTCGGCGGCTCGTTCGCCTTTCGATCGGCCAATCGTCGGCGGCGGCATTCTTCGACCAGGTGCGCGATCACTTCACTGTCGGTCTCCGTCGAAAACTGATAGCCGCGGGCAATTAGCTTTTCCTTCAGCTTGGCGTAGTTCTCAATCACGCCGTTGTGGACCAGGACGACCTCGCCCCCCTGGCCGACATGCGGATGCGCGTTGGTTTCGGTCGCCGGGCCATGCGTCGCCCAGCGGGTATGCCCGATGCCGGCCGAGCCAACCAAATGCCGTTTCGAGAGCCGGGCCGCCAGATTATCTATCCGTCCGGCCGTTTTGCAGACGCTGATGGCATCGTCACCAGGGTCGATCGCGGCGATTCCAGCGCTGTCGTAACCCCGATATTCGAGCCGACGCAGCCCCTGGACGATGAACTCAACCGCCTGACGGTCTCCAACCACACCCACGATGCCGCACATCGCATGCTCCTGAAACGTCGTAGAAAAAGGACGCGCCCCGACAGAAAGATACGCCCATTATGGGCAAACTAGCATAATCTGGGCAATTTAAGAACAGCGATCAGGGAAGGGGCGAAAATTGGTCTAGTTGTTTTGTTTATGCCGAATTTACAATCCGACGATTCCCGTTCGTTTCCGCTGGCCAAGGAAGGTCGCCATGTCCCCCCAAGCTCCGCTCCGTCTCCACCTTCGTACCGCCGTCATTATCCCGGCCCGCCTGCAGTCGACCCGTCTGCCGCACAAGATGCTGTTGGCCGAAACGGGCAAGCCGCTGATCCAGCACACCTACGAATCGGCGGTCGATGCCCTCCGCCCCGAAAAGGTGGTCGTTGCGACCGATCACCCCTCGATTCAGGAGGCCGTTCAGAATTTCGGCGGCGATGTGATCATGACCAGCGAAGCGTGCGCCAGCGGCACCGATCGCCTAGCCGAAGCGGCGATGCAGCTGCCCGAGTTTGATCTGCTGCTCAACGTCCAGGGGGACGAGCCTGAGATCGCTTCAAGCTCGATCGACGCGTTGATCAAGCTCATGGAAGAAAACCCGAGCGTGAACATGGGGACGCTGGCCACGCCGATCCGCGAAAAGGCCCAGCTTTCGGACCCGGCCTGCGTGAAGGTTGTGCTCGACCAAAACGGCAAAGCGCTGCTGTTCAGCCGCAGCCAGATTCCGTTCGTCCGCGAGTGGGACGATGCCGTGCTGGAGGCCGATCCCCCCCACTTCTTGATGCACCTTGGCATTTACGCGTATCGCCGTGATTTTCTGCTACGGATTGCCGCGGCTCCGCGGACCGAAATCGAAAAGCTGGAAAGTCTGGAGCAGCTTCGAGTTCTGTCGATGGGCGAGTCGATTCACGTCGGCGTCGTCAACGAGGCCTCCTCGGGGATCGATACCCCCAGCGACTATGCGGCATTTGTCAGCCGCAAGCTTGCTTGTTAAGATAAAGCCCCAGGGGTGACGGTCCTGGCCGAAACAGTCTCTTGCGTCTCTTGCGTCTCTTGCGCCCTAAAAAGTTGGTTTAGGCGCGATTAGGGAATTCTGACGCAAATACGCCTCGCCGCTCATCGTTGGGCGGCGTTCGTCTTTTGGGGTACGCTAGCAGCAGATTGCTGCATTTGCAGGGAAGGTTCATGACCAAGCATATTTTCGTGACCGGCGGCGTTGTTAGCTCACTCGGTAAAGGGCTGACCAGCGCTTCCATCGGCATGCTGCTCGAGCAGCGCGGGCTTCGCGTCAAAATGCAGAAGCTCGACCCCTATATCAATGTCGATCCCGGCACGATGAGCCCCTACCAGCATGGCGAAGTCTATGTGCTGGACGATGGCAGCGAGACCGACCTCGACCTGGGTCACTACGAACGCTTCACCAATAGCCCCCTGACCCGCGACGCCAATTACACGACCGGTCAAATCTACCTGTCGGTGATAAACAAAGAACGTCGCGGCGAGTTCCTGGGCAAAACGGTCCAGGTCATTCCGCACATCACCAACGAGATCAAAAGCGTCATCGAAAAGCTGGGGGATGACGAAACCGACGTCGTGATCACCGAAATCGGCGGTACGGTCGGCGACATCGAGAGCCAGCCGTTCCTCGAAGCGATTCGTCAGTTCTCGCTGACGGCCGGCAAAGAGAACTGCCTGTACATTCACTTGACGCTGGTTCCGTATCTGAAAGCGGCGGCCGAGCTAAAGACGAAGCCGACCCAACACTCGGTTGGCCAATTGCGGGAGATTGGTATCCAGCCCGATATCTTGATCTGCCGCACCGAGCGGAACCTGAGCCACGACGATCGCGAAAAGATCGCCCTCTTCTGCAATGTGCCGATCGAAGCGGTCATTGAAGAGAAGGACAAGGACTTCTCGATTTACGAAGTGCCGCTCAGCCTGCACGAGAACCGGTTGGACGACCTGATCGCCAAGAAGTTCAAATTCCCCCGCACACAGATCGACCTGACGCATTGGCAAGAGATTTTGCACACGCTACGTAATCCAGAGGCCGAAATCAGCATCGCGGTGGTCGGCAAGTACGCCGAACACAAAGACGCCTACAAGTCGATTTACGAAGCGATCGACCATGCCGGCATTGCCCATCGCGCCCAGATCCGGATCGGCCGGATTCAGAGCGAAGCGATCGAGTCGGAAGGCGCCGAGCGGCTGCTGTCGGGCTTCGACGGCATTCTGGTCCCTGGCGGTTTTGGCGAACGGGGCATCGAAGGCAAGGTCGAAGCAATTCGGTACGCCCGCGAGCGGAACATCCCGTTCCTCGGCATTTGTCTCGGCATGCAGTGCGCCGCGATCGAGTTTGCCCGCAACGTCGTTGGCCTGGAAGGCGCCCACTCGACCGAGTTCTCGAAAGACACGCCGCACCCGGTGATCTGCCTGCTCGACGAGCAGAAGAACATCACTGACAAGGGTGGCACGATGCGTCTAGGCGCCCAAGATTGTTCGCTCACGCCTGGTACCCACGCGCATGACGCGTATGGCCAGGACCTGATCAACGAGCGACATCGCCATCGCTACGAGTTCAACAACAAGTACCGCGAACAGTTCAGCAGCCATGGGCTGCGATTCTCGGGACTGAAGCCCGATGGCTCACTGGTCGAGATCATCGAGAACGAAGAGCATCCGTGGTTTGTCGCGGTGCAGTTCCACCCCGAATTTAAATCGAAGCCGATCCAGGCCCAGCCGCTGTTCGCCGGCTTCGTCGGCGCCGCCATCGAACGTCGCGGCAAGTCGGCGCCCAACGCCTCGCCGAGCGAAGAAACGGCCGAAACGTAAACCTACTCTCCGAAGGACGCCCCATGAGCCCGGAAGCCGAAAAACCGCAAACCGAAGAAACCGCCGCCGATCAACCGGCGGCCGAAGCGACGACGACGCACGCTGGCGCCAAGTTTGACCCCAGCAAACTGCCGCCGCCAGACTTCCGGATGCTGATCTCCATGCTCGCCACCCAGGCCTTCGCCGCGATGGGGCAAATTCCCAATCCCGAAACCGGGCAGCCGATGGTCGAACTTGGTCTGGCCAAGCACATGATCGAAATGTTGGCAGTGATCGAAACGAAGACCAAGGGCAACCTGACGACCGACGAAGAGCAGATGCTCGAAAATGCCTTGCATGAGCTGCGGATGGGCTATGTGGCGATGTCACAGGGGAAGAAGTAGCGACGACCGCAGTTTAGTCGCAGCGGGCTACAAGGCGGTGCCTGCGATATCAAGTCGCAGGCGGGTTGCGCAAGCGAGCGACGCATCGCGAGAGTGGTTGACCTCTTAACGCTTGCTCCACCCACCCTACTCGAGTTGTGATTAATCCTCTTCCCCCGTCTCCACCGCCGGCATTGGATCCGCAAACCGCTCCCACATCTCCGGTCCCTGGACATATTCCATGTCGGTGACCAAACAGGCGTCCAGTTGCTCGCGAATCGCTAATTCGTCCATGTCGATTCCGATAAAGACCAACTCCTGACGGCGATCGCCATATTCGCCTTGGAACTGCGCTAGCACGTCCTGCGGGATTTCGCTCTGTTCGGGCAGCAACTCTGAAGGCGCTCCGGCCCACCAATAGCCGACTGGCTCCAGTTGCATAGAGACTCCTGCCTGCGACCACTGGAAGGCGAAGTCGTTCTTTGACGCGATCCAAGCAAAGCCCTTGCTGCGCATCACGCCGTTCAAGACGCCGTTGTCCAGGTCGAGCGCGGACCAGATTCGCTCGGGATGAAAAGGACGGCGGGCCCGATAGACGAAGCTGCCGATGCCATATTCTTCGGTCTCCGGCTCTTCGGCGCCACGCTCGGTTTTTAGCCATTCGGGATGCTCGGCCGAATCCGCAAGTTGATAGAGATTGGTTCCTAGCACCTGGTCGAGTTCGATCTGGCCATGTGAGGAAAGCAGGACTCGGGCAGTCGGATTCAAACGACGAATCAGCCCCTGAATCAGTTCCAATCGATCGGGCGCCACCAGATCGAGCTTGTTGATGATGATCACATTAGCAAACTCAATTTGATCGACTAACAGATCGACGACGTTGCGTTTGTCCTCATCGGAAAGTCCGACCCGGCGATCGGTCAGGTCGTCCCATGACGTGTAGTCGGTCAAAAAATTGCCGGCGTCGACAACGGTGACCATCGTGTCGAGTTCGGCATAGTCGGCCAGCCGCTCGCCTGACTCGTCTTCAAACGTGAACGTCTCGGCGACCGGCAGCGGTTCGCTGATTCCGGTGCTTTCGATAAGTAGGTAGTCAAACCGCCCTTCACGCGCCAGTCGCCCGACTTCCAACAGCAGATCTTCCCGCAACGTGCAGCAAATACAACCGTTCGACATTTCGACCAGTTTTTCGTCCGTTCGGCTCAGTTGAGCGTCCCCCTGACGAACCAGCGCTGCGTCGACGTTGACCTCGCTCATGTCGTTGACGATCACCGCCACCTTCAGACCTTGGCGATTCTGCAGGACATGATTGAGCAGCGTCGTCTTGCCGGCTCCCAAAAAACCAGACAGAACGGTTACCGGCAGTTTTCGAAGCGGGCTGGGGGCGATCATGGGGTCAATATCCTGTAAAAGGAGAAAAGGCGGTGAAAGAAGCCAGTTCGTACATACTATGCACTTGCAGTCCTTTTGCAATAGCGCAGGCCTAGTTTTACCCGCTCAGGCAAGGCCGCGCCGGCGGCGCCGCCCCTTGGTTGCATCGCTGTGCCGGTCCGAATCGAATGCAGAGCGACACGATCGCAGTTTCCAATCCTTCCTGGAAGACACCCCTTGGCCACGCGCGAGAAAGCGGTAGAAATCGCCGCCACCGCACACGCCGGCGTCAAAGATAAACAGGGCCAACCCTATCTCCTTCACCCATTGCGCGTGATGCAGGGCGTTGAAGGAGAAACGGCGCAAATTGTAGCGGCACTACATGACGTGGTTGAAGACACGCCGATCACTTTCGAGGATCTGGCCCTGGAAGGTTTCAGCGAGGAAGTCCTGGCCGCCCTGCGATTGGTCACGCACGACGACGGTCAGTCGTACGCCGACTATGTCATTGCCTGCAAAGCGAATCCGATCGCCCGGCAGGTGAAACACTCGGACCTGCGCGACAACGCCAACCTCTCGCGACTGCTGCTGCGTCCTGAGAAATTCGCCACCGACGCCCAACGGATGCAACGTTACGTGCTGTCGTACCGTTTTCTGGAAGAGGAGATGACGGACGTGGATTATAAGAAACTGATGGCGGCCCTTTGACCAACACCGCTGGCCAAGCGGCTAATCTCAGCGAAACTAGCCGCTGAAATTAACCGCCAAGAGACTCGTACGACGATCTCTTCTCTTCCATTCAAATGGGCGAGCCTGCCTACTTGCCCAGCTTCTTCTTCGCCTGGGCAACCCCTTTGCTCACCGTATCGGCGAACTCGGCGGCGTCCATTTTCGCTAGGACGATGAAGGCCTCAGACAAAACCCGTTTCGTATCGGCCACGGTGATCGCCGTCTTGGCCGTATCGGTATGCCGCGAAACTTCGTTGTAGAAGTCGGTCAATTTCATGTCTGCCGCCTTTCGATTGTTGGGATTGAAAGCGTTTCCTTGACTATACGCCCTCATCTTACCATTTGCGTCAGCGACGAACAGAAGTAGGTCAGACCTTGATGTACACCTTCCGCCGATCCATGACCGCCACAATCAACCAATACACAATCAATAGGCAAACGCTGAACAAGAATGATCCGAGCCGCGGATCCATCCATTCCCAGCGAAACAGATGGCTATAGATCCACGGCAACGGGCTAGTCCAGCGGTCGCTTCCCTCCGGATGCCAACGAAAGAGGGCAAGCAATTTCACAACGACAGCGCTGAAGACAAAGATAAACAGAGGATTCTTGCCGAAGACCTCAAAGAAGCGGAACAGCCCGCCGAGCAGTCGTCGCGCGAGCGTCGCCAAGCGTGAGTCGCCGCCGTTCTCGCCGGCCGGCACTTCCAACCAATACAGGATCGACGCCAAGGCGAGCGTCGCCAGCCCGCAGGTATGCAGCACGAACGACGATGTCCAGATTTTTTTGTTCAGCGGAAACAGCAGCTGCCACAGGTAGGCGGCCAGCAGCAGGTGAACTCCGACCAGCATCAACCGACCGACCAGCGCCATATTCTTCTCCGAACGCAGCATCATCTGCCCGACCAGCCAACCAATCATCACTTGGGCAACGCCGGTGATGGTGCTGAAGAGCCCCTCCGGATCAAACGGAACCCCTTCGCCGTGATAGAGATGATTCTCGCCCAACAGCGCCCGGTCGATTTTCGTCCCGATGAATCCCTCCAGACTGTAAGGATCGGCCGGATCACCGAGCACCAGGCAGGCAATCCAATAGCCGACCAGCAAGATCGCGGTCGCCACGACAACGCCCCGCGTCTTACCCGCTTGGCCGAGCCACCACACCAACATCGCCGCTCCGCCGTAGCTAAGGGCGATCCGCTGCAAGACGCCAAAGATCCGGCAATGCTCGAGCGATTTCAGCGTCAACTCGCCGGCGTCGTTCCAGCGAACGAACGGAAACAGGTTGAGCAAGAAGCCGATCGCGAAGATCAACAATGTGCGGACCAATATCCGCCGCATCACTTCGCCGGTACTCGCATTCTCCAGCCGCGCAAAGACGAACGCGAGCGCATTGCCGACCGCGAACAGAAAGAAGGGAAAGACCAGATCGGTCGGCGTGCAGCCATGCCATTTGGCGTGCTGCAGCGGCGGGTACATCGCCGACCAAGTTCCCGGGTTGTTGACCAAGATCATCAATGCAACCGACGCCCCGCGAAAGACGTCGAGCGAGCGGAAGCGAGTTGGTTTGGCTGCGGCTGGCCCTTCTTCGGCTGTTGCGACAGCGGGATGATCCATGGCGTTTCGGCTAGTTGAGGTGAACTCGGAGAAGAACCGGAGTCTACCAAATCGCTAGCATGGGCAACGCGAAAACCAGGAAAAGCGAGAGACGCTTGCGCAATCGGGCGACTTTTGGCGTTCTCTGGCCGATCTACGCGGCCAACAACCCCCTGCCCCACCAACGCTGGCGCAAAGAAAAAGCCGCTGAATCCAGGGGACTAATCTGGATTCAGCGGCCATTTAACGGTGTCGGTATCGACCAAAAGCTCGGCTTCCATGCCGAAGTTGCCATCCTTGGATGTGTCTTGCCAACAATCTAAGGCGCTGTGGACTAAACAGCTTCTCAGTTGACGATCAGTCGATACGAATCACCGGGGGTACGCGTTGTTCGGTTAATTGGACAAGCCGTCGAGCAGGCTGCGGAACTCAGGCATCTGCTCTTCCAAGTTCGCCAGCCAGGCGTCGGGCCTCCAAAGTTCAACACAGACGGCGGCGCCAACAATCAGCACTTCTCCGCCTGTTTCAACTCCTAAAAACTCTCGAAAACCTTCCGGAATCAGCAGTCGCCCTTTCGCCGCCAACTGCACGTTGCGTTGACGCGTCGACAACAGCCGTCCCAGCATCTGCACATCAGCGATCCGACCTTCCAGTCGCCCGGCGTCAATCTTGGCCTTCACCAGGTTGACCCCTGCGTCGAGCTTGGCCTGCCATTGGGCCGAGTTCCACAAACTCAGGCAGCCAGGCCGCTCTTTGACCAGGATCAGGTCCGCCGACTCTTCGCAAAGCGGCTCCGCCAATTCCGTCGGAATCGATAAGCGAAATCGCTCGTCGATCTTGCGGTTGAACTCACCCAGGATGAAGTCAGCGGTCGCCATAGCTGTCGAGGAGATCCCCGGGCAGGTTGCGGGCGAAGCCAAAATCCGGTTCTGGGCCGATTTCCCACAAGATTGACTAAAGTTTTCCTCAAGTGGGCTCAAATCCCACGCCTCGAAGTGTAGCGAATCTAGCCTGAACCGCAAGCGCCGTGGGCCAACTTTTCCATAAATTGCGAATCGCCGCCGCGAAGTGGGCCGAAATCCCACATCGCGAAGGGACGCAAAAATTGGTGTCGCGGCAGATTCGGATATTTCGTACTCTTCGCCCCGCCTTTGGATTCCGCAATTGCCCAGCCTTTGACCTACTCGGAAAACTTCGCCCATCTGGTTCGTTTCGTGATTTCGCATCTCCCCACAGAACCTGTCGTCATCACCGGAATCGGCATGATCACCTCGATCGGCCAAGACCGCGAATCGACATGGCGCGCCGCCCAGCGCGGCGAGTGCGGAATCCGCCGAATGACGAACCTGGGACCGATTCCAGATAATCTGGTCTTGGGCGCCCCGGTCGATCTGCCCAATCAAGATCCCGACGTCATGAAGCCAATGCAGCTGAATGACATTGCCGCCGCCGAGGCGATGCGCGACTCCCAAATCGACCTGACCGACGTCGACCTTGACCGCTTTGGCTGTGCGATCAGCGGACACATGGGCGACGCTGCGGGACGCAGCGTGCTGGAAGGCCGCGACGTCAACTGGGTCACCTCTGGCAACCGCTGGTGGCAGCAGCTCTACCCCAACACTTCCTGCGGGCAGATCGCCAATCGCTACGGCCTGATGGGGCCGCGGATCTGCCACTCGACCGCCTGCGCTAGCGGCTTGATCGACATGCTGAGCGCCGTGCGAGCGATTCGCGACAACCAATGCGACGTCGCCTTGGTTGGCAGCGGCGAGACGATCGATCCCCTGTTTGCCGCCGGTTTTCGCAGCATGCGCGTCCTGTCAGATAGCGAAGACCCCAAAAACTCGTGCCGCCCGTTCGACAAAAATCGGAATGGCTTTGTGATGGGAGAAGGCTCGGCGATGTTCGTCATCGAGCGTCTGAGCCACGCGATGGCTCGCGGCGCCAAGATCTACGCCGAGATCCTCGGCTGCCGCTGCTTGTCGGAAGCGCACCATGTGACCGGCTTGGACATGGAGAGCGGCGCCCTGGAGCGTCTGCTGAACGATACCCTCCGTATCAGCGATCTAACCCCGCGCGACATCGAATACGTCAACTGCCACGGCACTGGCACCAAACAGAACGACATCAACGAAATCCGCGGCATTCGATCTTCGTTCGGCATTCAAGCGCAGAGGACGTGCGTCAGCAGTCTGAAGTCGATGCTCGGGCACTTGGTCAACGCGTCCGGCAGCGTTGAGCTGGCTATCACCACGATGGCGCTGCGAGACGGCTTCATCCCGCCGACTTCCAATCTGCGAAATCCTGATCCGGAATGCGACCTCGACTGCATTCCCCAAGTGGGGCGCCAGTTGAAGGCGCAGCATGCCCTAAAGCTCTCGGTCGCCTTTGGCGGCCACCTAGTCGCGGTGGCGATTCGCCGCTGGAACGATGCGGCGACCGGCTTTGGCTATCCCGAAGAGATCCGCCGCGCCGCCTAATTGTCGCTGGTGCGACGCCAGTGTGGTCAGCCGAAGCGGGCCTGACGATCCGCCAAGTTTCTGGTCGACTGCCGATCAACATGAACGACTCAAAGCCGCGCAGGGGATACAAATCGGCGAATCTCTCTACAATCACGGTTCTTGTCTTCTTTGGCATACGGTCTGCTGTAGATCGCTATGGGAAGTAGCCGCTCAATCATCGTGTCGCCGGCAAATGCTCGGCCGATGCCAAGGAAAGGTCAGTCGCATGGAGATGCAGCTCCACCTCATCGAGGGGAAGACGCTTCGCAACACTCGAAACCGAGCGTTTCGTTTGAATCTCGCGGCTGCGCGTGTTTGACGAGCTGGTTCGCGACAACTTCAATCCGATTTGGTCATCTCCGGCCGCAAGGCCCACTCCCTGGCCGACGCTCCCCAAGCTCGCTCAATCCAGTCACGAACCCCCTAGGCTCCTCCGCTGTGCCGGTCGTTTTGTAGAATGCGGGCATGGAGCTCCGACCGATCTTAGCGCTGGTGCTATCTAGCTACGAACTCTCGCCGCGAGGCATTCATGGCGTCGCCCATTGGGCCCGCGTGCTGGAGAATGGCTTGCGCGTCGCTCACGAAACTGGCGCGAATAAAAAGATTGTTTCGTTGTTCGCCGTGTTGCATGACTCGCAACGCGAATCGGATGGTCACGACCCTCTGCATGGTCCACGGGCGGCCGACTACGCGCGCCGCATTCGTTCTCGGCATCTGGATCTGACCGACGACGAATTTGAGCTGCTGTATCAGGCCTGTGATGGTCACACCCATGAGCCAACGCATCCCGACATCACGGTGCAATCCTGCTGGGATGCCGATCGACTGGACCTCGGCCGGGTTGGGGTCACGCCGCACCCCAGTCGCCTCTGTACCGATTACGCCAAGCAGTCGACGACGATCAACTGGGCCCATGACAGAGCCACGTTTGGCGTGGTTCCGGCCTGGGTGGAAGAAGAGTGGGGAATTGACGTAACGCCGCGGAAATGACTGGCCGAAGACGCCAGAAATTGGCCCCCTCAAGTCTCACACAAGTGGATCTAGGAGAGGACCAGTCTCCCTCTAGAATTGGGGCAATGCTTCGCCCATGGCGCCCCGATTGATAAGCCCCGACGTGCCGTCTTCCGCTTCGCAGCTTCCTTACGCCGCTACTCTTGTTCGCTTCACCCTGGCCGCTTCGTTTCTGTCGGCAGTCGCCGACCGCCTGGGCATTTGGTCGGGACTCGGCTCTAGCGAAGTCGCTTGGGGCGATATGCAGCAGTTTCTCGCTTATACGCAGCTGCTCCTGTGGTACGTACCAGTCAGTCTGGCCAACTCGCGCCGCTACAAGGTTGTAACGGAGAGCGGCGGTTCCGGCGACACGCAGGCGCCATCATTCGTATAGCAACAGTCGCAGCCGCTATGCTTGGCAGCGTACAACGCTTCGTCCGCCCGGTGCAGCATCGAACGCAAATCGTCTCCGGCTTTCACCTCAACGACGCCCCCGCTTAAGGTGAGCTGCAATTCGTCCTGAATCCGGGCGGCACACATTTCACCGATCTTCGCGCGAACGCGGTGCGAAACCGGCAACGCGTCGGCCAAGTGCGTCGAAACGAAAATCACGGCGAAGACCTCACCGCCCAGCCGCGCCGCCATGTCGGTCGCACGCACCTCTTGGTAGAGACTCTCACCGACGACCCGCAACGTCTTGTCGCCGACGTCATGCCCCCAGTCGTCATTGATTTTCTTGAAGTTGTCGATGTCGAAGACTCCTAGACTGAACGGAACGCCATGACGGCGAAACTCGTGCAGTCGGCGGTCCATCTCGCGTTCAAACGCCCGACGATTTCCGATGCCGGTCAGTGTGTCGGTCATCGCTTGGGACTGGGCGGTCGCAATATATTGTTGCCGAGCGAGCGCTTGGCTGACCACTCGAACCAACTGCGACGCGCCAACGTCGCACTTCGCGATTACCTCCTGGGCGCCATGGCGAATCGCCTCTAGCTCAAGCGCATCATCGTCGCCGGCGGTCAGCACGATCACCGCGGCGGAGGGCGCCGCTTCCTTCAAACGCGTCACATTCGCCAGGCCGCTGCAGTCGGGCAGCTCGAGATCGACAATCACCAGATCGTAGGGTTGATCATGCGTCGCCGCGATCGCATCACTCAGCGATACGACGCGATCGATGGTTAGCGAGCCCTCACTCACCTGCTCTAGACGAGCCCGAACGTTGTTGACGACTTCGTCCGATTCGGCGGTAATCAATAGGCGGTGCAGGTCATTCAACGAGGTATCCTCTCGCAGACGTTGGCGTTATCCATTCAGCACGCTTCGCCAGAGATTGCGTGGCGCTTCTGAAATCTACGTTGAGCCGCAGCTCGATCGCAAAGAATCGCCGCCAAACCTCCCGGCGCCGTCCAAACCCGCCGCCACTTGTCGCTACAACCGCTATGAGCCGCCCAAAATAGGCGACATTGGGAGGGCCTATTCGCTACGAGTGTAAAATCGGCGTTCGATGATCGGCGGCCGTTAGCGATTCTAGGGGCACGATTCCCTTCCCATCATGGACCATGCAGCGATTCCGCCCATTTTCCTTGGCCGAATAGAGCGCTTCGTCCGCTCGGTTGTAGAGCGTTTCCAGATCATCCCCTACCTGCACCTCGGCGACGCCGCCGCTGAGCGTTAACGAAAACTCCGGCTTCACCTGCAGGCGGCATTGCTCGCTAATCGTTCCACGAATCCGATTGGAAACGCGACAGGCGTCTTCCAAACGACATCCCGCAAGAATGGCGGCAAACTCCTCTCCCCCTAGACGCGACGAAAGATCAGTCGCCCGCAGCTCGTTCACCAAAGTGCGTCCGACGACGCGCAGCGTATTGTCGCCGACGTCATGGCCCCACGCGTCATTCACTTTCTTGAAGAAATCGACATCGAAAATCGCCAGGCAGAAGTGAACGTTACTTCGCCGAAAATCGTGCAGCCGGCGGTCCATCTCCCGTTCGAAAGCCCGGCGATTGCCGATTCCGGTCAACGCGTCGGTCATCGCTTGGGCCTGGGCGGTCATAAGCCGCTCTTGCCGGACTAGCGAATGCCGGATCGTGCGAATCAACGTCTCGCGGCGGAGACTCTGTTTCGACAAATACTCTTGGGCGCCGTAGCGAATCGATTCGATTGCGTCGGCGCCGTCGTCATCGGCGGTCAGCACGACGATGGTCGTCGTCGGAGCCGCTTCATGTAGACGCTGGACGTTGCTAAGTCCCTGACCATCGGGTAGACCGAGATCGGCAATGATTAGATCGAGCGGATGATCGTGGATCGCGGCGATCGCCTTCGCTAGCGTATCGACCCACTCGACCGAGAAGTTCTCTTCGACGCACCCTTCGAGAAGATACTGGATGATCCTGGCGTCGGAGTCGTGATCTTCGACGTACAGAACCCGAATCGCATCTGTCATACCTGCCGCCCATATGCAAAGTGATTCGCTTAAAGCACTAAACGCTATCTTGCTTTCCCTAGCGCGACCGTCCTGCCTGCCTCGAATGGGCGATAGTCTGCGACAATCCGAAGTGCGTCTGTCGGCGAGATCAGGCTGACCACTATCGTCGGCCGCCGATAATCGCTGCAATCGTTACGTCGCGTCATGAAAAATGATCCCCAGCGTATGTCGCCGGCCCGTGCGAATGCGGCTCACCCCATGTCGCATCTCGAACCTACCGGCTTCTTCCCCACCAACCTGCGGCCGATGCCGCACTGGGAAGATCACCCCCTGCCCTCGACCCAACGGTACGACCTCGGCTCGCGTCTGCATTTGCGGGCTCTCCTCGGTCAACAGAAACTCGCCCCCAGTAAAATCATTGCCGCGATCGCTGAGCAGAATTGCGACCTGCAACGGGAAGACATGCTCGCCGTAGACGTCCTGGTGCAAGCAATTGAAGTCGCCTGATTCGTATCGCAGCAGCAATGGGGTCGGCTTTCGCTGTCCCGCATCGTGACAGCGAGTTAAGAACCGCGAATGCGTCTCCGGGAAGCGGACGTCGATCGCCAGCTTCTCGTTCCAACGATTGGCGATCGCGGCCAGACCGGGATAAAGATCGTTCCGCAGCTGGGCGATCGCCTCTGGCAGCGGATAGGCGAAGTACTTGTATTCTCCCTGACCGTATCCTTGCTCCTGCATCACCACATGCTTGCGAAAGAGGGAATCCTGGTCGAAAGCGGCGACGGAAGCGGCGCACTGTTGGGGTGACAGCAGATCAACAACCGCATAGCCATCGGCGTCCAAGTGCTGGCCAATCGAGCTCCAATCAAGCTGCCTTTGTTTGTTCGTCATCAGCCAATTCTTATGCCAAAAGTAGTAGCGGAACCGTTCTCAGTCAGTCGGCAGTTTCGGCAACTTGCCGGGCAAGCGATTGAACCGCCTCCACGTCACTGCCTCCAATGCTCAATCGACCCGAATTGCGTGCGCTTTGTCAACAAGAAATCGGGGAAAGTAGAGTTGGCCCCAACTACGACTGCAGAATATCGCTGACCACGTTGCCGGCAATGTCGGTCAGGCGAAAATCACGTCCCTGATAGCGATAGGTCAAATCTAAGTGGTTGACCCCCAGTTGATGCAAGATCGTCGCGTTCAGATCGTGGATGTGGACCGGGTTCTCGACGACGTTGTAGCCAAACTCGTCGGTCTGGCCATATTGGATGCCGGGGCGAATACCGCCGCCAGCCATCCAGATCGTATAGCAGCGAGGATGATGATCGCGACCGTAGTCATCGACCGTCAGCTCCCCCTGGCAATAGGCGGTCCTGCCGAATTCGCCACCCCAGACGACCAGCGTATCTTCCAGTAGTCCGCGGTCCTTCAAGTCCTGCACTAGCGCCGCTGACGCCTGATCGACGTCGCGACATTGCCGCGCCAGATCGCGTGGCAGGTGCAAATGCTGATCCCAGCCTCGATGATAGAGCTGGATAAAGCGGATGTCGCGCTCGGCCAAACGCCGGGCCAGCAAACAGTTCGCCGCGAAAGTGCCCGGTTTCCGCGCCTCTTCGCCGTACAGTTTAAAGGTCGCTTCTGGCTCGTTGCGGAAATCAACCAACTCGGGCGCTGACGCCTGCATGCGATAGGCCAACTCGTACTGAGCGATGCGGGCCTCGATCTCGGGATCTGGTATCGACCGCGCCTCAAGCCGATTTAACTCGGCGACCGCCGCGATCATCTGCCCTCGCGACTTTCGCGAGACGCCGGCCGGATCGCCCAGGTAGAGGATCGGATCTCCCGCGCCGCGAAACTTCATCCCTTGATGCTCGGCCGGTAGGAACGCGCTCCCCCACAGCTTGTCGGCCAGCGGCTGCTGGTTGCCGAGACTGCTGCCGCGCGAGATCAAGACAACAAACGCCGGCAAGTCGGCGTTTTCGCTTCCCAAGCCATAGCTGACCCACGCGCCCAGACTGGGCCGGCCGGGTTGTTGCGTGCCGGTCTGCAGCAACGTCATCGCCGGGTCGTGATTGATCGCCTCGGTATGCATCGAGTGGACGAAGCAGGCGTCGTCCGCCAGCTTGGCCATCTGCGGCACGGCCGAGCTGAACCAGGCGCCGCGAGCGCCATGCTGCGCAAACGGAAAAATGCTGGGCGTCAGCGGAAAGGTCGTCTGATCGGCGGTCATCCCGGTCAGCCTCTGGCCTCCACGGATCGAGTCGGGCAGTTCCTCGCCCTGCCGCTCGGCCAACATCGGCTTGTAGTCGAACAGATCGTGCTGCGACGGCGCCCCAGACTGACAAAGGTAGATGACTCGCTTTGCCTTGGCGGCCGCCGATCGGGTCGCCGCTTGCAAGGTAGATTCGCCAAGAGACATTAGCGCAGCTGCGCCGAGCGCCGTACCGGCCTGGCCTAAAAAAAGCCGGCGGCTGAGCAAGTTGGCGAGTTGTCGCTGTGAGTCATGCATAGGTTTAGTTGGCGTGGATCGCTTCGTCGAGGTTCATGATCGTGCTGACCACCATCGTCAGCGCCGCTTGTTCATCAGCAGGGAGATCGGCCGTAGGCGATTCGCCAATCGCGACCAATTCTCTCGCCCCGTCCAAGTCTTGCCGATAGTGTGCCAGTTGGGCCTCGTAGACGCGAGCTAGTATTTGCCGTTCCTGCTGACTGGGCGCGCGAGAAACGATCCTTCGGAAGGCGGAGGCAATTTGCGTTTCGACATCGGGGGTGGACTGCATCATCTCGGCGGCCAAAGCGCGGGAGGCCTCAATGAAGGTCGGGTCGTTCATCAGCACCAGCGCCTGCTGCGGCGTATTGGTTTGGCTACGAGTCAGCGTGCAGAATTCTCGGTTCGGCGCGTCGAAGGCGGACATGTTGGGTGGCGGCGACGTCCGTTTCCAAAACGTGTACAAGCTGCGGCGATAGAGCCGGTCTCCATGGTCCTGGGCGTAACGCTGAGCGGTAAAGTCTCTTCCATACGAAATCGCTTCCCACAAGTCGGCAGGCTGGTAGGGGCGAACGCTCGGTCCGCCGATATGGTCGTTCAGCAAATCGCTGGCGGCCAGTGCGGCGTCGCGAAGCTGTTCGGCCGAGAGTCGCAGCCGTGGCCCGCGAGCAAGATATTGATTGGCCGGATCGGCATTCCATTTCGCCACATCAACGGCACTGGTTTGCCGATAGGTCGCCGACATCACGATCTGTTTCAGCAGCCGCTTTACGTCCCAATTGTTATCGCGAAAATCCGCGGCCAGGTAGTCGAGCAGGGCCCGATTGCTGGGGGGCGAACTTCGTAGTCCAAAATCTTCAGGAGTGGCGACCAGCGACGTCCCGAACAGCTTCTGCCAATATCGATTGACCGCAACGCGAGCGGTCAGCGGTTGACGATCATCGGTCAGCCATTCGGCCAGCGCCAGGCGATCGGCGTTTGTATGGCGCCGAAGCGACGGCAAGCAGTCGAGCACGTCCGGCGTCACCGTTTCGCCCGGAAGATCGTAGCGGCCACGCTCCAAAATTCGGGCAGGTCGTCGCTCGGTCCGCTCGCGCATGACCATCGTTTCGGGAAAGTTCTCGATAAAACGACGCCGCTGCCGAGCGATCGTTTCGTGTCGCTCAACTTGCTGGGCGTAGTGTGGATCGGTCTGGCGGAGATAGTGGTCGAGTAGCGTCGCTTGTTCGCCGTCGGTACGTTGTTCGGTCGGCTTGGCCAGGATCTCGCCGATCGGATCACCACCTCCAAGACGCTGCACTTCGAGCGGACTGAGCGTGCGGGCATAGATGCGAACATCATCCAACAGCCCCCGAAAACCGTCTAGCTCGCCGGCCCGGCCAAACTGTAGCTGCGTTACTTCAGGAGACGCCTGATCGACTTCCATGGTGTCGATCCGCTCGCTGGGCGACAGCGGCAAGAGGACGCCATCGCGATAGACGGCGATCTGCTTGCCGTCGACCGTCAGGGTGACCTGCTGCCACAGGTTCTTTGACATGACCTCTGTCGTGTGAAGACGGCGCTCGATCGTTTCGTAAACCAGTTGCCCCCGATCAAGCGAGAGCGTGAAGTCGGGCGACGCCGCCAAGACCGTTGCGTTCGATGTTGTTGGATATGCCCACAACCCAATCGAGAAGGTGTCGCCCAGCTGTATCGCTTCGCTCGGCGTGATGAGCGTCCGCCCGTCACAAAGGAGAGCCTGGTCAAACTTGCCGGGCAAGAATAGCGGCGCCTCATCGTTTTCTCGCTGGATGCGAACTCCGCCGCTCTCGCCATCCAGGGAGAGTCGGGCGGCGCTGTCAGTCGGCGGATTGGCGGCTGCCGCAACTTGTTCGGTTGATCGCTCCCAATTGGAAGGCGACTGCTGCGCTTCATCGCGGGCGGCGGAGAGCGCCGCGTCAAGCGTCCGCAGTTGTTGATCCAACCCGGTAAGCTGCTGGGATTGCTCCTTGGTCGGACTGATGATTGTTGGCGCCGCATTGCCGCGACGACCATCGAGCCCCTGGTCATCGACATTGTTGAAAAAGGCGTAGAACTGGTAGTAGTCGCGCTGCGAGATGGGATCGTACTTGTGATCATGACACTCCGCACAGGCCAGCGTCAGCCCCAGCCAAACAGTCGCGGTGGTATTGGCGCGATCCGCGGCGTAGAAGTGAAGATACTCTTCGGGAATCGCCCCCATTTCGTCATTGATCGGATGATTGCGATTGAAGCCGGTCGCAGTGATTTGGTCGACGGTCGCATTGGGCAAGAGATCGCCGGCAAGCTGCTCGCGCGTGAATTGATCAAACGGCATGTTGGAGTTGTAGGCGTCAATCACCCAATCACGCCAGCGCCACATGTCGCGATAGCTGTCGATGTTGAAACCATGCGTGTCGGCATACCTCGCCAGGTCGAGCCACTGCCGTGCCATCTGCTCTCCGTAATGCGGCGAAGCCAGTAACCGATCGACGACGCGTTCGTAGGCGCCGGGGCGCTGATCCGCGAGAAAGTCTTGGATCTCGGTGGCGGTTGGCGGCAAGCCGGTCAGCGCAAAGGTGACGCGGCGGAGCAGCATTTCGCGACTGGCTGGTTCGGCCGGCGTCAGATCGTGCTCTTTCCACTTTGCTGCGACCAGGCGATCGATTGGCTGATCGCTGTAACCTAGCAATGCCGGCGGCAATTCCGGTCTGACGATTGGCTGAAACGCCCAATGCCCTTCCCACTTGGCGCCATTGTCGATCCAGCGTTTGATCGTAGTGATCTCGTCGAGCGAGAGTGGCCCGCCATGGCTGGGCGGCGGCATTTGCTCTGCCGGATCGCTAGCGATCAAACGCTGATAGAGTGGGCTATCAGCGGCGTCGCCTGGCTGAATGACCGCGGGCTGATCGCCGCGACGCTGAAAAAGGGAACTTGCCTGATCGAGCCGCAGATCGGCTTCTCGCTTGTCGGCGTCAGGACCATGACACGCGAAGCAGCGCTGCGTCAGAATCGGCAGCACCTGGGCGGCAAAATCGGGGCGCACCCCTTCCGGACTATCGGCCAGGACATAACGAGTCCCGAGCGCCGACAGGGCGAAAATTGCGAGCTGGAAGAGCGACAGCTTCAACGGCAAATGCACAGCTTGGGGAGAAAAGGTAACGTCACCTTCTATCATATCGCCCTGACGGAGAAGGCAAATGCGCAAAAAACCGGGCGCGTCTGGCGACGCGCCCGGTTGTGACGATTTTGCGGATGATGCGCTCAGGATTAGCCGAGATTGGTGATCTTGCCGTTGGAGTCGCCAAAGCGATCGGCTTTCGCCCCGACGATGTTCAGCATCGACACATAGAGATTGGTCAACGGCGTGTTGTCGGGATAGATCAGGTGACGGTTCGGCGTGATCGCCCCACCGCCGCGGCCCGCCATGATGATCGGCAGGTCGTCATGGTTGTGGCGGTTACCGTCGCTGATGCCGCTGCCGTACATGACCATGCAGTTGTCGAGCAACGTTCCATCTCCTTCGCGGACCTTCTGCAGCTCCTTGACGAAGTAGGCGTATTGCTCGACATGGAAGGCGTCGATCTTGGCGATTTTTTCGAGGTTCTTTTTGCTCCCCTTATGGTGGGAAAGGGAGTGGTGCCCTTCTCGCACGCCGATGTCGCCGTAGGTCCGGTTGCTGCCGGCGTTGGTGAACATGAACGTGCTGACGCGGGTCGTGTCGGTCTGGAACGCCAAAACCATCATGTCCATCATCAACCGGGCATGCTCACCAAAATCGGCCGGCACGCCATCGGGTCGGGGATAATCCGGCACATCGACTTCGACGCCGTCGAGCTTGATCGACTGCTGGACGCGACGTTCGATCTCCCGCACCGCGAACAGATACTCGTCCAGCTTGCGTTGATCGGATTTGCCCAACTTCTGGTTCAGGCGCTTGGCGTCATCCATCACGAAGTCGAGGATGCTTTTCTTCCGCTTGTGACGCAGAGCGCGGCTTTCGGCCGACTCCTTGGCGTTCTCGTTGCCAAACAAGCGATCGAAGGCGGCTTGCGGGTTGATTTCTTTGCCGACGTGCGAGGTCGAGTTGCGCCACGACATGTTCGACGAGTAGGCGCAGCTATAGCCCGAGTCGCAGCGGCCCGATTGAGCGCTGGGCGAACAGCCCAGTTCCAGCGACGGGAACCGGGTCTGGAAGCCGATCTGAGCTGCGGCGTATTGATCGACCGAAATAGCGTTGCTGATGTCGGCGCCGTCGGTCTTCTTTGGGTGCGAACCGGTCAGATAGGCGGCGACGCTGCGAGCATGGTCGCCACCACCGTCACCCAACGCGAACGCGCCGCGCAAAGTCAGCCCACTGAGGGCGGTCACTTCCGACTTGACGTCTTTCAGCGCCGACAAGGTCGGCGACAACTGCCAATCGGCGCCTTCTCCTTGGGGACGCCACTTCTCGACATTCACGCCGTTGGGAACGTAGAGAAAAGCCATGCGCACTGGCGGTTTGCCGGTCGCGGCGGCCGCATTGGCGACCGGAGCCATTTGGTCGAGCCACGGCAGCGCCATGGCGGCGCCAAAACCGCGAAGCAACATTCGTCGTGAGATTGCAGTGCTCATGTCGGATTCCCTCTCCGTTCTAATTGGTACGGCGCTTCTGGAAAGGATCGCTGTGGACGATCGCTTTCACCAGCGCGGAGAAACGGTAATCGTTACGTTCCAGCTCATCTTGAATCGCGTCGATGGCGCACATGTCGAAAAACTCGACGCCGCGGCCCAACGCATAAGTCAACATCTTTTCGGAAAACGCCCGGACGAACTCGTCGCGGTGCTCATTCAGGATCACTTGTCGCAGTCCCGAGGCGCCTTCAAATTTTATCCCGCCGGGCAACTCGCCCGAAGCGTCGATCTTCGATCCCTCGTCTTTGGTACGGAAGGCGCCAACGGCATCGAAGTTTTCCAGGGCAAAGCCGATCGGGTCCATCCGAGCATGGCACGAGGCGCAGCTGGGATTCGCCATGTGCTGCGCCATTTGCTCGCGTAGCGTCCCGGTCAGCTCTTTCTGGGCTTCCAGCGTCGGCACATCGGCCGGCGGATCTGGCGGAGGCGTTCCCAGCACGTTCTCCAGGATCCATTTCCCCCGTTTCACCGGCGAGGTCCGGGTCGGATTGGAGGTTACGGTCAGGATGCTGGCCTGGGTCAAAATCCCACCGCGTCCCTTCTCCTTCAGAGACACTTTGCGGAACTCCTCTCCTTTGACGTCCTTCACGCCATAATGCTTGGCGAGCGATTCGTTCAAATAGGTGTAGTCGGCCCCAACCAGATCGAGCACGCTGCGGTCTTCTTTGACGATCGACTCGAAAAAGAGTTCGGTCTCCTGCCGCATCGCCTTCGCCAGGGCGGGCGTAAACCCGCGGAACTTGCGACGATCGGGTTTGACGTCTTCCAGGTTACGCAACTGCAGCCATTGTCCGGCGAAGTTTTCGACCAAGGCCGAGTTCTTCGGCGACTTCAGCATGCGGTCGATCTGCTGATCGAGCTGCGATCGCAGCTTCCCTTCGTATGCGAGCGTCAGCAGCTCGTGATCGGGAGCGCTGCTCCAGAGGAAGTAAGAAAGTCGCGACGCCAGTTCGTACTCGGTCAACTGGCGGACCGGCGATTTCGACTCGTCCATCTCGACGCGGAACAGGAAGTTCGGCGAGCAAAGAATGGCGACCACGCCATCGCGCACCGAAGCTTCAAAGTTCTCGCCATCGGCTTGGGCCGACGCGACCAGCGTGTAGAGCCGATTCACTTCGTCAGCCGTCGCCGGACGACGAAAGGCCCGCGATGCAAACCGGGTCAAAATCCGCCGGGCCGCGACCTCGGCGGTGATGCCGTCTTGGCCGGGGTAGGCGATGAAAATCTTACGGTGCGACTCCGGATAGCTTTCGGGCGTGATCTTAGGCGGCCCCACCAACTTGACGCTGGTGACAATCAAGTTGCGATCGCGTTTGTTGCGGTTGGGATTGTTGGGATCGTAGTGATCGTTGGTAAACGAGATCTCGAGGTGGTGCTTTCCCTTGGAAAAACGCTTCGTAATCTCGTAGTTCTGTTCTTTGCCTTTCAGCGCTTCGACCGCAAAGTCTTTGTCTTGGTCGTCTAGCTTGACGTGCATGTTGGGCAACTGGTCCCCGGCACGCGTTCCGTAAGCGCGAATCGATAGCTTGTACTCGCCTGGGGAGTCGATCTCGAAATCGGTCTTGGCGATATTGTGCGAGGGAAAGCTGATTCGGTCGTCACTCTTGGAGCCGTCCTTCAGCTTGAAGTTCTTCAGACGTTCGCTTCGGATCAAGCTCGACGGGTCGAGCACAATCGCCTTGCCCGCGATCGTCACCGCCGCATCGTAATACTTCTCCAACAGTAGCGGCGACAGCGAAAGGACGTCGCCGATATTGTCGAACCCATAACCAACGTCGTCGGCCGGAAATTCTTCGCTCGCTTTGAACTCGACGCCGACCAAGTCGCGAATCGTGTTTTGATACTCGACGCGGTTCAAGCGACGAATCGTCTCACGGCCAGGATCAACCGGCCCATCACACGAATAGTCGGAGAGCGCACCCCGGATCCACTTGAGGGCCTGCTTCAGCTCCTCCTCGGAAGGTTGCGCTTCGTCGCTGGGGGGCATCGCACCGACGGTCATCTGGCTGAGCGCCTTCTGCCAGGTCTTACGACCGCTGGTCATCACCTCTTCCGCCTTGCCGAACGAGGCGAAATCGATGCCTGACTCGGCGAACTCGCCGGCGTGACAGTCGTTGCAGTACTTGGTGAGAAACGGCTTAACCTGCTTGTCGAACATCGCCTGATGTTGCGCAGGATCGGCCCACAGCGACGTACAAGTCGCTAGCAATAGCGCAGTCGACAAAAGGAGCGCAGGGAATCGCAAGGATGCAGTCCGTGAAAGGAGGGAACTAGGCGTGGAGTTGGGAGGAGCCGAAAGGTAGGTAGGAAATGGCTAAACCCAATGATGGATTATACAAATCGGCGCATTAAGCGTCCATCAAATACGCCGAATTGCCCATCATTTCCGATTCCCACGCAATAGGCTGCAAAAATGCGCAGGTTCGGGGCAACTTTGCGGAAAGTCGCCTCCTCAAGCGGGGGGGGCGACTTCGATCCGATCGATTCGGGGCGGGATTTGCTAAGCGACCGCTTTCTTGTTGACCGCTTCGTAGTACTGCTCGATCGATTCAACAACCACGCGCTGCTCGGCGTCGGTCAATTCGGGGAAGATCGGCAGGCTCAAGACTTCCTTGGCCGCCTTTTCCGTTTCGATCAGCGAGCCATGGTCCGCCAAGTTGGCGAAGCAGACCTGCTGGTGCAGCGGTACCGGATAGTAGATTTCGCTGCCAATCTTGTGGTCGGCCAGATGTTTTCGCAGGTGGTCACGACTTCCTTGCGGAACGCGGACGGTGAACTGGTTCCAGGCATGTTTGTGATCGGCCGATTCGGCTGGCAAGATGATGCACTCATCCATCCCGGCAGCGCGGAACAGTTCGTTGTAGCGAGCCGCATTCTCGCGACGCATTTCGGTCCACTCGGCCAGCTTGTTCATTTTGACCAACAGCGTGGCGGCCTGGAACGTATCCAAGCGGCTGTTAATGCCGACCACCGAATGGTAGTAGCGCGGCTCCATTCCGTGACCGCGGTAAAGTCGCAGCCTATTGGCCAGCTCTTCGTCGTTGGTGGTCAGCATGCCGCCGTCCCCCATACCGCCCAAGTTCTTGGTCGGATAGAAGCTATAGCAGCCAACGTCGCCAATCGCACCGACCGGCTCTCCGTCGTACTCGGCCAAGACCGCCTGGCAGGCGTCTTCAATCACCCACAAGTCATGGGCGGCGGCGATCGCGTTGATTGCCGTCATGTCGGCCGCCTGTCCAAACAGGTGAACCGGAATGATCGCTTTGGTGTTCGGGGTAATCGCAGCGGCGATCGCTTCGGGCGAAATATTGAACGTGACCGGGTCAATGTCGGCGAAGACCGGCTTTGCGCCCAAACGCCAGACGGCGCTGGCGGTGGCGAAGAAGGTAAAGCTGGGGACGATTACTTCGTCGCCGGGACCGATTTCGTAGGCCATCAGCGCGAGCAGCAAAGCGTCGCTTCCCGAGGCGCAGCTGATGCCGTATTTAGCATGCGACGCTTCGGCCATTTGCTTTTCCAGTTCGAAGACTTCCGGGCCGAAGACAAACCGCCCCGAATCGAGGACGTTTTCCAGCGCCGCAACAAATTCGGTACGCAAAGGGGCGTTGCCGCGGGCGACATCCAACAACGGAACCGAGGCGGGACGGCCCGCCGACTCTTGAGCGCTCATCCTTGATTCTCCGTGCTTCCTTGCTTAGGCCGCGCGTTCGTCCAGTGAACGGTTCGGCCGCTTGCAAAAAGCTAGATGGAACCGGAGGAAAGGTCAAGATCAAGCGGAACGGCTCGCTAGCAAACGCCGATCAAACCGCCGACGCGAACTCAGGCCGGTACTTGGCGATTCCGCCATCGCCGATCGCCTCTTCGTCGAAGGCGATCAGCATAAACGCCTCGGCCGGCACGCCGCCAAACTCCGACTGGACGTTCCACTGCGCCGCCGGCTGGAAGCCAAATTTCGGGTAATACTGAGGATCGCCAAGCACGATCACGAACGCCCCGCCCTGCTGTCGCAGTTCTTCCAGCCCTTGGCGGACCAGCGTAGCGCCAATCCCGCGGCCTTGCGACTTGGGAGCGACCGAGACCGGCGCCAGTCCCCAACCCTGGACAACATGGGCGTCACGCTCGATCGTCGCCGGCGTAAACAAGATCTGACCGACGATGTTGCCGTCAACTTCGGCAACGAGCGAAATCTGCTCGCATTTGGAGTCTCGAATTTGGTCGACGATCTCGTTTTCGATCGCGGTCGGAAAAGCGGCGAGCAACAGTTGGCGGATCGCCGGAACGTCTTCCGGCTGTTCTTGGCGGATGATCATGATGAGCAGACTCCAAGCGGCATGAGAGGGAGATCAGGCGCCGATGGAAGCCTGCAGTTGGTCATGCAGTTGCTCGGTCGAAGCGGCGACCACCTTAGGGCGATTCCAATCGAACGGCTCTCCACCAGGCCCGCGAATGACGCCGCCTGCTTCCTGGACCAACAACACGCCAGCGGCGACATCCCAAATTTTAACGCTCGACGCCCAATAAGCATCCAAAGTCCCCGCGGCGACATACGCCAGATTGAGCGCCGCCGACCCCAAACGCCGCATCGCCTGACAGCGCACTAGCACCTCGATAAACTGTTCGATCTCGGGCGAATCGCGCTGGATGCCAGCGGCGAAACTAGCCGCCACCAACGCAGCCTCTAGATCGGTAACGTCGCTGACCTGCAATTTCTCGCCGTTAAGGGTCGCCCCTTGGCCCCGCTCCGCCGCAAAGCATTGATCATGCACCGGATCGTAGACGACGCCGACGATCACTTCGCCGCGATGCTGCAATGCCAAGGAGACCGAATAGTTCGCTAGCCCATGAACGTAATTGGTCGTGCCGTCGAGCGGGTCGGCAATCCACCGATACTCATACTGGCTAGAGACGGCGTTGGCGGGATCTTCCTCTTCTCCCAAGAATCCGTGTTCCGGAAATTCTCCCAGCACGATCTCCTGGATCTTCTTTTGCGACTCGACGTCGGCCTCGGTTACCAAGTCGGCTCGCCCTTTCTCTCGGACGCGAAATTTCCCCTGCCACTCAAGTAAAACGGCGCCAGCAGCGCGGGCCGCCTTCTCGCAAGTCGTTAGGTAGTCAGACATTTGGCTCTCTCACCATCGGGCCATCTTGATCGCCTCTGTAGTTTCCGTCACGACCAATGATAAGAAATCCGGTCGACAGTAGAACTACCGAGACAAAACGCTCGCTCGGATCCCAAACTTTCGCCCAAGTTTTTGGGAACCAAATGGTGGACAATGTCGAACACTCTGGTATCATGACGAGTGGAAGAGGGCCAACTACGGCATCATACCAATCATAACGCCGTGCCTACGGGTGCAAGTCTTCGGCCTCTTCTCTGTTCCGGCCCCGTCGCTCACCTTGGTGAGAGACGGGGTTTTTTTGTTCCCTGGTCGTAGCCGCTCACTTCGCTCATGCCACGCTTGCCGAAATTCGAGATCACGGGCAAAGTGCCCCCCCCACCGAAAAACCTTCCCGTCAAGAAATGGGAAAGCCACGGCCCGCAGAAGTTTGAGTGCAGCTTTCCTAATACTAGCCTTACGACTTGGCACGACGATCCGCTGAAGGTCCGCCTCTTTAAGATCCCGACGGGAGGCTATCAAACGATCCATGTCGACTTCGGAGCCCCGCTTCACTCCGAAGTCTATATTCGCGAGCACGACCTTGTCTTTACCGGGGAAGAACGCGAAAACGTCCCGGTTCGAAGCCAGGCCTACGTTCGCGCTATTCCCGATCAGGATGCCAGCGACCTGATCCTGTCGCGGCAAACGTCGCTACTCGATTTCGCAGCGCCAGTCTCGGTCGAAATCGGCGCCAGCGGCGCCTACCGCCTGGTCGATGGTCAGTTAGTCACGGCCCAGTCCGATTCGGCCCCAGTCGAAGAGGTCGCTTTGGCGGCGCCGATCAATGACGATCTGGCGATCTGCTTGCTGGTCTTCCCAGGCGACGCCGATGCGATTGTCATCGAACCGCAGCGGCTGAGCGTCCGTTCGTTCGTCAAACCGCTCGAGAAGGGCGTCATCCGCCAGGTGCGCGTCCGCGCCCTGCTTGCCGAACGCGCGGGTCTGGCCGAGTTTCTCGCCCAGACGTACGCCACGTTTCGCCAGTCGGAACTGCCGCTAACGACCTAGTTGGCGCCCCCAGCCCTCGTGTTCTTGGGGGATGAAATGCGCGCCTCATTCAGTTACTCTGAGATCTTTGCCACATCCTACCTCACTTAGCCGGTCCCCCCATGTCGATCGAGTTGCGGAAACAGCTTTTCGAACAACTAGACCAAATCGTTCTGGTTGACCCCCATTCGCACATCAATCCGCTCAGCGCCGCGTCGACGACGCTGGCCGACATCCTGGGGTACCACTACTACACCGAGCTATCGCACTCGGCCGGCATGCCGAAAGATCAGATCGAAGAGCCCGGTCTCGATCCCAAAGAAAAGGTCCGCCGCCTGGTCGAAAACTTCGGCCCGATCGAAAACACGATCCAGTACAGCTGGTTTATCGAGTTCGCCCAGAAGATGTTCGGCTTCGCCGACGAGCGGCTGACGACCGACAATTGGGAAGCGCTCTACGATTCGGCCGCCGAGCGAATGGCCAAAGACGACTGGGAAGAAACGGTCCTGCGCGAGAGCAAGCTGGAAGGGATCTTTCTGACCAACGACTTCGACGACACGCTCGAAGGTTTCGATACCGGCCGCTACATTCCTTGCTTGCGAACCGATGATCTCGTCTTTCACTTGGCGAAGCTGACCGTCGTTGAACGCCTGGAGAATGCGACCGGCATTTCGATCAGCGGCCGCGAGGCGCTCGAGAGCGCACTCGACAAGTTGTTCGAGCATTTCGTCAGCAAAGGCGCCAAGGCATGTGCGATTTCGCTGCCGCCTGATTTCGCGCCCCACTACGTCAGCGATAACCGCGCTGACATTGCGATCAAAAACATCTTAGGGAAAGGGGACGACGCCGCCCCGAACGATCGGCACGCCGCATCGAACTTCGTCTTCTGGTCGCTGGCCGAACGTTGCCGTCAACACAAGTTGCCGTTCGACCTGATGATTGGCGTCAACCGCGGCGTCTATGAAACCGGCGTCTACCAAGGACAAGACCTGTACGACAGCCGCGTCTCACTGATCCAATACCGTCAACTCTTCAACGCTTTCCGCGACGTTACCTTTCCGGTTTCGGTCTTGGCCAGCGTCACCAATCAAGAGCTGGTCAGCTACAGCTGGATCTTCCCGAATGTCGTCGCCAACGGGCATTGGTGGTATTCCAACACGCCGGCCTATATCGAAAGCGACCTGGCCGCGCGGCTCGAAGCGATCCCGCAAACCAAGGTGATCGGCTACTACACCGACATGTACAAGCTGGAATTCGGCATGCCGAAGTTCGCGATGTTCAAGCGGATCCTGGCCAAGGTGTTGGCCGAGCGATTCGTGATCGACCGCGGCTGGAGCGAAGACCGGGCTTTAGAACTAGGCAAGACGGTCCTCCGCGGCAACGTCGAATCGATCTTTGGACTGGGCAAGTAGCTCGCCACAGATCCGAACTCACCGTCGCTGCACCTGTGCGCCCGGTCGCGCGGATTCGTACTCATCCGCATTGGCGAAAGTAGTCACCGCTTTCCCTTCGGGGCCCCACAGCCACAAGCGTCCCGCTTCGCCATCTTTGCGATATTCGACGACGACGGCATTGGGAAGGAACGCGAATCCGAGTTCCTTATCGAGATGCTCGGCGTTGACGACGGCGCTGGTGATGGTCCACTCGACAAACAGGCCTGCGTCGTCGGAACTGGTCGCCATCTCGCCATGGTTGCCAAAGCGCACTTGCTGCGGATACCACAGACCTTCGGCAAGTTCTTGCCACTTTAGCACCTTGAAGGTCGCGAGCATTGTCGCTGGTTTGCCGGTCTCGACGTTCGTGCCGGCGCCGGTGACGACAATCCGCAGCGATTCGATCATGTAGCCCTTGTCGCGACGCAACGTTACCAACAGGCAACTGCCGGCATGTTTTCCGGCGATGCGAGTCGGCAGGTCGGCCCGAATCTGAATGGCGACACCGTCATCTTTCATCAATTTGCAGTCCCACTGCTGCACCAGTTCGCTCAAGGTCAGCGATTGGGAGACGACCATCACCGGGATTTTTTCGAGCGTCTGCGGAACCATCTCCTCCATCAGTCCCGGTTTCGCGGGCGAGATCTCGGCGCGATACGACTTCTGATCGTACGGAAGCAAGGACTCTAGTTCGACGTCAAACGCCAAGTCGTACGATTGCTCGCGCATCAGACCATTGGCCAGATAACGATCGACGACCCGCTGTTGCCCAGGCGCCGGATTGATCCGCAGTCGCTTTTGCCGGCTGGTTCGCGAGTAGGCGTAAAAATTCTCCTGCGGCTTGGCCATCGGCCGCGACGTTCCGTTCTTTTCACGTAGCTCCGACTGCACGCGATACTGCAGCTGCAAGTTTTCGATCTGGCTGAGGCTGCGCTCATTCGCAGCGGCGATTTCAGCCAGCGATTCAGCGGCTGTTAGCGGCGGGGACATAGCCCCTAGAAGCGCCAAGGCGAACGTACAGATCGAAAACGCGAAACGTATGCGAGTGAACATCCTATTCATTTCCATTCCGCCCTCATCGCGGCTGGATCGCGAGTCATGGCGAAATTTCTAAGGTGGGTAGCGCTGGGGCATAGCGCCATCAATGGGGTTGGGGTCGCCGCGGCGCGGAGTCCCTACTTAAACGAACCCCGGCGACGCCACCTTGTAACGATTCCAGAAGCGGCGCCCAAGATCAGTTTGATTACGAACGAAAGTCCCCCAGTTTCCCAACGTGTCTTTTCGTGGCGCTGACAGCTCGCTCAAACAAGTCTGGCAAGGTAGGCAAGTTGCCTCGATTCAGCAAGGGGCCATAAGGAAACTTGTCCACCACTATACCCAAGGTTCACGCCTATAATGGGAAGAAAGTGATTGCCGCAACGAACACGGCGTTGCAACATTTTTCCGATTGAGATGCCTCGATGCCATGCGGTCTTCCGCAATGATTGCCCTAGTTGCCTCCCGTATGCAATGATTTATTCCAGATCCTCCAATAAGGCATTTAGCGCCAAGACGATTTCGTACCTCATGCAGGCGGCTGTAGCTGGGGCACGAAAGGCGCGTTCACCTGCGTTGTTGCAGCGCCTATCACTCCGATTTTTCCATGACGGGTTCGGTTCTGTAGGGAGTGCCGATCTCGCTGCGACCCACCTAGCATGAATACGGCAAAAACTCCCAATCTCTCGCGAAGAAACTGCGAGCCCGCTGCATCGAAGATAGTGAATGAATCGACGACTCCGCCGGGAGTTGATCCTTTGGCCTCCATCATTTTGGCTTGCCGCCAAGGGAACATGGCGGCGCGTTGTCAGTTGTACGAAGCCTGCAGCGAGCATGTCTTTCGCGTGGCAGCCCGCATCGCCGGACCGCAGGATGCCGCCGACGTCGCGCAGCAGGTCTTCCTGCAAGCGTTCCGTTCGCTCGACAAGTTCGACGGCCGGTCCCGCTTCGAAACATGGCTCCACCGACTAGCCGTCAACGAGGCGCTGCAGCACTTGCGGCGCAATCGTCGACACAAGCACAGCGATCTCGACTGGGAGCCGGAAGCGACGGCCAGCGGCGGCGAACAATCGGAACAGAAAGAGGCGCTCGAACGTGCGTTGGCGAAGATCGACCCCGAGCTGAAATCGATCTTCCTGCTGCGTGAGCTGGAGGACTTTTCGTACCACGACATTGCCATGGCGCTCCATATTCCAGAAGGAACGGTAGGGTCCCGCTTGAATCGCGCTCGGCGAGAATTGAAGCGACAGTTGCAAGATTTGGGTTATTCTGACAAGTAAACGACGATCTTCCGCCGCAAATGGAGGGGATCGGTGCGATCGACACAAGAAGAAACGCGACATGGACTGCTCGGAAGCAAGAGAACGAATGTCGGACTTCTTCGACGGCGAAATGCCCGAAGAGGAGCAGCTGGCGATGGCCGACCATCTAGCCGACTGCGACGCCTGCGCACAAGAGCTGGCCTCGTTTGACGCTCTTTCACGTTTGACGGCGACGCTCGATCATCCTTCGCCGCCTGCCGGAATGTGGGACCAACTAGAATCGCACCTGGTCGACGCGAATGGCGTCTCGGCTGAGAGTTTGGCGGCGGCGCAGCCTTATCGCTGGACTACCGGCCCTTTTGCTCCGCTGGTAATGGCGCTTGCCGCCAGCGTTGTGTTCGCCATCGGCTGGGTCAGCTACCAGGCGAATCTCACCACGCTAGGCAACCTGGCGATCGGCGCCGTCTTTGACCAGTACTTCGATACGCTGCATCAAGACCCAATTGCCGCGCAGCAACTTTTACTGGCGAGCTACGACGGGCAGCCGGTCGACGCCGACAGCGCCGTCCATCTGGTTGGCTATCACCCCGCCATCACTGGCGGCCTGCCGGAAGGCTACGCCCATCACTCGTGCAGCGTGATCAAGCTGCCCCAAGGAGACGCCGTCCATTGCCAATACCTACGGCCTGACGGCAGCGCGCTGGCGCTGTTTGAACATACCGACGAACGGCCTGCTTGGTTTGGCGATCGCCCAGCGACCGAAGCGGTGCATGGCGATACCAAGGTGAAGGTAGTTGATCTCGATAAGCGGGTCGCGGGCACGTGGCGTCAGGGAGATCGACACATCACCGTGGTTGGCGCCCATGACGCCGACGAGATCGGCCAGTTAGCCGGCTGGTTCGATGAGCAAGGGGACGCACTAGCGGACCAGTGACACAAGCGCCTGCGGAGCTTGCGTGCCGTGACGTAAGGCATATGTTCGCCAACGCCGCTCAAGCTCTGCGACGCCGTCGATCTGATAGATTTCGCGAAGAGCGCGGTCATACCCCTTGTGGCCTGCCGTCTCGGCGAATTCGACCAACCGGATCGGCTCGTCCTGACTACCCAGGAAGTGGACCAGCGACAAGCTTTGCCCGTAGAAAGCTGGTACTTGTTTTGCCGAAGCGAATTCGTCGAGGTGGAGCAATTGTACGACCGGCAGGGCGTCGCCGCTGCGGAGCGCCGCATGACAATCACGTTGATGCAGCGTTCGCTTCTCAGTCGGATCAGCCATGGTCGCGATTCCCTCGTCGAGCCATCGCGGAGGACGTCCGTTGTCAAAACGGTCGGCGAGAACGACGTGCGTCAGTTCATGCGGCAATGCCGATGCCCCCCGCTCTTCGCTGTAGAGCAAGTCGATCCGGCGCAGGACGATCTCCCCCTCGACCGACTGAACCAAACTACTCCCCGAAGTTTGTGCGCCCCCACGACCTATTGCAGTCTGATAGCTCGCTTTAGACGCATGTACGATGACCTGACACCGCGGGCTCCAATCGTGACGATCATCGCCCCCTAACCAAACTTGCTGCAGATCGGACCGCAGCTGTTCGCAACGCGCCAGCAACTTCACGGCGCTGGGACCACCGCGAAAGGTACGAATTTGGAAGTTATCGGATTGGCGATCCCATCCATCCGCTTTGATGGTCGACGCCGCGACCAGCCCCAGCATCAGGAACAGAAATCCAAAGTAACACGTCCGCATTCGTCGAAATCCGCCGAAGAATCCTTGGCTTAGGAAAAATCTTTCGCCCCCAATCGTGACGCAAACGCACAAAAAAGGGGCGATGCATCTGTAAAGACAAATTGCATGCCTAAAGGCAAAAATCCGCATGCGGCTACACGCACACTTGTTTGCAAAGGTTGACTCCGTCGCTGGTTATGACTTTTGGGCCCTGGCGTCAGAGCTAACCCGGTCCAGGTAGCTTGCGGCGCCCCGAGGCAAGGGCGCCGCGGATCTGGGCAGCGGAGTTGAAGCTCCCTCGAAACGGGTGAGACGGCGTTCCAGAAAAAACTTTTAGGGTCGCCGTGAAGAAAGGAGGAGGTCGCCGCATCGAATCTGGCAATGGATCGATTGACCGCGCCATGTGACGCAGCCAACCGCAAGCGAATCGATCCGCGAGCCCAATTCAATGGAAAGTTTGAGGAGAAGTGCGATGAAGAAGATGTTCTTAATGGCCTTACTGGTCGCCCTGATCGCAGGCGTATCAACCACCACCGCGTTTGCCCAACGGGGCGCCGGGTCGAAGCTCAGTGGCGATTTCGGCCATGGTTTCTGGCATCACAATGCGGCCCCGAGCTACCAAGCGGCAGTCAATTTCCGAGCCACTCCCGCGGTCGTAAGCAATCGTAGTTTCTCGTACGAACCGACAGCCCCCGCCGCAACCAACGCCGACAAAGTGGCGCCGGCCCAAGAAGACGCGACGGTGACGCAGCGATTCTCGTACGAACCGGCCCAAGTCGTTCCGGCGACCTCCTATCGCTCGGTCGACCACCACAAACCGTCTTACATGTACCCCAAGACCGACTCGCGGCGGTGGCATCACTAGGCGACCTCCCCTCCGCGGCCGGTGAACTGGTTCGCCAGGCCGGGACGACGCACCGTCGCTTTCCTCCTTTGGACGAGGGCGAAGGTGCGTCGTTTTTTCAAATCTTGGCGGAGGTTCCCAGGCCATCGACCAGATTTTCGCCAAAAAAGTTCTATCCGCAACCTATTTAGCTACAACCACTTACAACGAACCGCGAGCCGCCACACCAACTTCTCAGGCGAAATTGGGAAAATATCTGCGTGGCCCGCGAACCAATCCGACGAAGTACCGTCTTACTGATGTGCCCACTCGATAGCATGTTGCGATCGAGTTGCAGACTTCGGTAAATATTTCACAAAGTTGCTGCGGTCACCGAGGCACGATATATTTCAATGTTCCCCGCCAAGGTAGGTTGGGGAAACGTCTACTACTTAACTCTCTCACTGCGCAAGCCGCGTAGGAGGAACTCACAATGCGTAACGACATTATCAACATCCGCGAAAACATTGTTGTCGCTGCAGTCGCCCGCGTCGCCGTGGTCGCCGTTGATGTCGCTCGCGAGGGTTACTCCACGTGTATGCGTCTCTATGGTCATGCCATGACACATATGACCAAGCCCTCCAAACAGGGCGGCGGTCTGAAACCGTCATGGCTCGGCGGCGAAAGTTGGCTACCAGGTTTACAAGAACCGGTCCAACTACAGCCGGCGTTTAGTTGGGGTTTCGTGCGATCGCAAGGATCGCCGGCCTGGATAGGCAGAAGCTAAGACGCTCACGCGTCGGACAATTCGTCTCGCTTCTCGTCTGCAAGGCTCGCCCCGACGGCGCCTGAGCTAGTCGCGCTCGGCTCGCGCTAACAGTCTCCAGTTTTGGTCTGTTTTCGCGCTCTCGCTGACGCCTCCTGCTCTTCGGCCGAATCGCGGTTGCACGCACCTTCGCCTGCCGCCGCCTCTGCGTCCTCAGCAGTCCCAATACATAGAACCATACGAGAGAGACTTACGATGACTAACTTCGCGCATCTTGATGAAAAAGAGCGGATGATCGCCCTGGTTACGGCTTCGCAGACTGGCGACCGTGAGGCTTTCGGCCAACTGGTCGAGCAGTTCCAGGGAGTCGTCTTCGCGATCGCCCTGAAGCGACTGCGTGACTACGCCGAGGCGCAGGAACTGTGCCAGGACGTCTTCATCCAGGCGATGCAGAAGATGGACCAGCTGCGTGAACCGGCGGCGTTCCCCGGTTGGCTCCGCTCGATCACCGTCCGCATGGCGATCAACCGCGCCGTGCGACGTCCTCCTGACATCGCGACCGAGCCGGAAACTTTGGCGGCGACTTGCGTTGATCGCCGGACTCCGCTCGATATGCTGATGGACGGCGAGCGGGCCGAGAACCTGCACGAGGGCCTGGCCCAACTGCGTGATCTCGACCGCGAAACGCTCCGTGCGTTCTACGTCGAAGGTCAGTCGCTGCGTGAGATGAGCGACGAGTTTGATGCTCCGATCGGTACCATCAAGCGTCGTCTGCACGTCGCGCGTAAGCGTCTGGCGAAGGAGATGGAAGAGCAGATCGCCGTCTAACGGCGACCGCACTTTCTAACGACGTTGGCAAAAAAGAAACCGGCTGAGAGGTGAAATGCCTTTCAGCCGGTCTTGTCTTGTTTGGGTGAATCCTCGAGAAACTTGCGACGAATTTCGGCAAGTATTACCTCTGCGGGAACTCCCACATCGCCGGCCTTCAAATCGTCGATGGCCTCTTGAATCGCCTGAAGTTCTTCGTCCATCGTCCACTCCAACTACGGCCGTGGTTTCGTACTAGCACTCGGTTCAACAGACTGCGGCTGACGATCGTACATCCCGTTGGGCGAAGTCGATTCTTCGTCCATTTCCTCGATCGGCTCCGGCTCCTCGGCCGGCGTCGTTGCCGTCGGTTCAATCTGGACCTGCGGCTCTGTCGTTGGTGGGGAAGCCGGCGAAACCATCCAAACGACGACCCCGATCACCAACAGCGTCGCAATCGTCACGCCGGCGATCAGCAAGATCAGCCACGGAAACCGCGACTCCGATTTTTCCACCGACAGCGCCATCGGCGGTTCATCCGCTTCGCCCGCCTCGGCGACGATCGGCTCTTCTTCGCCGGGCGGGGTAATCGAAACAAGTTGCGAAAGATCCTGGGCGATCGTGAACGACTCGCCGCAGCGGGGACAGGGAGAAGTCTTGCCCGCTAACTTGCGAGGGATCCCAAGCGATTTTCCGCAGTGCGGGCAGCGAAGCTTGGCTAGCTTGATACTCATGGTGAGCCCCGCGGAAAGAGGTTCGAACGTGGAAGCTCGCCGGAAAAAACGTCGCCCGGCTCACGATCGCGCAACTTCCATCGTAATTGCTGCCAGGGGTCAGGGTCAAAAACTACGGCGGCGCAAAAACAAAGCCTGGCGATTGATTTTCGTCAGGCTCGTTTAGAAATGATGCGTGTTTCCGACGCCGCTAGTTGCTGGGGATCACCTCGCCTCCGCTGCGGGTTGCCATGTACCGCCAAGTCGCCAGGTCGATCGTCTCGGGGACGCTTGATACCGAACCATCCAGGCGGACCACCTGAACGACGCCCGGATGCCAACTGCGTGAGGTAACCACGGCATAGGTCGGATCAGTCGTCTTCCCTTCCTGGTTCGAGTTGTAGTCGGCGTCGTAGTCCTTGGTCCCGTCGTTGAAATTGACGTGCGTATTCGGGGTCATCGTCGCCGTAAATCCGGTGTGATGAACGCGCCCGTCAGGCCATTCGGTATGGCCCGTTTCTGACTTGAATTCCCCGGAGGCGGCCGCCACCGCCGCTTCGGCGTCGGCGACGTTGGCCGGAATGGCCGTCGACGAAGGCTGAGTATTGCGGGTATATGGCATCCAGGCTTTGACCTCCGCCGCTAACAAGGTATTGCTAGTGCCATCGGTTGCCGATGCAAAGGTGAGATGGCTGTTCGGATAGAACATGCCGTCCCCTCCCCGCTTCGTGCTCGGGTCGTAGACGAACCAGGTTCCCATATTGAAGCCATAGGTCGTCGGGTACAGAACCGGGCGCCCGCTGCCGGGATCGCGCGAGCGGTCCGAACCAGGATCACTAGGGCAGGAGAAGACCGGCACTTTGATATTGCTGATAGCGGCCTGGTTGTCCCAAGCGACGTTCAGATCGACCAGGTCCTTCAGATTCGCTTGTTCCAGATAGTCCAAGATGCGGCCATGCACGCCCCACGAGCCGTTGTTCGAGCCGCCGAACGTCCCAGAAGCGGGGATGATAATGCTGGCCGGAAACCGTTTGAAGGTGCTCTCGTAGTTGTGAATCGCCAGTCCCAGCTGTTTCAGATTGTTGCTGCACTGCATGCGGCGAGCCGCCTCGCGGGCTTGCTGAACCGCCGGTAACAACAGGGCGATCAACACGCCGATAATGGCGATCACCACTAACAATTCAACCAGCGTAAAGCCGCCTCTCTTTTCCGCGCAATTCATCCTTCGCCTCTTCTGTCCAAGTTCCTAGGCACGGAGAAAGCGATCTCCGTCGCCTGTGCCTTTCAAGCTCAGCTTAGATTAAAATTCGTTAGGGCGATCGGCATCTATTCCCTTTATTACCAATAACTTAGAAAAATGAACGACTGTCGAAACCGCCGACATCGATGACGAAAAAACCGACACAAAATCGATCAGCCGCTTTCGATTACCATGAATTGATTCTCCACATCCACTTTCGCGTACCTATTGCTATGCGCTGGCCGCTCCGTATTCAATTGCTTCTTCCGTTCGCCGCTGTGTTGCTGGCGATCATGGTGGGGGTGACCTTGGTTACGGCGCAAATTTCGGTCGGTAGCGCCAAGTCGCGGATCGAATCGCGACTGCGTGACGTGGCCCAGGTGCTGCAATCCGCGACCTTCCCCTTGAGCGACGCCGTTCTGGAGCAAATGAAGGGGCTCTCCGGCGCCCAGTACGCCGTCACTCAAGATGGCCAATTGATCCGGTCTACGCTTGCCGGCCTCCAGTCGGAGCAACTCGCCCCATTGGCGGTGACCGATTCGATTGAACATCTGTCGCTGACCGAAGAGATGGCGATCGACGACCAAGAGTACTTTCACGCGGCGGTCGCGCTGCAGGGACGTTCTCTGAGGGGCCAGGTATTGCACATGTTCTATCCGGTCGACTCATACCGCAAAGCCTGGACGGCCGCCGCTGGACCACCCTTTTGGATCGGGATCGTCGGCTTCTTCGTGCTGGTATTGGTCGCGTTCGCCCTGGCCCGCACCGTGACGGCGCCAATCGCGCAGCTGCGAAATCAGGTCAATCGGATTGCTGCCGGCGACGCTTCGCCGATCCCGCCACGGAGCACCAATGATGAAGTTCGCGATCTGGTCGACGCCGTCAATCAACTTGCGGAACAACTGACCGCTTACGATGAAAAAATTCGGACGCTGGAGCGAACCCGCGTCTTGGGACAATTGGGCGCGGGATTTGCCCATCAGGTTCGCAACGCCGCGACCGGCTGCAAGCTGGCCCTCGACGTCCATGCGCTCCATTGTCCCCAAGCCGACGACGAGAGCATGGCGATCGCCAATCAGCAGTTGGCGCTGATTACGACGCACTTGCGGGCGATCGTCAATTTTGGCAAAGAGGAACGCCGCGATTTCCAGCCGCTCGACTTGCGTGATGTGGTCCTGGAGGCGTTGCCGCTGGTGCGTCCTTTGGCTCAGCATCATCATGTCGCCATCCATTTCGATGGCGAGGGCGAGTATCCGCTGAATGGCGAACCAACGCTGCTGCAAACCGTCATCGTCAATTTGTTGACCAACGCCGTCGAGGCGATCGCCGCCCAGCCGCGAACCGAAGCGTCCCTTCCTGGCGAAGTCCGCTTAGAATTGAAGCGACAGCCGACCGGCATCCATTTGACGGTCGTCGACAACGGGCCGGGATTGCCGCACGACCTGGAAGAATCCGCCTTTGATCCGCTGATCACCTCCAAGCGAGAAGGGGTCGGCCTTGGTTTGACGATTGTTCGCGAAGTCGCTCGCGTACATCATGGCGAAGCGACCTATCGCCGTGAGAACGGCGAAACGCGATTTGAAATTCACCTGACCGACAAGAGAAACGACTAACCGATGGCGGAAGTTCTTATCGTTGACGACGAGCCGAGCGTCTGCTGGGCCGTCAGTTCGTTAGCCGAAGCGAAGGGGCACTCAACCGAAGTCGCCGCTTCGGCCGAAGAAGCGCTGCAAAAGCTGGAAAGCTACCGCCCCGCCGCGATCATCCTCGATGTCCGCCTGCCGGGGATGTCCGGGCTCGAAGCGATCGACGCCATCCGTCAAGCGTCCGGCAACGCACCGGTCATTCTAATCACCGCCTTTGGCGACCTGGAGACCGCCGTCGCCGCGGTCAAGAGCGGCGCCTTTGAATACATCGTCAAACCGTTTGACGCCGCGACGATTACTGGCGCGATTGAGCGAGCGCTGGCGCCACGCGAATCGTCGCTAGGAGTGCCCCTAGGCGAAGCTCCGATCTCGCCCGACGGCATGGTTGGCAAGTCGCCATCGATTCAGGTTGTGTTCAAAAAAATCGCCCAAGCGGCCGCGGCCGACGCCTGCGTGTTGATCGAAGGGGAAAGTGGTTCCGGCAAGGAACTGGCGGCCCGGGCCATCCATCAACATAGCGCTCGCTCGAGCGGCCCCTTTGTCGCCGTGAACCTGGCCTCGCTCAGTCCGTCCCTGGTCGAAAGCGAACTTTTCGGCCATACACGCGGCGCCTTCACCGACGCGCACGACGCCAAGCCCGGCTATTTGCAACAGGCCAACGGCGGCACGCTGTTTCTGGATGAAGTCGCCGACATTCCAGCCGCCGCCCAGGTCAAACTGCTGCGGGCCTTGGAACATGGCGAGGTAACTCCGGTCGGCGGCGGACAACCGGTAGCGACTCGCTTTCGCGTTGTGTCGGCGACGCATCGCAACTTGCTAGGGCAAGTCGAGGCAGGCGAATTCCGCCACGATCTCTATTTCCGGCTCAGCGCGTTTCGCCTGCAACTTCCGCCGCTCCGCCAGCGGGTCGACGACATACCCGAGCTGGCGAGATACTTCCTATCGCAACTAGGGGGCAATGGCGCGGCGATCACGTCTGCGGCGCTCGAGGAGCTCAAACGTCGCCCGTGGTATGGTAACGTCCGTGAACTGCGGAACGCGCTAGAACATGCGCAAATCGTCAGCATGGGAGACGCGATTCGAGTCGAACATCTGCCGGCCGCGGCGCCCCCGCTCAACACGACTGGGCATGTTGATCTGGGCGAATTGATTCGCGCCTGGGCTCAGCAACAACTGGAAAATGGGGAAGCGATTGACGATTTGCATGCTCGCTTCTTGGCCCTGGTAGAACCGCCGCTGATCCGCGCCGCTCTCGAAAAGCACCAAGGGCAATTCGTCGCCGCCGCCAAGACGCTGGGGATGCATCGCACAACGGTCAAGAAGAAGGCGGACGAATACGGCCTTTCCAGCGACTAGAGCGGTTTTCCTCCATCTGTATCGTTGTGGCTGGTTGCTGCCGCGCTGGTCGGCGTTGACCTGCATCGACGAATCTTGAGGATTCGCCTGCTTCGGTCGCCTTGACCAGCTTGCCTCACCAACGCCAGAAACGCTACTGCTATCAGAAAAACGCTCTAGCCGGCTACCTTTACTCAATGGCGTTAAAACATGGGCGCCATCTCGGTCGCCCGGCGACGATCGAAATCGCCGCCGGACACCGCCTGAGTTTCGAGAAACAGCTTCAGCGGCTGGGCAAGTTGACGGAACGCGGTGGTCGGCATGGCGATGGTCCGCCACTTGGGCGAAATTCGCCGAGCCCACGCCGCGTACAAGTCGATTCGCACGCCGACAAAGGCGTAAACTTCTCCCCGAAAGGGAAACAAGAGGTTCTGCGGCAGCGGCGCCATATCGCCCGTGACGCAGTAGGCGAAGACGAACAGGCCCCGAAATTGCGGCCCGAACAGCAGTTCCCACTGGGCCATCGACTGCAGGTCGTCAATCGTCGCCCAGTTCTTCCAGTAGCGATTCTTGCGTCCTGATGGAAACTGGCGGCCCTTCACATCGACCAACCACGACATCTCGCTTCCCGAAGGAGAGACGATAAAGTCGACGTTTTTGATCGTCCCATCGGCAGCGATCGAGCGACGCGATTCATCGACCGCCACATAGGGGGCCTGCAGGTGACGGAGATAGGCTTCAAAAGCAGCTTCGTAGTGATTCGACCGAATTGTCATCGTTGGTTGTCTCCTCGGCGGCGAGCGTACGCTCACAGTTTGCCAACCGAGGGTGACAACAGTTTGTCACCGTGATTTACGATGACGCAAGGATTTTCTCAATTCGGGTGATTACGGCTGCCGCGCCGTCGGCGAGCGATTCGTCGGTCGCTTCGCCGGCCATCAGGTTCTTAACTTGGCATTTCCCTTCCGCCAATTCGCGATCACCCGCGATAACCGCCACCTTAAATCCGCGGCGATCGGCGTATTTCAGTTGCTGGCCAAGCTTCTTGGGCTCGGGATACAGCTCCACACCCAACCCGGCAGCCCGCAGTTGGGCAGCCAATTTCAGATAGGTGTTCAGGCTCTTGGCGTCGAAATAGGGAATGAAGACCGGCGCCGGCGTGCTGACCGTTTCGACCGGTCCAAGCTCTTCCATCGCGGCCAACAGCCGATCCAATCCGAGCGACGCTCCTACGCCAGGGAGTTGTTCTTTGGTGTAGAGGCTGGCCAGATTGTCATACCGCCCGCCCGAACAGACGCTGCCGATCCCCGGCAAGTCGTCCAGGAAGGTCTCGAAAATCGTACCGGTGTAGTAGTCCAAACCGCGGGCAATCGAGACGTCGATTGCCAGCCGGGCGTCGGTCACGCCGGCAGCACCCGTCGCGTCGAGCAAGTCGCGCAGTTGCGACAGGCCTTCCTCGCCTTTTTCCGACCCCGCGACCAGCGGCTCAAGCTGCTTCAGGATCTCGGCATTGGAACCGGAAACCTCGGCCAGCTTTAACACCTGTTCGGCTTGCTCGGCAGTTGCTCCCGCGGCGGCAATCATTTCTTCCGCGACTTTCTCGCGGCCGATCTTCGCCAGCTTGTCGAGCGCTCGCAGCACTTCGGTCGACTTGTCAGCCAGATCGAGTTTCTCAAGCACGCCGCTCAAGACCTTGCGATTGTTGAGCCGAATCTGAAAGCCTTCAAAGCCGATCGCACGCATCAGGTCATGAATAACCAGCGCCGTTTCGATATCGGAGACCAACGACTTGGCGCCGATCGTATCAAAGTCGCACTGCATGAATTCGCGATAGCGACCGCGTTGAGCGTTTTCGCCACGCCAGACCGTTGCGATGTGATAGCGTTTGAACGGAGTCCCCAGCGTGCCGACATGCTGCGCGGCGAAGCGAGCCAGCGGAACCGTCAAGTCAAAACGGAGACCGACGTCGCGATTGCCATGATCGAAGAACCGGTACATCTGCCGATCGGTCTCGTCGCTTCCCTTCCCGGTAAGCACCTCGGCGTATTCAAGGGCCGGCGTATCGATCGGCGCAAAGCCATAAGAGCGATAGACCCGCTTGGCAGCGTCGATCAGACGCTCGCGCGGCATCATCGCTGCGGGCAGATAGTCGCGGAAACCTTTCAGCGTGCGCGGCTGAATCAGCTTTGTTTTTTCAGACATCGGTTTTCTAGGAACGAAAAGACGGGCGGTGGTTCCGCCCGTGCTGCGTTGATGGAATTGAACCGCGGCGATGCGTTAGTTGAGGACCGGCAACAGCGGCGGCTTGCGACTACGAATGCTTTGCCCGGCGCCGCGCGGAGCGACCGCTTCGGCGTACTCCCAGATTTGCTCGGGAGTCTCAAAGTACATGTCGTAGACCCAATCGTCTTCATACTCGCACGCGTCGGTGGTGTAGTCGCGGCAAATCTGCGGCCGGGTTTCATAGATCCCGCACAGATGATCGTCGCGGAGATGCTTGCAGGTGGTGTGAACCAGCAAGTACCACGAATCGTCATCGACGAAGACCGAAGCCCGATCGTGCAGCAGGTACCAGCGAATGAACTCAAAGTCCGCCATTTCTTCCGGCGTTTCGATCGGCAGGGCAAAGTAACGACAGCACTTGGCGGTGCAATGTTCGCAGAGAACTTCGCCTGGTTTCAGATCTTCTCGATACGGTTTTGTGCGGTTGGCGAGGGACATCGTTTTCCCTGTTCCTTTCCCCCGACGGGGAGCTGAAAAAATAGCGAATTTACGCGGCTCGCGTGTGGATAAATCTAGCAAAACCGGCAGATTACGACCAGTCTCCCACCCTTCCCAGCGGCAAGTCGTCGAATTTGTGGCATATTAGGGAGTCGGCCGAACGGACGCCCCGAGCCGGCGGCTCCCCAATCGCTCCCTTGGCCCCCCACAATCCTGCAATGCGCATCGTTATTACCGCTGTCGGTCCCGACAACGTCGGCCTGGCCGATCCGATCATCCACTACGTCACCAGCCTGGGCGCCAACATCGCCGAAATCCAGATGTACGACCATGACGAAGAAGCGGTCTTCGCCATGCTGTTGCGGATCGAACTGGAAAACGCCCGGCTCGACGAGTTGCAAGCCGCCATTACCAGAATCGGCCAGCAAACCAATCTCTCGATCCGCGTCTGGGCACCGGAGGCTCGACAAAACTGCCCGCGTCTGGCGATCTGCACCACCTATCGTCCCGAACCGGCGCTCGCCCTGTTGCGCGCCATGCGCGACGGCCAGATCAAAGCGGAACCGGCCGTGATGATCGGCAACCGCGATGCATGTCGTGGATTGGCCGAGCAGTTTGGAGTCGAGTGGCGAAACATCGGCGACGACCAAGGGCGCGCCGATGACGACAAGATGATCGACGTTCTCGACGAGTTCGAGGTCGACTATGTGATCCTGGCCCGCTACATGCGGGTCTTGCCGGCCAGCAGTTGCTGGAAATATGCCGGGGGACGCATCATCAATCTGCATCACGGCCTGCTCCCCAGCTTTCCGGGAATACGACCCTATCACGATGCGTTCTCGGCCCGGATGTTGACCTATGGGGCGACATGCCATTTTATCGTGCCAGAGCTCGATGCCGGCAATCAAATTATCAACCAGACAACCTTCACGACCCCGCCGGGCATGAAACTGGATGATATCATCCGACTCGGCCAGGAAGACAACGAACCCCGCTGTCTGGCGGAAGGGGTTCGCCGCGTCGTCGATGGCGAGGTGCAATTGCATTTTCATCGGGTGATCGCGGTCGGATCGTAACGCTTGCAACGATCCTCGCCCCCAGCACGCTCAATTTCTTGTCCCCATGGTGCCGGCTTCGGAAGACCGTAGCCGGGTTGCGACCTATCGTTTTCTTACCGCTTGAGCCAATATTCGAGCGGACGGCGATCGCGAACCGCGCGCAAATCCATAGGGGCAGGATTGGTTTTTCTATGCAACATCGCATCCTAGTTGTCGATGATTCCCCGCTTACGCAGTTCGAAATGCGTGAGTTGCTGGAATCGACCTATGAGGTCGCATCGGCATCCAACGTGCGCGAATGCCGGGAAATCGTCGATCAGTTCCGACCCCACCTGATTCTGCTCGACCTGCAGTTGCCAGACGGTGATGGCGGTCACCTTTGCGAGGAACTTCGTCGTCGCGAGAGCTGCCAGCAGACGCGTATTCTTTTTTTTAGCGGCACCGACAATCCCGCCAAACGTCTGGCAGTATTCAACTGCGGCGCGGTCGACTTTATCTCGAAGCGGATCAACCGTCACGAACTGCTGGCGAAGATTCGCGTTCACCTGCAATTGCTCGACGCGATTCAACGGGCCGAAGATGCCGAAAACAAGCTCCAGCAATACACGCAAGAGCTAGAACGGATTGTCGACTCGCGCACCCATGCGATCGAGGCGACCCAGGATATCGCCGTTTTTGCGCTGGCGAAACTGGCCGACTCTCGTGATACAGAAACCGGCGAGCATCTGGTCCGGATGCGGGCCTACTCGCAAATCCTGGCCGAACAGCTTCAGCGCGACAGCGAATATCGGGACGAAATTGACGACGCCTTCCTGGCCGATCTCTTTCGCTCCAGTCCGCTGCACGACATTGGTAAAGTCGGGATCAGCGACGCCATCTTGCTGAAGCCAGGCAAACTGACCGACGAAGAATACGAAATCATGAAAGGGCATGCCGAGATCGGCGCCCGCACGCTGGAAGAGGTCGCTCGCAGCAGCCCCAAGGGAGATTTCTTTCGGATGGCGATGCAGATTGCGCGCCATCACCACGAACGCTGGGACGGAACCGGCTATCCAGTCGGACTGAAAAAGCGTGAGATTCCGCTCCCCGCTCGCATCGTCGCAGTGGCAGACGTCTTTGACGCCCTGACCTCGAAACGGGTTTACAAAGAGGCGATCTCGCCGGAAGATGCGCACGACATGATACTGGCCGAGATCGAAATGCATTTCGATCCCGTCGTCATTCGCGCCTTCGCCAAATGCTTCGGCAAAATGCGAGAAATCGCATTGAATCAGTTCAGCGAAGATTCGGCGGCTGCGGGATGCCAACAAGGGACGCCTCGCTCTCGACAACCGAAAGAATACGCGGCCGCTTCCATCTCAACCAATCCCAAAGTGCTCGTAATCGAAGACGATGCAAGCATGCGGCGATTGATTGAGTTCTGGCTCGTCGAGGCTGGCTACGAAGTGACGACCTGCAACGACGCCGCATCCGCCTTGAAATTCATTCAAACTTCCCAGCCCCAGTATGTCATCACCGCTTGGAACTTGCCGACGATCGACGGCGGCACGGTCTGCCGCTGGACGCGCGACGCACGTCTGACTCACTATACCTACACTATCGTCATTACCTCCGATACCCGTCCCGAGACGAAGCTAAAAGCGTTTCACGCAGGGGCGGACGACTTCATGCAGAAGCCGCTCGATCGGCATGAACTGCTGGCTCGATTGCACGCCGCGTCACGGGTCGTCGCCTTGGAGGATCGACCAGCTGGACTCACGCGTAATGACCCTCTAACCGGGCTGCCGACGCGCCGGCAACTTGACGAACAGCTCGAGCGGGAGTGGTTTCGGGCGGTTCGATATCATCTGCCGCTGTCGCTCATCGTGCTCGATGTCGACGGTTTCGAGTTGATCAACAACATTCATGGCGCCGATGTCGGCGACAAAGTGATTCAGCGGGTCGCCGAGCTGGTGCAAGGTCACACGCGTTTGACCGATTATGTTTGCCGACTCACGGGCGATCGATTCCTGGTCGCGATGGTCGAGTCGAACGAATCGCAGGCCTCCCATTTTGCGGAACGGCTGTGCAAGGTAATTGGCGGAAATGGCATCGTCGTCAATGGCGAGAAGTTGGCGATAACCGCCAGTTTTGGCGTCGCTCAGACGCTGGCCGACACCTCCAATTTAGACCAACTAATTCAGCTGTCCGAAGAAGCGCTGGTCGTCGCCAAGCAACTTGGCCGCAACCGCGTCGTTCGTCGTTCCGACACGGCGCAGTCCGCCGATCTTCCTTTGACTCCGCCCGACTGGGCCGCCCCGTTGCGCAAGGTGACGGCTCACGACGTGATGACCTCGCCAATCGTCACGCTGCAAGAAGACGATACCGCCCGCAGCGCCCTCCGTTTCCTGCTTCGCTATCGGATTAACTCGGCGCCGGTCGTCAATCGCAATGGCCTGCTCTGCGGCGTGCTGTCGGAAAAGGACCTGATGAGCCACATGACTGACGTGTCGCGCTGGGATCAACCGATTCGCTCGACCATGTGTCCGGACGTCGTCTTCTTCCCCGAGGAAGAATCGGCCGAAACGATCTATAACTTCCTGATGCGAGCCTCGATTCGTCGGATCATTGTTGTGAATGACGGTCGACCGACCGGGGTTATCAGTCGCGGTACGTTGTTACGCTGGTTCAATCGCCAGCAAGAGTCGGAAAGCACCGAAGCGGCCTGCGAATTGCTGGAGGATCGCGGCGACGCCGAACTGGCCGAAAGCGTCAGCAATCTGCTGAAAGAACTCGAGACGTCGATCTCGCTTGAGCTAGCCCACGGCGGGACGAACCCCCGTTAGAAACGTCTGCGCCAAGTCGGCGATCAACGCCTGCCACGCGTCATCCTGCGTCACCAATCGTTGATTGACCTCTAGCTCGATTCCAACGTATTGGGCGTCGGAGTATTTCTTGCGCAGTGACGTCGTCAGGCCATCCGCCTTGCCCAGGTAGGGATAGTTCAGCCGAACCCGCATGTTTGCGTGCAGCGCGATCAGGCGAGTTCGCCAGGCAGCGCAAAACTTCTTTTCCCCCGGGCGACCAGGATCGTAGAGCAATCCGATTTCGGCCGTACGGATTTCGCCGTCCAGTTCCGGCGTAAAGGAATGCAGCGCAAGGTGGATTACCCGCTTGCCGCTCGCTCGAACTCTCTCGACAGCCTCCTGCACAGCCGCCCGATGCGGGGAATAGTACTGGTCGTTGATCGTGCGTTTCGTCTCGGCCGGCAGATCACGCGTGTATTGCGAAAAATGATTCGCGTGCCCCTCCGAGCGATTCAGCTCGACCAGCAACCGCGTCACGGTCGAAGAGACGAGCGGAGCGCCAGTGGATCGCTGAAACGCCTGGGCGACCTCGAGCGAACCGGGATCCCAACCGCGATGCGACGCCAAGACTTGCTCGGCGTCGCGAAACGAATCGCGATACTTTGGCGGCACGTGGTTGCCGCCATGCTCACACGAAAGTACGACCGCATCCATTCGCTGTGCGCTTTCTAGCTTAGGCCCCGCCAACCACCGTATATTCAGCGTGCGAGTCGGCCGGACGTTCGACCTTGGCCCGCAGCAAATCGGCCGAGAACTTCGCCGGATCGATTCGCAAATAGATGGCGTGTTTGCCAGGCTCCAATTCTACCGCCTCAGGCGCTCCTTCCGGCAAGGCGTCATCACCGATCCAAACGCGAACTCCCGCCGTTTCGTTCAAAACCACCTGCACCGCGCCGCCGACGACCACGTCGACTTCGGCCATCAGGTAGTAGACCGGTCGCTCGTCCGAGGCCAAGTCGGCCAACGGCAAGTCGCCCGCCGTCATCGCATAGGCAGGCGTCCAAGCATCTTCGGGGGCCTGAATGATTTCTTCTTCCAACTGACCGATCGTCGGGACTTCTTCGGCCAGGTTGGGCGGAGTTTCTTTCAGCAGCCGCCAACGCTGGATCGTCGGCTGGGTCCGAATGGCGTACTCGCCCGGCTTGCCCAATTCGGCGATGAACCGCGACAGATCGAGAAACTCGTCATGGGTCAGGAACTTCGCTAAACCTTTCGGCATCAGCGAGCCCCCTTCTTTTTCGGCGTCGATATCGTCGACCGGAATGGTCGCCAACTCGCCACTGGCCTGCCGCATGATGACGCGGTCGTCATCCTCTTCGGCGACAATGCCGGTATAGACCTTACCATCAAACGTCAGAATAGTGCGCGTCGTGTAGGCTTCTTTGACCGCTTGTTCGGGATACAGAATCGAGGTGACCACGTAGTCGGCTGGGCTACTGCCGCCGACCGCACTTAGGTCGGGCCCGATCTGTCCACCGGCGCCGCTTAGCGCATGACATTTGAAGCAGTTCAAGTCGGCTCGACGAAAGAGCAACTCGCCCCGATGGGCGTCCCCTTTTTCGAGCAATTCGGCCGCTAGAGCTTTGATTTCGTCGGCCGTCATCTCAGGAGCGTCATCTTCGATGCCGGCCGCCTTCGACAAGACCGAGACCAATTCTGGATCGCTCCGCCCCACCGCGAACATCTGTCGCAAGCACATTTTGGCAACGTCCGGCGTCAACTCGGTTTCGGCGAGGACGGCGCCTAACTTCGTCGGCCCCGATTGCTGGGCGAGAAAGGCGTCGATCATGACCGCCGGATCCGTCGAAGTGTCGGCGCCGGCCAAGATTTGTCCGGCGATCTTCGCCGCTTGATCGACATCAACGTCAACCAGCGCCGATACGCCCAGATAGCGAACAGCCAGCGGTTGATTCGGGCCAGTTAGCTTTTCGAGCGTGGCGACCGCTTGGGGACCGCCAATTTTGGCCAAACTGGCGACGGCCGCCTTTTTTAGCTTCGCGCCCGTCTTCTCTTCGGTCGCCAGCGTCGAGAGGGCGTCGAGTGAGCCTTCCACCTTCCACAAACCGGCCAGTTCGACCGCCATCGTTTGCGTCTGGCGATCGTCGCTTTTTAGCAGTTCGCCGATCGCCGACAGATCCCCGGCCGGTACGGCATTGCGGCTAACGGCCGCTTCATGGAGCGCCTTCAGCGCTTCGGGACGAACCGAGGCCGGAAAACCGTCCGGCTTGGTCGCCATCTGAAAGACGAACGCCAGGTTTTCGTCGTTGGCCCGCTTGCAGATCATATCGACCACCTGCGGCATACGCTGCTCGGTGATGCGGCCGCTGTTGATCATCTTGACCATGGCGTCGACGCTTCCTTGAGCGGCGGCCGAGGAAACGATCAACAAACAGGCGACGCTGGCCATCATAAACAACCGAGCGAAACGGAAACTCATCTGTCCAACCTTTGAGGATTTTCGTTGCGTCAGAGAAAAGAGTCACCCGAACCGTAGTCCGGGTGACTCTGCATCGATTTAAAGCTGCATCCGGAATCAAGCGGGCGAACTAGTTCGCAGCGCCGACGCGGCCTTCCAGCGTCTTGATCGTTTCGCCCAACGTGTATTCCAGGTAATAGTCCTGGTCGTAGGCGAGCGATTCTAGCGCGATGTCGAGCGCTTCCTGCGAACTGAAGAAGCTGAGAGCCCGCACCGCTTCCAGGCGAACGCGAGGATTCTCGTCATTCACTTGCCCTTGCAACAGCGCCAGCGGCTCTTCAACTTGATCGCGCCAGTAGCACAGAACGCGAGTCGCCGCAGCGCGGGCCCGCGGATCGGACGCCCGCAGCATTTTCTGCAGCAGGTCCTGATCGACGATGTCGAGGTTCTGCTTCACCCAGAGGGCTTCCAACAGGTTGTGTTCGTACAACTTGTCATTGGCGTCGAGACCGGCGATCCACTTGGCCAACTCAGCGTTGACCTGTTCCGCGTCACGCTCGCGAAGTTCACGACGAACGCGATAACGCGTACGGTACTCGTAGGTCTTCAGCTCTTCCAGCAATTCCGGAATCGAAGCGTCGGCGATCTTGGCCGGTTCGACCAGGTCGTTTCCTTCGTAGGTGATTCGCCAGATGCGGCCATGCGTGTTGTCACGCTTCGGATCGCGAACCGAGTGTTGCATGTGACCAACCAGCGGGTTGTACCAGTCGACGATGTACAAAGCGCCGTCCGGACCAAACTGCAGATCGACCGGGCGGAAGTTGAGGTCCGACGACTGCAGCAGCGGTTCAACCGGGTCAGCGGCGAAGCCCGAGCCATCTTCTTTCATCTTGTACTGCAACACGCCTTGGAAGCCGATGCAGTTGTTCAGCAGGTAGTTGCCTTGGGCCGATTCGGGGAAGTTGCGGCTCGAAACGAACTCGCAGCCCGAAGTCGGACGCCACTGCTTCTTCAAAAACTGCTTCATGCCCGGGTGCTTGTTGGGATAGTCGACGTCGCCGCTAAAAGCGGTGCCGAAGTAGTTGGCCCCGCCCGAAGCGTCGGCGACGAAGTCTTGTCCCCAATCGTCGAACGTGTGTCCCCAAGGATTAGCGAACGAGTAAGAAACGAAGACGTCGAACTTGTCGGTCAGCGGTTCAAAGCGGAAGACGGCGGCGTTCTTGACCCGCTCGGGACCGTACGGCGTTTCGACTTGCGTGTGGTGGAAGGTTCCTTCCTGGAAGTAGAGCGCACCGCCTGGGCCCCACGTGAAGGCGCTGAGCGAGTGGTGCGAGTCGGCCGAGTCAAAACCGTGCAGGATGTAGGTCCTTTCGTCCGCCTTGTCATCGCCGTCGGTGTCTTTCAGGAAGATCAGGTTCGGCTGGGCCGCCACGTAGCAGCCGCCATCGCCCAGTTCGATACCGGTCGGCAGATGCAAACCGTCGGCGAACACGATCTTCTTGTCCGCTTTGCCGTCGCCATCGGTGTCTTCGAAGATCAGCACCTTGTCGGAAACAGGCGTTCCCGGCAGGTACATCGGGTAGGTTTCCATCGTCGCCACCCACAGTCGCCCCTTCGCGTCAAAGGCGAACTGAACCGGGTTACGCAATTCCGGGAAATCCTCTTCCGAGGCGAACAGGTTGATTTTGTAGCCTTCCGGCAGCTTGAACGACTTCATCGCTTCAGCGGGCGAGTCGAACGAGATCGGACGATCGACGTTCGATTCGATCTTGGCGAACTCGCCCGTTTCCGAGTCATCGACCTGGGCCGGAACTTCTTTGCCGGCCGCGACCGCCCAAATGCGTTCGTCCCGCTTGGACGTCATCTTGCGGAGCTTCTCGAATTCGGCCGGGAAGTTGACGACGCCGAACGGATTCTTGCGACCGCCATAAATATAGAAGCCGTTGACCGCCCGATAGTCGTAGAAGAACTGCAAGTCCTTTTCGTAGACTTCCGAGTACAGCTTCTCGAGGTCGCACTTGTAGTCGGGCGCGGCGCCAAACAGGCCGGCGTCCAGCACTTCGCCAAACGCCTTGTAGCCGTCGTCATTCAGGTGAATCGTGTTAATGGTCAGGTCGCTGTCGCCCGCCATCTTTTCTTTCATCGGTGCGTAAACATCGACAAACATCACTTCGTTCGCTTCGGCGATCTTCTTCATCGCGGCGGCGTACAGTTCGATGTTCTTGTTGTTCGCTTCGCCGTTGGGCAACGTGCGGCGATGCAGATCTTCGTTGGGGATCGGCGAAACGATTACCAGTTGAGGGGCCGACTCGCCGTTGTACTTGGTGGCCGAGGTTTCTTTGACGAACTTGTCAAAATCTTTTTCGAACTGCTTCAATCCGCCGGGACCCGCGAACGATTCGTTGAAGCCGAAGAAAGCCAGGATCACGTCCGGCTTGTGATCTTCCAGGTTGTGGCCATGATCCTGAAAGTCTTTACTCCGCGGGCGAAGGTCGATTTCATCCGCCGACCAGCCAAGGTCGCGCACTTCCAGTTCCAAATCGGGAAAGCGGGCCTGCAGCAAGGTTTCAAAGTGGGGGAAGTACTGCATCCGCTCGGCCAGCGTGTTGCCGATGTAGACGATCTTGTCCCCTTTTTTCAGTTCGAGCTTTTGATCAGCTCGCGCGACGCCGGCCAGCGTAATTGCGGCGGCGAACAGGGTCAGGGCAAACAGTTTCGACGCAATCTTCATGAAGTACACTGCTCCGGCATTGTGGGAAACATGGGACGTGTCGCGCGTCGGCGAGAACGTCGAGAGGGGGTGGGATAGTGGCGGAATCGTAGAAATCTACCATCCCGCTCCTCTAGGGGTGGGGGCTGCGTTGCTCCTATGATAGTCGAAGGAGAACGCGCGAGGAAAGCATTGGCTAGCGATTTCAACGAGTCGAATTGGGAACATTTCCGCAACTAATGTCTGATTGTGCCGAAATTATGTCCCAAAACAACAAACAGGCCGTCTGGAGAGCATCGCCGCCAAGGCCACCACAGTTAGTTCGCAAGCCACGCGAAAGATCATTCCCGAGACATCAATCTCTTGCGCAAGCGGCGACTTTCGAGCCCTTTAGAGCAAAAAAATCACGCAAATCAACTACTTAGGCTCACACTGCCCCACCAGGTGTGGCTGAACCCAGGGGAGTTGATCGGCGTGAACCTGCAAGATCCGCAGCACTTCGCAAATCGCACCGGGGTGCTTGTTCAGATGCATGTGGGTGGCGGAAATCATCACTTCTGAATCGACGCCGGGAAGCCGGGCACTTTTGACCGGCACCACGCCATCGGAAGCGCCGTCGTGAATCGACCACCAGCCGCGGCCGATAATCGAATGCTCACGCACCTCCGGCGCCACGTCCAGCTGATAGATCCCTTTCAGGATCAGACTGTCGGGCTCCAACAGGTCGATGCTGGTCGGCGGCCTGCGGCGTAGTTCTTCGCGAAATGCGGCCGGATTCTCATTCACGAGTTCCTGATGCGTTTGCTCACGATGCTCGATTCCTTCGATCACCAGCGAGGTCGTTTGCCCCAAACAACGTCGCGCCCAAGAGGAACCCTCGTGGGGAGTCGCGATATAAATGACGTCTTTCACGTACGGAGTCGCTGAGAAGAAAAAGCTCTGCTGCAGCCGAATCCGCACATCCTTCGGCGCGACCACTTCTTCGATCGGGACGAAGGCGGCATGTTCCCACAACGTATTTCCGCTGGGCGCCGCCAGCAACTTGGCGATTAAACCGCCCATGCTATGCCCCACGACGACCATATTGTCGAGCGCAGGATCGCGTCCCTCGGGATCACTACACCGCACCGCACAGTCGAGTTGCCGCCGCAACACGGCCGCCGATGCCAAAAAGGGTTCGTCGGTCGGATATTGAAAAGCCCAGATCTCGTACCGTTTATGGAGTTCGGGATAGGCGTAAAGTTCGTTCGCCATCGCCGCCCAGGTATAGGGCGCCGATAGAAGTCCGTGGACAAAGACTATCGGAATCCGCCCTGGCTGATGCGGTTCGAGCATAAACAACCCGGCTGGAGCCGGTTCGCCGATTCCACGATGCGAAGAACGCTGTAGTTCGGCCTGCGGGTGACTCAGCATGTAGGCGAACAGCGCCGTCCAGTCCGCGGCCAGCGCCGTTTGGCACTCGCGAAACTCGACATCGTCGAATTCGTCCGGGTTAAACAGCTGCAGCGTGCCAACCATCCGCTCGACATGCGTCTCGGAATCGGGACACGGAATCGTCACGTCGCTGCGAAACTCGTCATCCACCGGCCGCAGCACGGCGGTCGCGTTGAACGGCGTTTTCCCCGGCAAAAACTGATCATCGGGTCGACGATTGCGGACAATTACCAGCGGCACGCCCAGCCCAGGGCGTTTGTAATGATGCAGCAAGTATTTTGACTGGTACTCGCCGACGACGTTCCACTCGTCAAACTCATCGGCCCGCCAGGCGAAGCCCGCGTATTCAATTTCTAGTACTCGGTACCCATAATCTTCCGGGACTCGCACCCGGATATTTTTTTCAAAGCGACCGGTGGCCGCCGCGATATGAATCAGCCGCGCTAGGCTGGAATGATAAATGATCCAAGCGCGTCCGGTTTGTAGTGAGATATCTCGTTCGACCGGCGCCGTCTGCATGTAGTCCCACGCGCCCAGAATGGCGTCGAGGTAGAAACTCATCGCATGCTCGTCCAGCTTCCGATCGGCTTCCATCGCCATGGCGTAGTAGCTTTCGGCCAGCATGAGACGATCGTCGCGCGGCGGCGGCTTGATTTCAATTTCGGCGATCGGTCCCGACTTGGTCGGCCCCGGCGGAATGGGGCGCGGTATCGGCGTGACCGACTCGCCCCAGGTTCGATCGTTGGGTAGCGGAGACGGCGCCTCCGGCTCGACGGCCGGAAGCCGTTGTGGACCGACGTTTAGATTCGGGTTGCGCCAGAACCCCTCGGCGGGCAACTCAGGCGGTAAATCGGCAGGTTCGGTCGTTGTGGGAATCGGCAGCGCGTTCCCCGGCTCGATCAATTCCAACGTCGCCGCGCATTGCGTCACGCCGAAACACGAGGACTGGGGCGCAGCTGCAGGATTGGGGGGCGCCATGACCGGAGGATTCCAGCGGCCGCGGGCATGCGTCACGCAGCCGACTTGCAGCGCGCAGAAGATGGCTGCAATCCAGGCGACGCCCCAAACGGCGTTGATCCTCATGATCTGCAGCATGCTTCCTACTCCGGAAAGAAAAACCGAGCAAGGCTACCTCACCGTTATGGGGCACGCAAATTTTCTCGCCGCCGAAATGCGAGTTCTTTTCCCAATCGGACCCGATATTTCCAATCGCGCCGGTTGTAGCAATTGGCTTTCCCCGGTTGCTTCTCGAAACGCCGTGCGACAGACTCGTCAGCAGCAGTTTGATCTTCGAGCGAAAGGAAAGCGTGTGACGATGCGATGGGGAATCTTGGGATGCGGCGACGTGGTGCGGAAGCGGGTTGCGGCCGCGATTCAAGCGGTCGACGGCTGCCAATTGCTGGCCGTCTGCCGCCGCGATCCCGATGCACTCCAGCAGTTTTGCGCGGGCTTCTCCGTACCACACGGCTACCCTTCGGCCGACCAACTGCTGGCCAACGCAGATATCGACGCCGTCTACATCGCCACACCGGTCGCTCTGCATCTACCGCAAACGCTCGCAGCGCTTGCCGCCGGCAAACATGTGCTGGTCGAAAAGCCAATGGCCCTTGATCCGCAGGAATGTCGACTGATGATCGACGCCGCCAAAGAAGTGAAGCGGACGCTGGGGGTCGCCTACTATCGCCCCTTTTATCCGGCGCTGGCGCGCCTTGCCGAGTTGATCAAGTCGGGCCAATTGGGAGAGATCCTGGCCGTGCAAATCGCCTGCTCGGCCCCGATTGTGCCGAATGAGGATGGATCGCTTCCGTGGCGCGTCGCCATGAACGAAGGAGGCGGAGGCCCGATCATGGATGTCGGCAGTCATCGTATCGACGTCTTGCTGCGACTGTTTGGCGACGTAGTTGATGTCCGCGAAGTTTGCTCGCGAAAATCGACGCACGAAGTGGAAAATGTCGCCAACTTCGTACTGCAATTCGCTGGCGGTCTGCAGGCGAGCGTCACTTGCCTGTTCGACGCCGGGCAAGATCCCGACTCGTTTGTCGTAATCGGGACGAAAGGCATCGCCGACCTGGGGCCGCTCAACTCGGGCCGGCTCATCATCCGCAACGAGATGGGAGACCAGGTCGAGCACCATGCCCCCAACGCCAATTTCAACGTTCCGCTAATCGCCGACTTTGTCGCGGCGGTCAGCGAAGGACGCGACCCCCGGGCAAGTGGAGAAACTGGCCTACGCGTCAACGAAGTGATCGACCAAATCTATCGTGACGCCCAGCAGGCCAACTAGCGGGTCGCTTCAAAGCGGAACCGTATGATCGTCCCTTCGCCAGGCGCGCTAGTGACTTGGATGCGGCCGCCAAGCAGTTTCGCACGCTGACGCATGCTACTCATGCCAAACCCACCATGGCTCGTTTCTTCGCATTCAAAACCACGTCCCCAGTCGCGAACTTCGGCGTCCACGATGCCGTCGAGATAGCGCAAACGGACGCGAATCCGCTCGGACTGGCTATGTTTGCAGGCGTTGTTGATCGCTTCCTGCAAGATGCGGAACAGAGTCGATTCTTCTGTTGGCGTTAGCCGGGGAAACTGGGCGTCGAGATGCAGCGCAACCGGAATGTCGATAAAGCCGTTGGCCGTCGCCAAAAAATCGTCAATCGCCGCCGGCACTCCGGCTTCTTCTAAACCAGAAGGCTGTAACCCTCCCATCAAGCGTCGCGCTTCACCCAGCGCCTCGCGTAATAGACGCTTCGCCTGACACGTCTCTTCGTTGACGATGTCCGACGCTTCCAGGTGCATCAACGCGCCGGTCGCCAATTGAACGAAACCATCGTGAATCTCACAGGCGGTCATCCGCTGTTCAGTTTCGAGTTGGCGAATCAGCTCGCGCAGCGTCTTCGCTTCGTCGCCAAAATCGGACGCCGTCGAGGCTGGGATTTGCGTCAGGCGATGCACAACCGCCTGGGGACGCGTCCGTCGGTCGACGATGACTTGACCTTGGTCCCGCACAAACCGCCAATCGCCATCGCGGCGACGAACGCGAAATTGCAAGTCAAACGGTCGCTGCTCGGTTAGCGACTCTTTGACAGTCGTCGCGACTCGCAAGACATCGTCAGGATGAACCGTCTCAAGCAAGGCGAAATCATCGAGGGCAAATGCGTTGTCGAGCGCCGGCAAAATCGTGCCGACGCGGTCGATCGCAGCAATCAACGTCCAGCGAGAATCGACTTCGGCGAGCAAAACCGCCTCTCCGGGCCCGGCAGCGATTGCATCAAGCAAGTTGGCGACAGTTCCGCCAAGCTCACTCTGCGCGAGATCGAGACGAGAGATCAGTTCGTTGATTTTGGCAGCTTGGCTATATTGATGGGCAGCGTCCGTCGTCACGGAGAAAACTCCTCTCGATAAGGAACTGGGTGCGTCCCCTTACCCCTGTCCTGGATAAAAGGAAACTGCAATGGCGCCCGATCTCTCGCAGCTAATCGATCACCTCAATAGCGAGGACGTTTCCGTCCGTCGGAACGCGTGTGAACAATTGGCGAAAATCGGACCCGAGTTGCGAAGCGCCGCGGTTCCGTTGTGTCGACTGACGGCTGATCCCGAGGAAACGGTTCGAGAATCGGCAGTCGGCGCACTGGAAGCGTTGGAAACTCCGGCGACGGAGGATGCCTCCGCCCTTTCCCAGTTAATGAGTTCATCCGCGACGGACGTCCGTTATTGGGCGGCCACATTATTGGGCCGCATCGGTCCATCCGCCGAGCGACAAGCACCTGCCTTGCTAGTCGCGATAACAAGCGATCAAACGACAGCCGTTCAGCAAAAAGCGGTCTGGGCGATTGATCAAATTGGCGTGCGAACCGCTTCGGCGAAAGCGGCTCTCGAACAAGCGTCGCAATCGTCCGATCCGCGACTTGCTCGGTTGGCGACCAAGGCGCTCACCAAGTTTTGAACGCCCCAATCTGGGGCATGACGACATCATACCCAGGCCCTAATATAGGAATAGCGAGATTCCATACAAATAGGGGGCTAGAGATATTTCCAGAAAAAGGGGGATCACGACGAAGTTTTCTGCGGGAATCAATTCGGCTCGTCGCTCGCGTCTTTTGCGCAAGCCGCGGTCACTCGCTCAAACTCGGCGTAATAGTCTGGATGATTGGTGCCGAACCAAAGATCCCAGAAATTGAAGTAGAGACCGAAGTTGGAACTGACGCAGCGATGATGCATGTTGTGGTGAACCCCGGTGTTATGCCAACGCGACCAACGGCTACGGAGAAACCAGTGGGGAAACAGCTCAAACCCCAGGTGCCCGAACACATTCATTCCGGTCATGTACAGCATCCAGAACACGACCGTCAGCGGATGCATCGGCAAAACGATCGCCGCCAGCGGCAAAATGATCGCTTGGACAAACGCTTCGATCGGATGAAATGCGAAAGCGGCCCAAGGCGTAGGATTGTGACTCAGGTGATGGATGCGATGCACCTTGGCGTACAACAACTTGGTGTGCAGCAAGCGATGCGACCAATAAAACCAGGCGTCATGAATCAAGATCATCGCCACCACCGAGAACCAGAAGTAGTAGTCGGTCAGTGGATTGCCGCCGTAGTAGAATTGCAAGACGCCGGCGACCTTGCCTAAGTAAACGATGACGCCAACGCCAGCAAAGACCGCCAGCGACGCGATGCTGTAGAAAATCTCGCGCCGCATGTCCGGTGCAGCGGCCAACTTCTTTTGGATTGGCGTCACCCAGCCGATTCGTCGCAAAACGACGTAAAACAGCAGAAACGCCCCTCCAGCGGCAACCACGTACCGAATCAGGTTGGTCACATAAACGGCTGCAAATACGGTTCGGGCTCGTGAGACGACCTGCAAGTTCCAGCCGAAGCCCCAATCCAAGACCGTGATCGTCACCGCGAAGAGGAACAATCCGCTCAGCCAGGGGACGACGGTCTTAAGAAATGGTACGAAAACCGGTTTTGACCGCTTACCGCGCGGCGGTTGCGTCGATTGTGGGGGATCAATCGAACCGGTCGTCGGCTCGCTGGCGGCGCTCATCGCAGTTCTCCTGGAGGACAATGTCGCAGAGAAAGGGAATTCTCGCGCAATTCCTTCGCCGAGGTCAACGTTATCTGGCTAACTCGCCACAAACCAGATTGGTTTCAGCAGAATTGAGGGCGCGCAAAAAAAGCGGCCCGAGTCGAAACTCGGACCGCTCGCTTACCACCAGGCCAGGGACCTCGATCCTGCCAACAGGCGTCGAGGAAGCTGGACGTTCTTGGCCTAGTTACTAGGCGCCGCAACCACAGTCGCTCTTGCAGCAGCAAGGAGCCGGGCAGCAAACCGTCACGGGGACGGTCTTGCAGACCACTTTCGGGACGCAACGCGTCACGGTGTAGGCTTCCTTACGCGGCACGCACTTGCAAACCTGAACGGTCTTCGTGTAGTGGACCGGCTTGCAGACCGTGTAGGGCACCTGCTTGGTGCAGGTTTCCGGAACCATCTTGCAGACGGTGTACGGAACTTCCTTGGTCTTCACTTCGCGTTCCATGTGGCAGACCTTGTAGGTGCAAACCTTGGTACGCGTTTCGGGAACCATGTGGCAGACCTTGTAGGTGCAGGTCTTGGTCCGTTGTTCCGGAACCATCTTGCAAACCTTGTAGGTGCGGGTCTTGACGTGGTTTTCCTTGACCATGTGGCACACTTTGTAGGTGCAAGTCTTGGTGACCGTTTCCGGAACCATCTTGCAAACCTTGTAGGTGCAGGTCTTCACGTGGTTTTCTTTGACCATGTGGCACACCTTGTAGGTGCAGGTCTTGGTGCGAGTTTCCGGAACCATCTTGCAGACGGTGTACGGGCACTCTTTCTTGATCACTTCGCGTTCGTACTTAACGCAGTTGATCGTCTTTTCCTTCACTTCCGGAATCCAAACCTTCTTGCAGCACTTGCGCGGCGGGCACTGGACTTCGACGACTTTCGTCTCGCCCGGGCAGTAAACGCACTTGCAGCAGCAAGGATCCCAAGTCCAGCAACCCGGTTCCTGGACGCACTTCTTCACGACAGGACCCGGAATTTCGGTGACCTGGGTTTCGTAGTGGCCGCAGTTGACCTTGATGGTCTTGGTGTAGTGGACCGGCTTGCAAACGGTGTGGCAAACTTCACGAGTTTTCGTTTCGTAAACCGGCTTGCAGACCGTGTAGTTGATCTCTTTGGTCTTGGTTTCCCAGACCGGCTTGCACGTGGTGTAGCAAATGTCTTTGGTTTTGGTTTCCCAAACCGGCTTGCACACCGTGTACGAGATGTCCTTGGTCTTGGTTTCCCAGACCGGCTTGCACGTGGTGTAGCAAATGTCCTTGGTTTTGGTTTCCCAAACCGGCTTGCACACCGTGTAGCAGATGTCCTTGGTCTTGGTTTCCCAGACCGGCTTGCAGACCGTGTAGTTGATCTCTTTGGTCTTCGTTTCCCAAACCGGCTTGCAGACCGTATAGGTGCAAGTGCGGACTTTGGTTTCGTAGACCGGCTTGCAAACCGTGTAGCTGCAATCCTTGTAGCGCGTTTCCTTTTCGTAACGCACGCAATCAATCGTCTTCTCTTCCATCACCTTGTCGTACACAGTTTTGTAGCAGGTGATCTCTTGCTTTTCGTACTGGACCTCTTTGCAGGTCTTGTTGACCGTATAGCACTGTTGCTTGCAGCACTCATAGCTGACCGGCTCGCAGCAGCAGCAGTTACGGAAGCTGAACAGGCCGCAGTAGCCCGCTTCAGCCGTAGTTACCGAGCCTACGGTAAGCAGTACCGCAAGCACCGGCGCCCAAAGAAACGCTCTCATTTCCAATTCTCCTTAGCTGACAGAATCGCTGTGTTGTGACAAAGGGCCTGGCCTGGTTTGGCGAAGCGCTCGCCGTGTCCTTAGCCCTCAAATCCGAAAAATCCGTGCAGAATCCTCCGACCGCTCCAGATGACGCAGGGAGGGGAAAGTGTGGCGATGCTGTCGCGCACAGTCTTCCCAGCTTTCCCAAGCATTACCTGGATGTCGTAACTTATCGTCAATCTGGGTCACCATCTTGAGATAGTTCGACTAGATAAAATGTCGTCGCCAAACAGACAGGGAGTGATGGATAATTTGAAGGGGCGGCATCCTGCTAGCATTCGTTGCAATCGAAAAATCAGTTACATCCCGCCCAGGAAATTCCTCTTCTCATGGATATTAGGCGCAACGCATCTTGAATCCGAGTCGAATTGCTTGACGCGACATAGCTGTAACGTAAGTACAAGAAGCGGATCGCAGTTTCGCGTCGCTGATAAAGAAACACGTACTTACTTTTTGCCGGGCGGCAAGTAAATCGCAGGAGACAAATCCCCATGTCCACCAAGAAACATTCTGGTTTCACGCTGATCGAAGTTTTGATCGTCGTCGTTATCCTGGCCGTGCTGGCCGCGACGGTGATTCCGCAATTCACCGACTCGACCGATGACGCCAAAGCCAGTAGCGTGAAATTCAACCTTCACACGCTTCGCTCGCAAATCCAGCTCTATCGTGCCCAACACGAAGGCCGCCTACCAAGTGCGACCCTCAGCGAACTGACAATCAAGACCAACGACGACGGCACCACGACCGACTCTCCGGAACTCGGACCTTACCTGTCGAAACTGCCGGTCAACTCGTACACCAATTCCGCGACGATCAAGGCGATCACCACCGATCCGACCGCTGGCAGCGTCAACGATACCGATGGCTGGCTCTATAACACCACCAACGGCAACATCTACATCAACCACGAAGACATGTTGACCGAGTAATTCGCTTGCCCGGCGCGTAAGATTCGTCCATGTCTAGAACGCTACCGAAAGCCCCTTCGCCGAGAATCGGCGATGGGTTTTTTTTTGTTGCGCGAAGCCAAAGCGATTTTTCCGGCTCCTCCGCCCTTAGTCCGATCGGCCGCTCCAGCGGACGTCTTGGGTTGCCTTGAAAGAACCGGAAGCGATAGAGTAAAGGAAGGCAGTCACCACGAGTACTCCTTCCCGCGGATCCGATGAGCAAGTCGAAAGACAAGAACAAACCGACCTCCGACGCCGTTCCCAAAGCGGTGGTCAGTCGACTCAGCTTATATCTGCGAGAACTGCAGCGACTTCAGCGAGATGGCGTCGTCACGACAAGCAGCACCCAACTTGGGCAACTGCTTGGGTTTACAGACGCCCAAGTCCGTAAGGACTTGGCCCACTTTGGTCATTTTGGCTATCCCGGCGTCGGCTATCGCTGCAGCGAGCTGGTCTCGGCCGTCAAGCAGATCATCGGCACCGATCACACCTGGCCGGTCGTCCTGGCGGGCGTCGGTAACCTGGGTCGAGCATTGCTGGGACACCGGGGATTCAGCCACCAGGGCTTCGATATTGTTTCGGCGGTCGACTCCGACCCGGACAAGTACGGCAAGACGCTCGATGGAATCGAAATCAGGCCCATTTCGGAGCTTCCCGAAATCGTCTTGCAGTACGATGTCCGTCTAGCGATCATCGCCGCTCCGGCTTCCGCCGCTCAGGAAGTCGCCGAGAGAATCGTCTCGGCCGGAATTTGCGGGATTTTGAATTTCGCGCCGATCACGCTCCATTTGCCGCCCGAAGTTGCGGTTTCCAGCGTCGATCTGGCGATCGAGATGGAACAATTGTCGTTCGCCATGACGAACCTGCGTCCCCCAAACGAACTCTTATCGGAAGAGAAGCCGTCTGACGGCTGAGGGGCTCTTGTCGACCTGCGGGCCTGTTGGTTAAGATATCGCCTTCACATTTTTACCCCCTAGTGTAATGGTAACACTACAGTTTTTGGCACTGTCATTCGAGGTTCGAGTCCTCGGGGGGTAGCTTTCTTAGACGCCGGCTTCGGCGTCTTTTTTTTTGCCGCTCTGGCAAAATCGTCGTAACGCCCATGACTTGACCGGAATCCAAGGAATCGTCCGCCCGGTCTACGACTTGGCCTCCCCTGCTTTCGGGGGCGTGATCCGCGTCGAACAATTTTGGGGGTCTCGATGACCGAGAAAATTTGGCACCTGAAGAACTGCCGCATCTTTGAGCAACTGTCCGCCACAGAAATCGAACGACTCGACGCTTGCTCGCGGGTCCGTCGCTTTGCGAAACGATCGCCGATTTACCTCCCCGCCGAACGAGCGGATACGGTTCTCTTGCTCGCCTCGGGGCGGGTAAAGATTTGCCACCTGACTCCCGAAGGGAAGCAATCGATTCTGGCCTTTATCGAGCCGGGTGAACTGTTTGGCGAACTGTCGATCCTGGACGGGGAAGCCCGCGACGAATATGCCGAGGCGGTCGAAGCTTCCATGATCGTGTCGATCCCCAAAGAGGCGATGCACGAGTTGATGGAATCTCGCCCCGGCCTGTCGATTGGCGTGACCAAGCTGATCGGGCTCCGTCGCCGACGCATCGAACGACGCGTGAAGAACCTGCTCTTCCTGTCCAACCGCGATCGCCTGGCGCATCTGCTGCTAGAACTGGCTGAAAGCTACGGCAAACGGACCGAGGATGGGGTCGAACTTGAAATCCGTCTGTCGCACCAAGATCTGGCCAATATCGTTGGGAGCACCCGCGAGACCGTTACCGTCGTCCTGGGCGAATTGCAAAATGACGGTCTCGTGAAGGTTGGAAGACGCCGGATTGTTCTCCGCTCGCTGCAGCGGTTGGCCCACAGCGTTCAGGCGCCCGAGCCGCGAATCCCTGAGGCCCCGGAATCGCAGGTCGCCGAACAGCCAAGTCTTCGATTTGGCTTCGGTGCGTAGAGATTTCCCGCGAAATCACCCTGATTCGTAGACTTCCACACCGAACTTCCCTTCCCTTGTGCTTACGATTGGGTAGTTTTCTGGTTTTAACTACCTAAGGCCGAAGCCCTCACTGCATGAACGAGCACGATCCAAAATCCTGGCGCCCCTGTCGATCCGGCGAATTCGCCGAGGTCGCCAGGAACCTCGTCGTGCTGCGTCGTCGCCGGCTGGCTGTTCAAACGGTCGGCAGTTTGTGCTCGGTGTTTCTGGTGATCGGGCTAGTATTGTGGCTCGGCCCGGCGCAGCGACTGCCGGTCTATGCGACGCTTACTTGCAGCGAATGTCGCAATCAGATGCACGCCTATCATTCGCAGGCGCTAACCGTCAGCCAGATGCGGCAGATGGATGCGCACTTCGGCCATTGCCCTGGCTGCAAACGACGATACGACGACATGGTGCGTCAGTGCGACGAGAAAAAAGAGTGCGACAAGGAGAAATGCGACGGCGTCTCGGGCAAGTGCCAGGCAGACGCTAGTTGCAAGGTGTCGCGGTGCCGGCTTTGGAAATGCGAGGCGCAAACCTGCAAGTCGACCCACTCGGGTCGGCCAGACTGCAGTCCACGATCAGAATTGTGAGAGTCAGGCCTTCTAACGCTGCCCTGTCTCGATGATTTCTTCGCCGTAGCTGCGGCGCCCCTCTACACGAGCCGCAATCGCCTTACGGAGCGATTCTCGCAATTCCGCCGATGGCTCGGCCGAAATACTTCCTTAACCTGGGCAAAGACCGCCAGGAGGTTTGAGCATTCTTGCCGCTTCGCCCTGTATTCGAGCACGATCTCCCGTTAAAATTTATAATATAACCTTGCTTCCCCCCCCCCCCTACTCTTGCCCCCACATAGTCGATGTCGACGCTCATTGTCGCTGCGCTCTCCTTCTTTGGATTCATCCTCGCCTACAACACCTATGGTCGTTGGCTAAGTCGCAAGATTTTTCGGCTGGACCAAGAGGCGGTCACGCCCAGTCACCAACTCCGCGATGACGTCGACTTTGTGCCAACCAATCGGGAAGTCGTCTTCGGACACCATTTCACCAGTATCGCCGGCACCGGGCCTATCGTTGGACCGGCTATCGCGGTCTTCTGGGGGTGGCTCCCCGCCCTGCTCTGGGTTGTTTTCGGTTCGATCTTCGTTGGCGCTGTCCATGACTTTGGCGCCCTCGTCGTCTCGCTGCGCAATCGTGGTCAAACGATTGGCGAAGTCGCCGGCCGCTTGATCAACCCCCGGGCGAAGATCTTGTTCCTGATGGTCCTGGCCCTGACGCTAACCGTGGTACTGGCGATCTTCGGCCTGGTAATCGCCCTGATTTTTGCGAAGTATCCCCAGTCGGTCTTATCAGTCTGGATAGAGGTGCCGGTTGCCATCGCGATTGGTTACTACGTCTGCCGCAAGGGAGGCAATTTACTCTGGCCGTCGCTAGCGGCGCTTGGCGTGATGTACCTGGCGATCTTTGTGGGCATCTATTGGCTGCCGATCGACCTGACGCAGCTGCTAGGTGTGAACCTGCTGAACCCCGCCGATATGCCGGCTGACGTCTCTTGGTGGCAATACTACGGCAACGCGGTTGTGATCTGGACGGTGCTCCTGCTCATTTACTGTTTTGTCGCATCGGTGTTGCCTGTTTGGACGCTGCTGCAACCCCGCGATTACATCAACAGTCATGAGCTGGTGCTGGCCCTCTTCCTGCTAGGGCTTGGGCTGGTCGTCGCATCGCTAACCGGCGCCGCCGACCTGTTCGCCAGCGCCCCGCCGGTTGCCGAGAACATCCCACTCGACGCTCCGCCGATTTTCCCCTTTCTGTTTATTACGATCGCCTGCGGCGCTTGCAGTGGTTTCCACTGCCTGGTGAGCAGCGGCACGTCAAGCAAGCAGGTCGATAACGAAAAGGACGCGCAGTACGTCGGCTACGGCGCCATGCTGCTGGAGGGCGCTTTGGCGGTCGTGGTAATCCTGGCCTGCTGTGCTGGCGTCGGAATGGGACGCTACGAACGGACCGACGACGGCAGCTACCAAGCGGTGATGACCGCCGAGGGGACGCCGATGGTCGGTCGCGCCTCGTGGGAAGCCCGCTATGACGCCAGCGCGGGCTGGAAAAAATTCAACAACCTGGGCAACATGGTCGGCGCGTTCGTCGATGGCGGCGCCAACTTCCTGACGGCGATCGGCATTCCGCTGCGAATGGGTCTGGGGATCATGGCGGTGTTGGTCGCCAGCTTCGCGGCCACGACGCTCGATACGGCAACGCGACTGCAAAGGTACGTGCTGCAAGAGCTCTTCGCATCGTCGAAGGTCACCAAGCCGCTATCCGACAAGTACGTTGCGACCGGTATTGCGGTCGGACTGGGCGGGCTGGTCGCCATTTTCGCTGGCAACTCGCCAGGCGCCGGGGGAATGCTCCTCTGGCCGCTGTTTGGCGCCGTCAATCAACTGTTAGCCGGCATCGCGCTGATGGTCACGATTTTCTATCTCTGGCGCCGCAAGATTTCAGTCTGGTTCGCATTGCCGCCGATGGTCCTGATGCTCTTCCTGCCCGCCCTGGCGACGCTGTGGAACATGTTCAACGGCGACACGTCCGGATTTATCGAGCAGTACCCACAGCTGACTTGGCTGGGTGAGTTCTTCCGAGGCGACACCGGGTTCTTCTGGAACGAGAAGTACCTGCTGTTCGACATTAGCGTCGGTACGCTGATCCTGCAGGCCTGGATGATGGTCGAGGCGGTACTGGTTTGGCCAAAGGCGAAGGGCGTACTCGAAGAAGCCCTGCCGCCGCTGGCCGGGTCTAACGATGCAGAGGTCGCCACCGAATATGCGACCGCCGGCGGACAGAATTAGCATGTCCGCCGAGGAAACGTCGCCGACCTGCCCAAATTGTCGACTAGCGGTAACGTTGCCTACAGACTCGCAGACCGGCGAGATCGCTTGCCCGGTCTGCACGATGGCGCTCTATTTCGTTCGCCTGGATGAAGCAGGCGAAAATCCTCCCGTCTTAATCCGCCAAGGCTCGCTGGCGGTATCCGACTGGGAAGAGCTTTGCCGCTGCTTGCAGCGCGGTGATTCTCTGTCGACGGTCGACATAGTGATGCTGATCGAACAATACCGTGACGGCTAGACTTGCTGGCCCGTTACCAGTTCGCGGAATCGCTCGAACAGGTACTCGCTATCATGCGGCCCAGCCGAGGCTTCCGGATGGTACTGCACGCTAAACGCTGGCAGCGTCTTGTGCTGGACGCCGGCGATGGTATTGTCGTTAAGATTGCGATGGGTGATTTCCAAGCAATCGGGCAGCGACTCTTCTTCGACGGCAAAGCCATGATTTTGCGACGTGATCTCGACCTTATTGGTCGTCATATCAAGTACCGGCTGATTGGCGCCGCGGTGTCCAAACTTCAGCTTGAACGTCTTTGCGCCGCAGGCCAGCGATAGCAGTTGGTGTCCCAGGCAGATGCCGAAGATTGGTTTCTTACCGAGCAAGCCGCGGATCGTTTCGATCGGGCCGACTAGCGGCTCCGGATCTCCCGGGCCATTCGACAAGAAGACGGCGTCCGGGTTTTTCGCCAGCACCTCATCGGCGGTCGACGAGCCAGGCATTACCGTCACTTTGCAGCCCATGTCTTGCAGGTGTCGCGGAATGTTCCACTTCATGCCGAAGTCGAGAGCAACGACATGCAGGTCGAGTTCGCTCCGCGATTTCTCGGCTCGCGTCTTGTCCCCCATTTTGATCCACGGGCTGAGCTTTTCGCTCCAATCGGATCCTTCGGCCGGCATTACCTCTTGCACCAGATCGCGACCAACCAGGCCGGCGCTGCTGCGGGCCTTTTCGACCAGCGACGCGTCATCCAGGTCAATCGTCGAGAGGACGCCCTTCATGGAGCCGCTGTTGCGCAGGCGACGCACCAAGGCGCGGGTGTCGATACCGGTCAGACCGACGACGTTGTTTTGTTTCAGAAATTCGTCCAGCGATTGATTCGCCCGAAAGTTGCTGACCCGACGACTGCATTCACGCACGATAAACCCCGACATGTGCGTCTTGGCGCTCTCCATGTCCTCGGTGTTTACGCCGTAGTTACCGATCTGCGTGTAGGTCATGGTCAAGATTTGACCACGATAGCTGGGATCGGTGAGGATCTCCTGATAACCGGTCATCGACGTGTTGAAACAGACTTCTCCGTCGACTTCTCCCTCAGCACCCAAAGAAAAACCAGTAAACACGGTTCCATCTTCCAGCGCTAGTTTCGCGATCGGCTGCGTCATTGCTTTGTCGTCAGGTTCGGTTGCAGGTTGAACGAATGCGACGTCTTTCGTAGTCGGTAAGGTCGTTCTCTTCGGAACGATCGTCCGTGTTACGTGTCGCTTAAAGTATTGATGGGGCGAAGCCCGATATCCAACAGTACGGCTGTGGGTCTCCGGGCTTCGGTCCGGACAGCCAATTTGGGAGGACTCTTGTTTCGGCGAGCGAGAGTCCTCCTTTTTTCATGCGCCGGGAGCGCAAATTTGGGTCATTATAAGGCTCTCCGCTAGCTCCGCCTAGGACCAAGCAAAAAGGAGCGGGCCAATCGGGCTGATTCTGGCTGAAAGCAAGAAAAAGCCCCGAATCTCGCGATCCGGGGCTGCTAGTTTACGGGAATTGCGGTCGGCGGCCGTTTAGCCCTGCGTGCCGACCAGCTCTTTTTCTTCCTGCTTCAAGCAGCGGCCGATCTGACGAACCGCCTGACGCAAGCGTTCTTCGTTTTCGACCATCGCCATCCGGACGTAGCCTTCGCCGCACGGACCAAAACCGCTGCCCGGACTGACGGCGACGTCTCCCTTTTCGAGCAGCATCATGGCGAAATCCATGGTATTCATGCGCTGCATCCAGACTTCCGGAATCTTCGCCCAGACGAACATGCCGGCTTTTGGCGGGGTAACGCCCCAGCCAAGTCGCGTCAGCCCATCGACCAAGACGTCGCGGCGGCTCTCGTAAATCTTGCTCTGCTCTTCGACCGCCGCGTCCCCTTCGCGAAGCGCGACAATCGCCGCGATTTGGATCGCCTGGAACATGCCGTAATCGTAGTATCCCTTGATCGTGGCGAGACCTTTGATCATTTCGGCGTTGCCAGCGCAGAAGCCGACGCGCCAGCCAGCCATGTTGTAGCCTTTGCTCATCGTCGTAAATTCAACGCCAACCGACGACGCGCCCGGGGCCGAGAGAAAACTGGGGGGCTTATAACCGTCAAAGGCGACGTCCGCATAGGCGAAGTCGCTAATCACCATAAAGCCATACCGCTTCGCCAGCTTCACGACCTCGACGAAGAATTCGGGCTCGACCGTCACCGTCGACGGATTGTGCGGATAGCAGAGGATCAGCAACTTCGGCTTCGGATAAAGATGCTCGCATGTGTAGGCGATGTTTTGCAGGAATTTTTCGCTATCGCCCACTTCCAGCGCGATGACGTTGCCCGAAGCCAGGGCGACCGCGTAAGTGTGCACCGGAAAATAAGGCGCCGGGACGATTGCCGTGTCGCCTGGGCCCATCAAGGCTAGGCACATGTGCGAGAAACCTTCTTTCGAGCCGAGGCAGGCGATCACTTCCGACTCGGGATCGAGTCGTACGCCATATTTTTTCAGGTACTTGCCGGCGACTTCCCGCCGCAAGTTGCGAATGCCGTTCGACTTGCTGTAGCCATGGTTCCGCTCGTCCCGGACCGCTTCGCACATCTTTTCCATGACGAATTCTTGCGGCGGATCGGACGGATTGCCCATTCCCAGGTCGATGACGTCATGTCCGGCGACCCGCTTTTCGTACAACAAGGCGTTGATGCGGCCGAACATGTACGGAGGCAGGCGGTAAACGCGCTGCGCATATTCAACCTCAAAAGGAGTCTCGCCACCGATGGGGTGGCCGGATTCGGAGCTCATGGAACTAAACCTGAAAAACGCCGCCAGGCGGCAAATGCGTAAGGGGAAACTAGTCGCAGAAACTGTAATTCTAAGAATCGGCGACCGGGGAGGAAAGGACGACTAGATCGGAGGATTGCCAGCACAGACCGCAGGTTCGCTCGCTACCTAAAAAAAGAAGCCCCGACGACCGTCGGGGCTTCCAGGTTTTGCAGAACTTCTGGAGAAGTCTCGGTATTAACGAGTCGGTTGCTGTCGGGCGGCAGCTTCCAACTTTTTACCCATCTGGGTGGTATTGGCCAGGAAGTTGTCGATCTGGGCTTCTTCCCGCAGTTGATCGAACGCCTTGGCCATTTCCAGGCGAATCTTCTTTTCGTGGATGTCCTTGATCAGTTCGTCACGGACGACGTTGATGTCGGTGATCGTCGGCTTGGTGCGGCCAAGAGCCTTCAGGATCAACGACTGACGGCCGACGTTGATGATGCTCGACAGTTCGCCCGGCTGCAGGCGGAAGGCTTCTTCTTCCAGCTTCGGCTGACCGCCATTGCGGCGAATCGGCGGCACCTGACCGTCGTTGTTCTTCGAGACCGGCTCAATCGAGTACTGACGGGCCAGTTCGCCAAAGAACTGCTCGCTCGGGTTTTTGCGGGCCATGTCCCACACTTCCTGGGCGCGACGCTGATTGTCGAGCACGATCGCCAAGACTTGGACCCGTTCTCCATAGTTGGCTTCAAAGCCCTTCTGGACGTCTTCTTCGGTGACCTGGACCTTTTCGGCGACCAGCTTCTTCAGGGCGACGGTCGGCCAAACGGCATCGCGAACATAAACCTCGACGGTGATGTTCTGCTCTTGGGTCACTTCCTCGAGCCAGGCTTCAAAATCGGGCGAGCCATCCTGTTTCAGGAAACCATACGAGTCGGCGGCGCGGCTGATCTCGTCATTCAGGTCCTGTTCGGTCACTTCCAGGTTGTGCGACTTCAAAGCTTGCTGCAGGACGCGGCGATTGATTTCGCCATCCAGCACCTCGACGCCATGACGGGTGATGCACTCCTCTTCCAGGTCGTGCAGCATGATCGGCTGCCCGTTGAGGGTGGCGATCACGTTGGACGCCGGCTGACCGGTCGGATCTTCCAGGAAGTTCTCGATCTTGGCGTTCTTCTGCAGTTCTTCGTAAACGTCGCCGGCCGACGAGCGGAGCTTGTGCTCGCGAATCGCTTCGACCATGCGTTGGGCGATCTCGGGCTGTTTTTTCTCATCGACTTGGGTTGGCGGCAGATGCGATTCGCAGCGGAAGATCAGGTACTGCCCGGCGGTAAAGAGAACCTGCGAGACTTCTCCTTCCTTCAAGGCGAAGACCAAGTCTTCCACTTCCGGCGTTCCCATGTTCTTGCTGATCGGCGGAATCAGACCGCGAGCGGCGGCGCTGTTCGGATCTTCCGAGAAGTCCTTCGCCATGTCGGCGAACGCCTCCGGATTGGCGGCCGCTTTGGCCCGCAGCTCTTCAGCCAGGGCGCGGTCGGTGACCGAGATCATCCGGCACTTCACCTTCGGGCCAAATTGCGTTTCCCAGGCTTCGTTCAGTTCTTCCTGAGTCACTTCCAAGCGACTGGCGGCCAAACGACGCAAGGCCATCGTCGGCCAGACGATATCGTTGCGGTACTGAGCCGGCGTGACGTTCCGTTCATCTTTCAGCAGCAGGAACCACTTTTCGACCGAAAGACCAAATTTCTTGGCCGTGTGTTCGACTTCGGCGTCGATTTCGGTCTGGGTGATCTGAATGTTTCGTTTTTGGCATTCGTCGGCAATCAAGCGTTTGTTGATCACGCTTTCGAGCACGGTTTCGCCGAAGCGACGAGCCGCTTCGCGTCCCAGCTCATCCCGGGTAATGGGCTCGCGATTGACGACGGCAACCGTCTTAATCGCCGGAGCGGCGGCTTGAGCGGCGTTTGGTTGCTGGGCGACAGCGCTGTTTTCGCCACCAAGATTGCGAACGGTAATCGCGCCGATAGCGACCAGAACGAAGCCGCCCGCGATAATGGCCCAGGTTGTTCGATGGGCGTTTCGAAACGTAGTCACACTCGCCTCCTTGCTTCTGTGAAAATCGATCGATTTTTTCTAAAGTTTGCATCCATGCGGGTCGATCCCTAATAAGTTAGGGCGCAGCAGAATAGGCCTCATCGCGAATGGGGTCAAGATCGATTCGCCCCGCGCAGCAAAAAGGACGGCGCGACCCTTCGCACCGTCCTTGTTTGATCTTCCTGGCTGCTAGCAACCGCTTCTACTTGCGAATCGCGGCACCAATCTCGCCGGGGCGATCGGTGATGATGCCATCGACGCCAAGTTCGACCAGCTGTTTCGCCATTTGCGGATCGTTGACCGTGTAGACGAATAGCTTCTTGCCTTGCTTGTGAACCATGTCGGCGGCCGCCTTATCGACGAACTTGTAGTTCCACGCGATCACTTCGACCTTGTCGACGATCGGGGCGATCCGCTCGGCGGTCAACTTGTCGCTACCCAAAGCGGCGATCGCCAGCGAAGGCTCTAGTTCGGCACAGCGAGCGACGAAATCCCAGTCGAACGATTGGACGACCAGCTTGTCGGTCCAATCTCTCTCTTTAAGCAGTTGGATCAGGGTGTCGGCGTCTCCTTGCTTGTGCTCGATCAGCGTGACGCTTCCAGCTTGAATCGCTTCGATCGCCTGATCAAGTTTCGGCACATTGACGCCAGCGAACTTCGCGTCGAACCAGCTGCCGGCATCCAGCCCGGCGATATCCGACCAGTCTTTGGCGGCGATTTCGGTTTTCTTGCTCTTCCACTGCTGGTTGGCGTTGGTCGTCCGATCGTAGGTCTTATCGTGAATGCAGAACGGCACGCCATCGGCGCTGTGGTAGTAGTCGAGCTCCACCAGGTCCGCCTTCTGCTCGATCGCCAGTTGGAACGACGGGATCGTGTTCTCCGGAGCGAATGCTGAGGCGCCCCGATGTCCAATCACCAGCGGCTCTTTGGTTTCCAGAATGCGTTTCACCCGAGCGTCTCCCGCCGAAGCTTGCGAAGCGGCGCCGAAACCGGCGACCAGCGCCACGGCGGCCCAAACTAACGAAAACATTCGACTCTCAAAACGAAGCATCAGATCAATCTCAACTTACGGCGTCATAAACGAAAAAAGGTCGCGTGCACCAATGGTGGCGCCGCGACCTTGCTGAGCTGTTCTATTTTACGACGAACGTTAGCCGTCCATCACTTCCGTTTCGCGGGCCTTGGCCATTTCTGAGACTTTTTCTTCAAACTTTTTTGTGAGTTCTTGAATTTCGTTCTTGATGTCGTCGCGGATGTCTTCGCCGATCTCCTTTGCCTTCTCCGCGTTTTCGGCCGACTTGTTGCAGTCGCGGCGGACGTTGCGGATCGAGACCTTCGCCTCTTCGGCCAGTTCTTTGATCCGGGCGACCAACTTCTTGCGAACTTCGGTCGACAGGGCCGGAACATTCAAACGGATCACGCGTCCATCGCTCTGCGGGGCCATTCCCAAATCGCTGGCGACGATCGCTTTCTCGATGTCCTTGATCGCGCTGGTGTCATAGGGGCGAATCAACAACTGGGTCGGCTCAGGCACGCTGACCGATGCGATTTGCTTGATCGGTTGCAGCGAACCGTAGACCTCGACGCGCAGCGAGTCGACAAGCCCCGGGGTCGCACGGCCAGTTCGTATGCCGGAAAGATTGTTCTTCAGATGCTCAATCGCCTTGTCCATGCGATCTTCGGCTTCCGTTGTAATTGTGTCAGCGCTCATGGCTCGGTCCCACGATTGAATTTGAGGTGTCCAGCAGAGACGAGAACGACGCCCTGCGTCGTGAACAATCTTCATAAGGCTACCCTACTTTAGCCCTGAAGAAAATATGCGGCTCCGTTGGAGTTATCCTAACAGGAAATTCGCCGCGATCGACGGGAGCAGGGCAAACTGGAGAACTCCAGTAAGGTCAACTTCCCTGTCTCGCAGCGCAAAACCGGCGCCTTCGCTAGTTCACCGGTTGTAGTTCGGGAGAAATCAACGTCCCGACATGTTCGCCCCGCACGGCACGCTGAATGTTGCCGTCGGTGCGGTAGTTGAACACCAAGATCGGCATGCCATGTTCACGGCAGTGGGTGATCGCGGTCGAGTCCATCACTCGCAGGTTTTGCGCTTGCACGGTCGCAAAATCCAAATTGCGATAGAAAATGGCGTGGGGGTTCTTCTCGGGGTCATCGCTATAAACCCCATCGACCCGCGTCGCTTTCATCAGGATGTCCGCTTCCAACTCCAGCGCTCGCTGAGCGGCGGCAGTGTCGGTCGTGACAAAGGGACTGCCGGTTCCGGCCGCCAGGATCACGATGCGACCTTTCTCCAGGTGCCGCTTCGCACGGCGGCGAATGTAGGGCTCGGCGACGCCATCCATCCGAATCGCCGTCGTCAGCCGCGTTTCGCAGCCCAGCGATTCGAGCGCGTCCTGCAACGCCAGCCCATTGATCACGGTGGCCAACATCCCCATATAGTGGGCCGTCGCCTCTTGGATCATTGCGCTTTCATTCTTGAATTGACCGCCGCGGAGGATGTTACCGCCGCCGATCACCACCGAGATCTGGCAGCCGAGCTGCGAGGCCTGGTGGATTTGCCGCGAGATATGCACCACTTCATCCATGGCGATCCCGCGTTCGCCATGGCGGGAAAAGCTCTCGCCGGAAAGCTTGAGAACGATGCGAGAGTAATGCGGCGAAAGTGCGTCCGTTTGGGTCATGCGGCGAACCTTGGCAAAATAAAGAGGGAGAAGCCGAATTCGTCGGTGGAATTCTACCGGAAACGTAGTGCGCCGCACAGCCGACGCCGCCGGTTTGCGGTAGGCAAAGACAACAAGAACGAAAAAGCCCTGCTACAGTGAGCAGGGCCTCTTCATTTTGTTGGTGCGGAACTCCGCGAAAGGACTAGCCTTCGGCCGAGGGCTCTTCACCCAGGCTCCAATGGACGAACCGCTTGACGGTCATCCCCTTGCTCTTGGCGTAGGCGCCAACGGTTTGCTTGTCGTCTTTCACGAACGGCTGTTCGAGCAGAACCGACTCGGCGTAGAAGTTACGCAGGCGACCTTCGACCATCTTTTCGATGATCTTTTCCGGCTTGCCTTCGTTACGAGCCGCTTCGGTCAGAATCGAACGCTCGTTTTCGACAACCTTGGGATCGAGTTCTTCAACCGTGAGGGCCGAAGGACGCATCGCGGCGATGTGCATCGAAACGTCTTTGGCGGTTTCGTTGTCGCCACCTTCGACTTCGATCAACACACCGGCGACGGTGCTGCTGTTGTGGCTATAACCGCCGGCGGACCCATCAATGCGGATCATACGACCGATGTTGAAGACTTCGCGAACGCGATTGAACAGGTCGTCGCGAACTTCGCCCAGCGTCTGACCCGGCTTGATCGTCGACGGTTGAGCCAACAGCTCTTCGGCGGTCGCAGCGCCCGGCCCTTCGGCCAGCACTTTCGCCATATCGTCGGACAAAGCGATGAAGTCGTCGAGCTGGACCACCGAGGCGCTTTCGCACTTCAGTTCGACCATGGCGCCAACGCCCTTCTCGACGTCGGCGTAAACGCCGAAGCGACCGAATTCGGTCACGCGATCCGAACGCTTGCTGGCGATCGCGGCGCCGTTTTCACGCAACCAGCGGATCGCGCCGTCTTCGTCGCCGCCCGCTTCGGACAGCGCCTTCTTGCATTCCATCATGGGAAGTCCGGTCTTTTCGCGGAGTGATTTCACCGCAGCCGCCGAAATTCCTGCCATATCAGATTCTCCGAGATTTAGTCGGTGTCAGAATTGGTTCGTACGTGTATTAGGGAAGGAGTTTAGCCTACTCGCTTCCCTTGAATCTTTGATGAACGAGAGGACCCGCATTCGCAATTACGAAGCCGGCGCCGCGTCTTTGCCCTTCATGGCGATGTTGTGCTTGCCGTCGATGACCGCATCGGCCAGGTGCTTGACGAACAATTCGATCGAGCGAATGCCGTCGTCGTTGCCCGGCACCGGCAAATCGATTTCATCCGGATCGCAGTCGGTATCGGTCAGGGCGAGCGTCGTGATTCCCAGCGATTGGGCTTCGCGAATCGCATTGCGTTCTTTTTTCGGGTCGATGATCACCAGCGTTTCCGGCAGGCGATTCATGGTCCGCAGACCGTTCAGGTTGCGGTACATCTTGCGATGTTCGCGGGCCAGCGACGACTGCATCTTCTTCGAATACTTGTGCAGTTCGTCCCCTTCCAGAATCGATTCCAGCTCTTCCAGACGGGTCAGGCGGCTGCGAATGGTGCGGAAGTTGGTGAGCGTACCGCCGAGCCAACGTTCGTTGATGAACGGCATGCCGCAACGTTCAGCTTCGCGTTCGATCGCGGCGCCCGCTTGACGCTTGGTGCCGACGAACAAGACCAGCGAGCCCCCTTCGGAGACCTGCGTCAGGTACTTCTTGGCACGCAGCAGACCGCGGATCGTTTCGCGGACGTCGATGATGTGGATCTGGTTCTTTTTGGCGTAGATATACGGCGCCATTTTCGGGTTCCACCGGCTGGTGCGGTGACCATAGTGGATGCCCGATTCGACCAGTTCTTTGATTACGGAGTTTGCACTGCCGTCAGTAGACATAGAGGCTTTCCTTAACAGTGGGAACGCCAGGATACGATGTGTGCCAACTGAGCGATGCCGGCACCTACTATTGCCGGAGAAGCGTTTACCTAAGAAGGTTCAGCCTCTGCGAAGCGATACTCCGATCCTTCTAGCCGCAGAACTGTCCGACAAACTTCGACAGTTCCTGACCGATCCGCCTCACTTCGCCAGCAGCGGATCGACAACCAGAAAGACGCTTTCCACATGTTCCGGCCGCGGGCCGTTGGCCCTCTTCCCGGTGATTGTGCTCCCCTGCGGGTGGCAAGGGATGGAAACAAGCGGCTGATCGTACCAAAGCGGCTGAAAATCGTCAACCGGCGCCCTTTCCCCGCAGTGGACGAACGGCGTCAGCCGCCTATAATGACGCGATGGTTGTGTTATGGCCAAGGGGCCCAGCTATTACCTAAAATCATAGAAAGTCGATTTCGTGGCCGAGAAAGTCGTCATTATTGGAAGCGGACCTGCCGGTTGGACTGCGGCGATCTACGCCGCTCGAGCGGAGATTCAACCTCTTGTGTTTGAAGGGGCGCCGCTCCAGGAACATTACGATGTTGGACGCGGACCGCTCGGTCAGCTCGCCATGACGACCGAAGTCGAGAACTTCCCCGGCTTTCCGTCAGGCGACATGACCGCCTATCTGGACGACTCGATCGATTCCGAGCTCCGCCAATACATGGCGCCCCACATGAAGCATGGCGTCAGCGGGCCGGAACTGATGGAGCTGATGCGTCAGCAAGCGAAGAACTTTGGCACCCGCGTTGTCGGCGACGATATCGTCGAGGTCGACTTCGACGTCCGTCCCTTCCGCCTGAAAACGCGTGAAGGAGAGACGGTCGAAGCTCACTCAGTGATCATTGCGACCGGCGCCCGGGCTAACTATCTCGGCCTCCCCTCAGAGGCGATGTACAAAAATCGCGGGGTTAGCGCCTGTGCGGTCTGCGACGGCGCCCTCCCCCGCTTCCGCGACAAACCTTGCATCGTGGTTGGCGGCGGCGACTCGGCGGTCGAAGAGGCCGACTACATGGCCAAATTTGCGTCGAAAGTCTACCTGGTTCATCGCCGGGAAGAGTTGCGAGCGTCGAAAATCATGGCTGAGCGGGCCGAAAAGAACCCCAAGATCGAGTTCGTCTGGAACTCGGTCGTCGAAGAAGTCTTGGGGGATGACGACAACGGCGTTTCCGGCGCCCGAATCAAGAACGTGGTCGACGACTCGTCGAAAGTATATGAAGCGTCCGGTTTTTTCCTGGGGATCGGCCACACGCCGAATACCGACTTCCTGGAAGGGAAGCTGGAAATGACCGACAAGAAATACCTCAAATGGACGGTTCCGTTTCGGACCAACACCAGCGTCGAAGGGGTCTTCGCCGCTGGGGACGTGGCTGACGACTACTATCGCCAGGCGGTTACGGCCGCGGGGACCGGTTGTATGTCCGCCCTGGACGCCGAGCGCTATCTCGCCGCGCAAGGTCACCACTAATCCGCAAACTCTCGAAACTCACCCGCAGAAAAATGTAGCGCCTTCGCTGGAAGGCGCTACAAGCGGGGTTGAATGCGGTTTACACTAGACCCTCCTCACCATCTTCTCACTCACACGAGTTTCCGCCCCAAGCCATGTCCGAATCGAACGCTCCCGCTCCGCCCGAGTCTCAGAGTAACCACGTTCAGACCGACCGAGAAATTTTGCAGGACGCGTATGCCAAGGGGGGGCTCGCGCCGCTTTTCGCCTTCGTGCGCCTCTCGGGGCCGGGCTGGCTGCAAAGTGCGATCACGCTGGGGGGCGGTTCGCTTGCCGGCGCTCTCTATCTCGGTTCGCTCGGCGGCACTAACATGCTGTGGCTGCAGCTGATGGCGATCATCCTGGGCGTGGTGATGCTTTCGGCGATCAGCTATGTCACGCTCTCGACGGGCCAGAAGCCGTTTGGCGAAATCAATTCGCACATTAATCCGGCGCTTGGTTGGGGCTGGGTAATCGCGACCTGCCTGGCGAACATGATTTTCATCATGCCGCAGTTTTCGCTCTGCTATGACGCGCTCGACAAAAACCTGCTGCCCGGCTTGATCGACGGTAGCGTTACGTCGAAATGGACCGTTTCAATCATTCTGTTGGTGGCGGCAGGCTTCGTGGTCTTGCTTAATACCCGTGGCGGGACCGGGGCCAAGATCTTTGACGTGCTGCTGAAGCTGCTAGTCGGCATGGTAGTGATCTGCTTCTTTGGCGTCGTGTTGTTGATGGCGGGACAAGGAGCTTTGAACTGGGGAGAGATCTTCTCGGGCTTCATTCCGGACCTCAGTCAGTTGAGCGCTCCGACCGGCGACTTGGCGATGTTGGTCGATCAAACCACCGAAAATTATCGCCAGTTCTTCTACGACAAGATCGTCAGTAACCAAAGCGCCGTGATGATTGGCGCCGCAGCGACGGCGGTCGGCATCAATATGACCTTCCTACTGCCCTACTCGATGTTGGCTCGCGGTTGGGATCGCCCGTTCCGCGGCATGGCTCGCTTTGACCTTTCGACCGGTATGGCGATTCCCTACATCATCGTGACCACCTGTGTGGTGATCGCTTCGGCCGGCCGTTTTAACGGCAGCAACTACAACGATCCGAAAATCGATCCCTATTGGCTCAGCAGCGATCCGGCCGAAGTCGCCAAGTCGCCGATCTTTGGCGGCGCCACGGCCGTGATTACACCGCTGCTGAAGGAGAAATACGCCGACCAATACGCGGAAATCGCGGAGGACAACGCCGGCCAAACCAAGCTGCAGATCGCCAAAGAAGAGAAAGACCTGACCGCTTCGCTGGCGCCAGAGTTTCTGACGAAGTTGAACGAACCGGAACGGTTAATCGTCGCTTCGCTGGTACAGCGAAATGCCGACCAGTTGTCCGAAGCGCTCGCGCCGCTCGTCGGCAAAGCGACCGCTCGCTTGATCTTTGGTCTAGGCGTCTTCGGGATGGGCTTCTCCACGATCATCATCTTGATGCTGATCAACGGCTATGCGTTTACCGAGATGCTGGGCGCCAAAGCTGGCGGAGCCCCGCACGTGATCGGCTGCATCGTCGCCGGTCTGGCCGGAGCTTCGTGGGTGGTCGCCTGGACCGGCGAAGCCCGCATCTGGCTGGCGATCGCCGCGTCGAGCTTTGCGATCCTGCTGCTGCCGATCGCCTACACGACGTTCTTCCTGATGATGAACAGCAAGCGAATCCTGGGAGACCAAAAGCCGACCGGTATCTCGATGGTCGCCTGGAACGTGTTGATGGTGGCGGCGGTGGTCGGCGCCTTTGGGGCGGCTGGTCAGTCGTTGTGGGGTAAATGGACCGACAAGAATCCGGCGAACGCTCTGGCCACCAACGTGGTGTTGAGCCTAGCGGTCGCCTACATCTTGGCGGTCTTCATCGGCTTTTTCTTACGTAAGCCCGATGCGCCGAAAGCCGACGCCGCAGAATAGAAAAATCGCCAGAAGAAATAACTCCAGGGCGGTCGCATTTTCCAGACGCGGCCGCCCTTTTTGCTTTCGAACCTGCGCGGCTAGAATACAATCTTCGCACCGCAAGCTTCGGAAAGTTCGTCATGCAAAAAATCACCGTTCGCACCGCCCTCTCCGCCGATCAAGTCGGCAATCAAGTCACGCTCGAAGGCTGGGTTCGCACCCGCCGCGACAGTAAAGCCGGCTTCAGCTTTATCGAACTGAACGACGGCAGTTGTATGGGCAACATTCAGGTGGTCGCCGACGGCAAGCTCGACAACTACGAAGCCGAAGTGAAAAAGCTGTCTCCCGGCTGTAGTTTGCGGGTCGTGGGTGAAATCGTCGCATCCCAGGGCAAGGGTCAAACGACCGAAGTTCAAGCGAGCGAAATCCACGTCTACGGCTGGGCCGACGTCGAGACCTATCCGCTGCAGAAGAAGCGGCACTCCATGGAGAAGCTCCGCGAGTGGGCCCACCTGCGGCCGCGCACCAATACGTTTGGCGCCGTGTTCCGCGTGCGCAACTGCGTTTCGCGTTCGATCCACAACTTCTTCCAAGAGCGCGGCTTCCTGTACGTGCATACGCCGATCATCACCGCCAGCGACTGCGAAGGCGCCGGCGAGATGTTCAAGGTGACGACGCTCGACTTGGAAGCGCCGCCGAAACAAAACGGCAAGGTCGACTACACGCAAGACTTCTTCGAGCGGCCTTCGTACCTAACGGTCAGCGGACAGTTGGAAGGCGAAATCTTCGCGACGGCCCTTGGGAACGTCTACACGTTCGGTCCGACCTTCCGAGCCGAGAACTCCAACACCTCGCGTCACTTGGCCGAGTTCTGGATGGTTGAGCCCGAGATGGCGTTCGTTGACCTCGAAGGGAACATGCAGGTCGCCGAAGACTTCATCAAACGGATTATCTCGGACGTGCTACGCGACTGCGGCGACGACCTGCAGTTCTTCAACGACCGCATCGACGACACCGTCCTGTCGACGCTCACCTTGATGGCCGACAGCGAGTTCCTGCGAGTCAGCTACACCGACGCGATCGACGTGCTGCTGAAGAGCGGGCAGAAGTTTGAATACAAGGTCGATTGGGGAACCGATCTGCAGTCGGAGCACGAGCGTTTCTTGACCGAAGTCCATTTCAAACAGCCGGTGATTCTGCACGATTATCCGCGCACGATTAAACCGTTCTACATGCGTTGTAACGAAGATGGCAAAACAGTCAGGGCCATGGACGTCTTGGCCCCCAAGGTGGGCGAAATCATCGGCGGCAGCCAGCGTGAGGAACGATTAGACGTGCTGGAAGGACGAATGCAGGAGCAAGGACTCAATCCAGCCGATTATTGGTGGTATCTAGAACTGCGGAAATACGGCACGATCCCTCACTCTGGTTTTGGACTAGGGCTCGAGCGCATCCTACAGTTCATTACCGGCATGGGTAACATCCGCGATGTGATCCCCTTCCCCCGTACGCCGGGGAGCGCCGAGTTTTAATCGCGCCACCCAAATCGGTTCGGAGGATTCGCTGGATGACGATTCGCACGAATATCACGCTCGTAGCGATTATGCTGTTGGGCGTCATCGCCAGTCAGACCCAAGCGGAAGATCTGAAGAAACTGCTCGCGCGATTCGAGAAGGACGAAATCGTGCTGCTCGACGTCCGCGAAGGGGTCGAGTGGAAGAAGGGACACATCGAGGGCGCGATGCTGGCGCCCTTCTCTCGGATCGCCTTCGACCCCGAATGCAGGAAGATCATCGCGTCGCTCCCCGAGGGAAAAGACGTCTACTGCTATAGCAACGCCGGCAAGCGAGCGTTCTTCGCTGCGAATTATCTCTCGGAACGAAACGGCCAGCCGGCAACCGCCTTGAAGGCTTCGATGCAGTCGCTGATCTCCGCCGGCTTCAAAGAAGCCGACCTGCGCCCGAAAGGTTTTCTCGAGCAGATCAAAGAACAGGAAGCGAAAGACCTCGGCAAGTAGCGTCCAGGCTTTCTTATCTTCCCAACTGCACGAAGAACGCCAGCCAGGGCAACAGGCCGATCACCAGGATTGCCCGGACAATCGCCTTAGGGACGTTGCGGCCTTGCTGCAGCACGATCGGGATCAGCAATATGCTAATTGTGCCGGTCACCATGGCGACCATCAGCAATAACATCGCAATCGATTCCAAACGCATCGAAGGCTCGCCGCTCGCCCAGACGTAACTGAGTACGGCAAGATTCGCGACCTCGGCAATCAGGGTGGTGACGCCGCAGAGCGTCCAGAAGATCGTCATCGAATCGGCGGTCTGCAGTTGCTGACCTTCGCCCGGACGATGGCCGTGCGCTTTCGCTTTGCGCGCGGTCTTAGATTTCCTACTACTCATAGAGAACGCCTGCATAGATGAGGTGGGTAGTCGACGCTTCTATGTTCTATCGTACCCCGCAACCGTCGCCAAAGGCAAAAGAAAAACCCCGCCATACGCTGGCGGGGTTCTTTGATTTCGTACTGCTGAAGCGGGTCGCTCTAGTAGTAAGAGTGAACGATCAGGTCGCCGCAGTGGGTGAAGACCATTTTGACGCGGAAACCGCAGCACCACTGATACTCGACGATCTTGCGACCGAAGATGCCCGCGCGGCTGCAAACTTGCGGAGCGCCGGTGCAGCAGGCCGGCAAGCAAACCGGAACTTCATACGCGCAGCTGGTGCAGGGCTTCTCAACCACCAGGATCGTTTTAACCGGCGGTTCGCAGCTGCAGCAGATCTTCGAACAGCGACGATGATGGTCGCGATACTTGATACAGGGGGTCTCGCAGCACGGCGCCGGCTGCGGCGCACAGCAGGAAGGCTCAACCGAGGCGGCGCTGACCGAACCAACGCTAGCGAGCACCGAAAGCAAAATGGCGGGAAGCAACAATGTGCGAATCATGGGGAAGGCTCCTTCGTTTGCGGCGGAAAGATCAACTGTTGTCTGACCTAAACCTAACATCCATTTGCCGGCATGAAAAAGGTCTACGCTGATTTTAACGGTCGCGCGGAATGTTTTGAATATACCGCCTATGGGCCTTTGCCACGAAAAAGTAGACAAACGGAATCTTGATTCTTTGCCTGCGAGAAGAATTCGACCTACTTTTCAGTTGGCGAAGGTCGCACCCGGCCGCTCGTCCTCATTTCCTTTTCAGAGACGGAGGCGCTTCGCCGCTTCCACTGCTTTTCATACGCAGGCTCGCACTGAAGGCGAGCGCACGAATCGATCACGCCTGGGTGGGAAGAAGAATCGCCGTGACTGCCAATCCAGAACAGTTGCTCCAGGTAGGCTACCCGGCCCTGGAGGAGGCGCTCGAGCAGCTCAAGGCTCACAATCAGGGCCTCGAGCAATTCGTAGAAGAACTCGTCGCGGAACTAGCACGACTCTCCGCCGAGTTCGAACGACGCTCGCAAGAAGCCTCACAAGCCGTCGCTCAGCAAGCGGCTGACGCTCAAGGCGCCTCCGCCTCGTCGGCCGAGCTGGCCCAACTGCAACAGACGATCCAACAGCACGAACAACATCTCGCCGCCGCCCAGTCGGAACTTGCCGCTGCGCGCGCTGAAGCGGAACAATGGAAGGCGCAAAGCGGCGCTGACCAAGCGAATCAATCGTTGCTAGCCGAAGCGCAGCAGCGCAACCTGGAACTTGAACAACAACTGCGAGACTCCGCTCAGGCCCAGCGAGATCTGGAAGAAAGCCGCGGCGAAATCGCCCATCTCAAACAACAACTGGCCGCCGTCAAGATCGAACTGCTCGATGCGCAGCAACATTTTGATCGGGGCGACAGCTTCAGCGAAGGGCACGAAGACGACTTCGTCGAGTTGGAAGACGAACTTGCTCGCGTCCGCAACCGGGCCGCCGAGCTAACCGCTACCGTCGATCGCCAGCAACGCGAAATCGCCGCCGAGCGAGCCGAGTGGTCGACCGAACTGAAGTCGATGCGGACGATGCTTGAACGGCAGTCGGGCGCCATCGCCACCCGTCCAGCGCCGCCTGACGAGTCGCTCTCGTCCACGTCGGTCGGCACCAACACCGTCGTCCGCGAGTCGACTCAGTCGCGTCCGATGGGGGGCGACAACGTTGTCGATTCGGTGATGGCCCAGTTCGCCAAACTTCAACGTGACATCAACCGTCGACGAGCCAACGGCCAGAATCGGTAAGCGTGCGCTACCAGCGCAGGGGCGCTATCAAACTTGTTGCAGGAACGATTCCCATGCTCTTCTTCAAACAACATTGGTTGACGCTGACGATCGGCGTCGCCGTCGGCGCGCTAGGAATCGCCTGGCTGGCCGGATTCTGGCAAATCGTAGTTGGCGTGGCCGTATTGGCGGCGGTAGCCGGCGGCGCCTATGCGCTGCTGCGACGTCGCCAGCAGGCGGAAGCCGCGGCCGTCAACGTAGCGCGCCCGCAAAGATCGAAATCTCGTCCCGAGCCAGAGCCGACCGATACCGAGGCCCTGGCTCGCTTGATGTTAGAGCAGGGACGCTACTCGCTGCTGCTCCGTCCTCAGATCGCGGCCAATCTGCCGCCCCATCTGCTGGAACAGGCGCGCCACGCGTTCGACGACATGATGACGATCGTGCCGGAGGGGGACGTGTTGGTCGGTCGCGCGAAACCGGACGACGAACATTCCCAAGGCTACGGCGGCAACCTGGTGCGGGTCGAAGCGGTCTATCTCGATCGTTTTCAAGTGACCAATGAAGAGTACCAGGAATTCGTCGACGCCGGCGGTTATGAACAAATGCCGCTGTGGGATCCAGAGATCTGGCCCGCCGTGCTCGACTTTGTCGATCAATCGGGGCTGCCTGGCCCGCGCTACTGGCGGAACGGACGCTTTATCGAAGGGGAGGAGCGTCATCCGGTGGTCGGCGTTTGCTGGTACGAAGCGGCGGCTTACGCCCGCTGGGTCGGCAAGCGTCTGCCGACCGATCCCGAATGGATCAAGGCTGGCGCCTGGCCGGTGCCGCTGCCTGGCGCCGAGCCGATTCAACGTCGTTTTCCGTGGGGCGAATCAATGGACCAAGGTCGGGCAAACCTTTGGGGCTGCGGTCCAGAGCATGTCGTTCCGGTCGATCAGTACGCACCGGGCGCGAGCGTCGCCGGTTGCCACCAACTGATTGGCAACGTCTGGGAGTGGACCTCCAGCCGCTTTGGCGCCTGGCGGGCTCCTGGAGATCAACTGGTGATTGATAGTGCGATGCGCAGCCTCCGCGGCGGCGCGTACGACACTTACTTTGATCACCAGGCTTCGTGCGATTATCAAAGCGGCGATAAGGCGATCGCTCGCAAGCACAACATCGGGTTCCGCTGTGCGGTCAGCTATTGCGATATTCTGCCGGACGAAGAATCCTTCGACGGCGGCGAGATGGAAGTAGAACTAGAAGCCGCCGCTGCGGCAGGCGGGGAGAACTAATCTTATGGTACGCAAAGCTCTCGTAGCGATGGAATCGTATCGCCTGGCGCAATACGCGGTTCCGATTTCGTGTTACATCTGCGGCGGCGACAACAACTACGACGTCGAACTCTGCCGACATTGTTCGGCCCCGATGGCCCTGTCGCATCAAGCCAATACGCAAGGGATCGAGCCCGGCATGATTGCGGTGCTAGGTACCGCCGCGGCCGGCAAGACGGTCTATCTCGGCATGTTGCTCGACATGCTGACGCGGCGTAACAATCGCGTACAGGTGCTGGCCCGCGGCGCCTTCTCAATCACGCTACAGCAGCGCACGATGGCCGCGCTCGCCTCGTCGGCGTTTCCCGAAAAGACGCCAAACGAACCGGACCGCTGGAACTGGGTCCACTGCCAAGCCAAGCTGCCCAGCCACAAACGCCCGATCGAACTGATCATGCCCGACATGGCTGGCGAAGCGATCCTCGAAGAGGTCGATCACCCGCACTCGTACCCCGCCATTCATTCGTTCCTCCGCAAATGCGCCGGCGTTCTGCTGTTAGTCGATACCGAGCGGATCGAGGATGGTTCGCAGGAACAAAACTACTTCATGATGAAGCTGATCACCTATCTCAGCGAACAATCGCAAAAGAAGAAACGGGGCAAATGCACCCGGCCGATGGCGATCGTCTTCTCCAAGGCGGACCAGTGCGATCCTTGCTTCGCCAATCCTGATCGATACGCTCGAGATCGAACGCCCAATCTCTGGCAACAAATTGGCGAACGGTTTTCGACGGTCGGGTTTTTCGCTTCCAGCGTGACCGGGGCCTGTTCGCAGCGACTTGATCATGGCAGCAAAGTGAATGTTCCGCTGCGAATCGAACCGCGCGGCATCGTCGAGCCGTTCGAGTGGTTGATTCGCAAAGTCTAAGATCTGTCCCTTGACGTTGCACCTCTGATTTCTCCTCTTTGATCTTTGCCCACTTATATGTCCGTTACAATTCAACAAGCGATTTTCACCTCGGCGCAAACGTCGCGTCTCGACGGCTATCAGTTGGTCGCCGCCAGCAATGGAGTCACCCAGGAAGACTCCCGCGAACTCGCCGCTTGGTGCCCTGCCCACGACGCGATGCTCCGCGAGGACCTCGCCGCGTACAGCGTCAATTTTCATCCGGTCAGCGCCACGCGATACTGCGTCTCGCGGACGATCAACGGACAGTCCGAATACAGCGGCCGCGGCGGTCGGCAGATCTATACGCACTGCCTGCTGATTGATGCGCCGCAGTTCGTGCAGTTCGCCAACAATCCGTTCCATGTGCTCGCCGCGGCGACTGTGGACGCCAATCTCAGTTGGCGAAGCTCGTTGCCTTCGCAGTTGAGCGAGATCAAGCTGGTGCCGACCGGCAAGCCCGTTGATCTTTCGCTCTTTAGGCAATCGCAGCTGGCGCGGATCCCGTATTTAATGACTGCATGGTTTCAAGAGGCGCTCGATAAGCCGCGATTGGCCCTGACCGGTTATGGCGGCGACGAGAGCATCTTCGCCCAGTTCTTCAACTTGACGCCGGTTAACCTGCGGCCGCTCTTCTCGTTTTCGACGGGGCTTCGCTACTCGCAGCGGCGACCGTTCCGCTTCCTGGGACTGGAAGGCAACCATGAAGAGCAGCGTCGCGCCGTTCGCGGCGAAGGCCTTTCGTTGCTCGACCTGGCCAATCCGCCGATGAACGGCGATCGCTTGCGTAACGCGTGGGCGACTTGGGTCTTGGTGGCGCTCCGCACCAACCTGCCGGCGTCAGCGGTCAAATTGCTCAGCCAAGCCGATCCTCAACTCGACGCGTTGCAGCTGGACGCACTCGGACAGCGACTGCGGCTACAGCTGCTTTCGATGGAGGAAGACGAAACCAAGAACGCCGCAGAATTGGAACAGAATGATGCGTCGGAAGCGGAACTTGCCGCCGCTGGAACCCCACGCAGCGATGCAGGGGACGGCCCGCGGAAAATCGTGCGTAGCCACGCGCCTCATCCAGCCCACTCTCGTGCGACTAGCTCGGCCCGTCTGGTTCAGATCGCCGGTCCCCTGCCATCTTCCCAGATCTCAGGGATCTCGGTCCACGAACAACAGCGGCTGGCGCAGCTTGACGAGTTGGTCGCAGGCGCATTGACCGGCAGCATCGAGTCGCTGGCCCAGTTGCAGAACGTCTGGCCAGAAATCGCCAGCGAACTTCCGTCGTCACTACGCAGCGACGTGCAAGAGCGGTACCTCGCCTATGCGGTGATCGCCTGGAAGAAGCTAAACGACCGCCGCGTTAATCGAAACCCACAGACGGCGGCGAGCTTGTTGGACGTGTTGTCGCTGATCTTTTCGTCGGCGGCGTAGAATTGACGAGACTCACACGTGTACCACTGCTGGCTTGTCCAGCAGTGGTACACGTTGAGACCTCTTTCAGATCGCAACCACATTCCCTCGGCTTGCGCCCTTGGGCTACGATTGGCGATGGCCCCTTATTTCTTCCCCGGCGGTTTTGCCGGTTTTGCCGGTTGCGACGGCGTGTTGCTGGGCATCTTTGGCTGAACCGGCTTTTGTTTTTTCGGGGGCAAGATGGCGTCGACCTGAATCGCTTTGTGTCCCTTAAAGGCGCCCGGGTAGGCCAGGAACTTAGTCACGCCGTTGACGCTCACCTTCAGCGGCTCGCGTGAATCCTTGGACGTCGTGATGATGTCGCCAACTCGCAGCTCCAGCAGATCTTCGGTCGTTATCTTCGTTTCGGCCAACGTCACGCCTAGCTTGACCGAAGCGCCGTCCATCTGCGTGCTAAGCGCCTGACGCGATTCGTCCGTGATCTCGGAACTACCGTAGGCGAACCAGGTGTTGGCGGTCAGCTTGCCGCCGATTCGTTCGATCGAGTTGAACGGAATACAAAGGTTCATCATGCCGCGGACGTCGCCGATCGCCAGTTCGAAACTGATCAACACGACCACTTCGTTCGGCGGCACAATTTGGACCAGCTGCGGGTTGCTCTCGACGCGAACGACGCCTAGCTGCAGGTCGAGCACGTTTTCCCACGCGATCCGCAGTTCACCCAAGAAGAGGCTGGTGATCCGCGACACGAGCGTCAACTCGATCTCGGTGAGCGGACGTCGAGAAACGGGGCTGCTCTCTTTGCCGCCCCCCAACAAGCGATCGATGATCGGATAGAGAATCGACGGGTTGATGTCGAGAATCAGGTTCCCTTCCAGCGGACTGGCCGTCAGCAGGTTGAAACAGCTCGGATTCTCCAGACTGAACACGAACTCGCTGTAGGTCAGCTGGTCAACGCTGGTCAGCTTCACCTCGACGATGTTGCGCAAGAGACCTGACAGTGCGGCGCCAAAGTTACGCCCGAAACCTTCATGCATCGACTGCAGGGCCCGCATCTGTTCTTTGCCGACACGCTCGGGACGCTTGAAGTCGTAGGGGGTGATCTTCTCGCGATGACGCGTTGGTCGGGTGATGTCATCGGCCGCGCTGGCGGAAGCGTCCAGACCTTGCACGCCTGAAGAAGCAGGCGGTGGCGGCGCTTCGGACGTCTTCGGCCCACTCGCCTCCATGGCGCTTAGTAGGCTCTCGACCTCCGCCTGGCTTAGCACATTGTCGTTGCCCATGAATTCCTCCCTGAATCCAATCGGCTCGCTACGGCAAGGCCGCTACGAGCGAATCTGGCCGTCGCCGTAAACCACGTACTTATAACTGGTGAGCGCCTCCAACCCGCACGGTCCGCGAGCATGGAACTTGTCAGTGCTGATCCCGATCTCAGCGCCCAGGCCAAACTCTCCGCCATCGTTAAACCGCGTGCTGGCGTTGACCATGACCGCCGAACTGTCGATCCGCGAAGCGAACTCGCGAGCCGCCGCTAAATTTCGCGTGACGATCGATTCAGTATGCTTCGAGCTGTAAAGGTTGATGTGACGAATCGCCGCGTCGAGCGACTCCACCACCTTCACGCTGATGATCGGGCCCAGGTACTCAGCCGCAAAATCCTCGTCGGTCGCCGTCTTCGCTTTCAGGACCAACGACTGCGTCGTCGAGTCGCCCCGAATCTCGACGCCTCGCTCCAGCAAAGCGGCGCCAATTGCCGGCAAAAACAGATCAGCCACATCCTGGTGTACGACCAGGGACTCAGCCGCATTGCAGACGCCATAACGATGACACTTGCTGTTCACCGCGATCGACATCGCCATGTCGAGATCGGCGTCACGGTCGACATAAACGTGACAGTTGCCGTTAAAGTGCTTGATCACCGGCATCGTCGCTTCGTCGGCGACTCGGCGAATCAGCCCTTCTCCGCCGCGCGGAATTGCGACATCGATGTATTGATTCAGTTTTAGAAAGTGCCCAACGGCGGCGCGGTCCGACGTGTTGACCAATTGGACGGCCGTCGTAGGAATATCGTAGTCGAGGGCACAGTCTTGCATCACTTCGACGATCGCTCGCGACGAGTGAGCGGCTTCTTTGCCGCCACGCAGGATGACCGCGTTGCCGCTCTTGACGCAAATGGCGGCCGCATCGGCAGTCACGTTGGGACGAGACTCATAGATGAAGAAGACGACCCCCAGCGGTACGCGAATCTTCTGGATGTCGAGTCCGTTCGGCCGGACCGTCGAGTCGATCACCCGGCCAATCGGATCCTCGAGCATGGCGATCTGCTCCAGACCAGCGGCGATGCTTTCGATCCGTTTGCCGTCCAGTTTCAGTCGATCCACTTCAGCCGGGGTCAGCCCAAACTGGGGCGCCGCCTCCAGGTCGAGCGCGTTGGCGGCGGTGATCGCCGCTTCGGCAGCGCGCAGCCGCTTGGCCGATTCCCGTAGCCAGCCATTCTTCTGTGCGCCAGAGACCAACGCCAAAGCGGCCGAAGCCTCTTTCGCCTGTAGCGCGGTTTCCAGACAGTACTGGGCCAGATCTTGATTCTCGAGAATCGACATGAAACCTTGAATTGGTAATGGGTTAGCGAGCGGCGAGCGCGCAGGCACCGGACTCGGTAGTATCGAGAGATTTGCCGTTTAAGTCAATGGAAACGCGGCAAGCGGAAAGGTTCATCCAGAAGCGATAAACCGTTTCCCTGTCGAAACTTACAAACAGGCGCCAGGTCTACGCGGATTCGTCAGCAATGCGAGACAGCAGATATTTGCGGATGTTGCGGTTCATTCGCCACCCAAACAGCACGCATGCGGACGCCACTAACAAGAGGGAAAGCACCACCATCGTCCACAACAACGCTTCGCCGCGAAAGACCGCAATTATAATGAACACCGGGGCCCACATCAGCGCCAGCGGAGCGAGATATCCCATCGCATATGTCAACCCATGGTTACTCGGACGCTTCCGAAGAGCGAAAGCGGTCAGCCCATGTATCAGCCCCGAAAGCGAACCTAAAACTCCCCCGTATATACCGGCCATCGCCAACGCAATTCCCAGCGAGGTTCGATTTTCCTGTACGGCGATCAAATCAAGCAGCACCCCTTCAGCATAAGAGACGCCCAACACAAAACAGGCGGTAAGAGCTGTTGCGATCCCCGCTCCATTGAGCGCCCCCGAGATAAACGGCAGCGCCAACCAACGCCCGATCTTATCCCCATCCATCAGGGGCGCATCGGCAGGATCTTGCTGCTCGACCGGCGGGCTGGCGAACGGATTTTCGTTGGCGTCAGTCAAGTTCGCCTCCCCGTAGGAGCGCGGCTCTGTTCGCAAACATGGCATGGGCCGGCGATTGCACCCTTCGAAACAGAAACACTCCCATCAACATGCCGCAGAACAACAAGATCGCGGTAATGATCATTATCGTTGGAGTAATGGGAACCCGCACCCAATACGCGATCGCGATAAAGGGACCGGCAAATAGAAGCGGCGGCATAGTGGCACAGCTTACAAATTGCGGAACGCTTCGCCAAGATGAATCGCGCGTGAGCATGGCGACGAGCCCGACAAGGAGACCGCTCAGCGCACCCAAGAACGCGAACACGGCCCCAAAAATCAACATCGTGAATGGCAACGACAAAAGAACCGATGGATTGTCTGGGAAAGCGATCGCGATTCCCAGAAGATACAAGACCGCGAGCAGCACCGAAAAACGCCCCTAGCCGAAGCCCGGCCACCACAGGCGTCTTGCACCATTCGAACGGGGTAATCTCTCGCTCGGCGCTGGCCGTTTCCGCCGTCTTTGGCGGGGCGAACCGGTTGTCATTGACGCTCGTCAACATCGCCTCCTGATGCGGCCATCGATGCTTCTTCTCTTTCGGTGCGATCGAGCGTTTTCAACCCCCCCAACAGGTACAACCCCATCATCAAACCACAGCCAAACAGCACCATGATCGCAAACCCGATGCCAGGATACGCGAGCGAATGGGCTGAGTAATAGTAGGCCGATAGCGGCCCTGCGAACACCGCAGGCGGAACAATCGCACAGCTAAAAAAATGAGCCGCCGTTCGCCAAGCCGCGTTGCGCGTTGCCAGCGCAACGCTCCCCACGATCGCGCCACACAATGCCCCCATCACCCCAAACGCCAACCCGAAAACAACCAGCCTAAGCGGCAACGAGAAGAGCACCCCTGGGTCGCTGGGTAACAGAATCGATAGCCAAATGACATGGAGCACCGCCAACACGGCGCCCTGGAACGCCCCCAGCATGAGCCCACTGATCGTGGGAAACTGACACCAATCCAGTGGCGGTATCCCGGAAGCCTGGATCGGTTTCGCCGTTGCGTGCGGACTGGCGTACGGGTTTTGAAATTCGGTTTCCACGTCCCCAGTCTAATCCAACGCAAGAATTGTATTAGAGGATTTCCCCTGCCTTCCCATCCACACCGCCACACGCCACAAACAGCCGCAGCGCTTCCTTATTCGCCCGCACCTCATGCACGCGGATGATCTGCACACCTTGCCGCGCCAGGGCCAGTGTTCCGCCGATCGTGCCATACGTACGCGGCGCTTCCGCATTGTCGAGCAACTTACCGACAAACCCTTTACGCGAATGGCCGACCAGCAGCGGTTGGCCCAACTCATGATATCGCCCGCACTGAGCCATCAATTCTAAATTGTGCTGATGCGTTTTGCCAAAACCGACGCCGGGATCGAGGCAGATTCGCTCTGGCTCAATTCCAGCCGCAATTAACGCGTCGCGCCGCTCGGCCAGGTAGGCGAAGATATCCTCCACCACATTGTCATACTGCGGGTCGTCTTGCATCGTCTGCGGCGTCCCCTGCATGTGCATGGCGCAGATACCGGCCTGGGTGCGAATCGCCGTTTCCAGCATTTGCGGATCGCCGGAAAGGCCGGTCACGTCATTGATGATCTCGGCCCCAGCAGCAATCGCTTCGCGGGCGACCACCGCCTTGGAGGTGTCGATCGAGATCGGCACGCTGGTCGCTTCTCTCAGGCGCTCGATCACCGGGATCACGCGCCGGAGTTCTTCCGACTTGTCGACCTTGTCGGCATACGGCCGGGTGCTCTCGCCGCCGATGTCCAGAATCGCGGCGCCTTCCTCGGCACAGCGGAGGGCCTGCTCAACCGCCAGCATTGGATCAAAGTAAGAGCCGCCGTCGGAAAAGCTGTCCGGCGTCACATTGATGATCGCCATCAACTGCGGCGTGCAGTCGAAGGTCAGGGTGCGAGTACGTAGCTTCCAGGTCGAAGCGCGGCTCGGAAATCGGGTCGAGAGGTCGTCGGTGTGCATCGCACTATTTTAGCAAGCGGCGATAGCCAGAATCACCAGGGCGCCTGCATGTTTCGGACGATTTGCACCGCCAGGTCGCGGATCGCCTCTTCCTGGGCGATCGCCATCGTTTGCCCCGCTTCGGGGACGTACTTGCTGGAAGTGTTGATCCGATCGGCCGAAAGGGCCGGCGCCAGGCTCAGCGAAAGAGGATCTCGCAAGGCGTTTCCCCGGGCGTCAGTCCAGCGATAGACGACCGTCAAGGTTTCCTGAATCACGCGGGCTTCGTCCAGACCGTTCTCGGCTATAACCGCCTTCTGGTCGGCGACCAGCTCGCCGCTGAGGGTACTGTCGGCCATTTCTTTCGAGACGACCTTATAAGGGGTCGTCGATTCGATCTCACGCACCACCGCTTCGGTCAGGCGTTCTCCCAAACCGGGACGAAACGACTCGGACGGGAACATCGGGACGTAAATCGTCTGGATATCGGGCCGGTAGAGCGTTCGCGCACCAATCTGGTAGCAGGCGCAGCCGGAACTGAGCAGCGCGACTAGCAGCGGCAACGAGATCCAACGACGATCGATCATGGGGCCTGAACGTTAGCGGTGCGGGGAGTCGGGTCTTCCGGCGCAATCTTCGGCATGTCCTTGTCCTCGTCATAGTCGAGCAAGTCGACCAGCCACTGCGCCTTTTGCTCGGGATGGTCGGGACGATCGGCGATCTCCCGCATACGCTCACGGGCGGCGTCGGCCATGTTCGAGTTCGGGAAGTCCTGAATCACCTGGAAGTAGTAGAAGCGGGCGCCGCCATACTGCTGACGTCCTTCAAAGAAGGTCGCCAAGTGCCAGAGGCGTTCCGCTTGTTTGGCTCGCACTTCTTTCTTGGCGGCGTCAATCGCTTCGCGATGTTCGGCGACGCGATCGGGGAACTGACGCTCCATCCGCTCGGCCAGTTTGCCCGCTTCGTCCAGCGACTGACCATCATACGACGGTCCCTGATACATCTTCAGCTTGCAGAACATGCCCAGATAGTGAGCGATGAACTGATGTTCGCTGGAGGGGAAGTTCTGCCGGAGGTCGGTGTAGAAGCGATCGGCCGCTTCGTACTTCTCTTGCTTGAAGTTGGCGTTGGCGGCGGCCAAGGTGGCGTCGTCGGCTAGCTTGCCGGTCGGGTCGTCCAACCGAATCATGTCGTAAAGCTTGATCGCATTGCCAAAGCGGTCGAACAGCGGACGCTGCTCGTCGGTAAGGTTCGGCTGCAGCGACGCGTCGGGGTTTTCGTTGTACCGCTCAACCCAGTAGCGAGCTAATTTGAAACGGCGGTTGCCGACCTGATCGAGATATTTGGTATTCGGGTACTTCTTGACCAACTTGCCATACATCTCGACGGCGCTGGGATACTCGTCCAAAAAGTAGTAGCACTCGGCGGCGTACATCAGCGAGTTTTCTTCGAGGTCCGACTCGGGATAGTACTTGCCGGCCAGTTTGAAGTTGTCGGCCGCCCGATGCAACGAGCTGTCGCGTTTGTCGACCGGGGCCTTCATCCCTTGGTCGTACAGCGTTTCCGCTTCGGCATAGAGACGCTTGGCGCGGGCTTTGTCTTGCACGACGCGGCCGGTCGATTCGCGGATCGAGCGTTCGACGCTACTGCCGCCCAGCGATTGCCACCATGACTTTTTCTCAACGGTGACCGGATCGACCTCGGCGCCGGGGGGCTCGTTTTCTTCAAACGAAACCTGGCGAACGCCGGTCGACGCTTCGGGGGTATTGGCGACTTGCGTCGCTCCGCCTGGTCGCCATGAAGCGCAGCCTAGCATGGTCGTCGCCAGCAAGACGACGGCAAGGCTTCCTGCCCATAACGATCGACGGGGGCATCCATGTCCCGGCATTCGTTTCATTCGCTCAACATTCCCAGCATGTCGTGCATCTTAAGCCGATGGCCCGCTTGATGCGTGATGTATCGATTAATAACGCCGCGGCATTCGCCGCTGCGCTTCGGCGGGATCTCCGTTTCTCGCCACGCGTCTCCCGGCTCGGCAAACCGACGGAAGATCTCTAACGTTTCCGCACTGACGTCAATCACCTGCCGATGTCCGGCCCTGGCTTCTGGCGAAAGTACGCCGCCAGCCAACAGCCCCAACGGCACGCGACCGGTCTTTGGGGCGGGCGTACCGGTATCGACGCAAAACGATAATTCCGGCAATTGCCCCAACAACCGCAGCAGCTGCAGTTCGAAATGAAGCGTTAACTTCATTACGTCTCCGCCGCTATCCAGTTCGTGCAAGGTCTGGTCCGTAATCTGGAATAACTCCTGATACGGATCCGATTCGTGCGTAAATTGGGCGAGCAACTCGGCGATGTAGTACCCCGCGTACAAATGGGGCAGGCTACGCTGAGCCGAGCGAAACTTTCGAAGAAGTTTAGCTTCGGTCAGGATATCGAGGGAGTCGCTCGTTTTGTGGAGGAACACTATGCGACAGAGGGACAACAGGTCAATAGCAGACTCGAACGCGCTTTTCGGGCGGCGGCATCCCTTGGCAATTCCGGTAATCTTGCCGAAATCCTCCGTAAATAGCGTGGTAATGCAACTGCTTTCGCTGAATTCGACAATGCGAATAACGATCCCAGTAGTTTTTTCGCTCGACATAGATGCGGTGCTAGCGGACAGATTTCTTGGGCGACCGCCCTTCGTAGGGGTCCGCTGTGCGGACCATCGCGCTACGCTGCGGTTTGTCTGGTCCGCACAGCGGACCCTACGCCGACCAGCATACCCGAAGTTACGAAGAAGGAGACTCAGCCGGATCGAGCTTCGTCAGCTTCAACTTTTGAATCCGACGTCGATCGGCCGCTAGCACCACGATTTCGACATCGTCGATGCGCAAACGATCGCCCGTCTTCGGGATCCGCTGCAGGTGACTGATCACCATGCCGGCCAGCGTATCGTAGTCGTCTCCCACCGGCAGATCGAGACCGAGTTCTTCGTTCACGTCGTCGATATGCGCCCGGCCTTGCACTTCGGCATGATCGCGGGTGACGCGGACGATTTCCTCCTCTTCGTCCAAGTCGTGCTCGTCGACGATCTCGCCAACGATCTCTTCCAGGATATCTTCGATCGTGATCAGGCCAGCGACGGCGTGATACTCGTCGATCACGATCGCCATGTGATTGCGATCGCGCAAGAACTGCTTCAGGAGTTCGTCGATCGGCATCGACATCGGCACCATCATTGAGGGACGCGCCAATTCGCGGAGCGACGCTCGCTCGTCCTCTGGCTTGACCAGTTCCGGCAGCAGGTCCTTTACAAACAGCACGCCGACAATCTGATCAAGACCTTCCTGGAAGGCGGGAATTCGCGTCCGACCGGTCTCCTGAACGAACTTGACGGCGTCTTCCCACGACGCTTCGACCGGCAACGCGTCGATCTCGTTGCGGGTGGTCATCACCTCAGCGACGTCGATATCGCCCAGTTCGATCACGCTTTCGATCATTTCCCGCGCGTCTTCTTCAAGCAGACCTTCGCGCAAGCCTTCGGTCACGATCGTGCGAATTTCGTCTTCAAATTCCTCTTCTTCGTCGACCACCTCGTGCGGAATGTTGGCGAGCCGGCGAATGACCCCTTCCACCAGACGCACGCCCCAGGCCAGCGGCGAGAAAATGACGCTCGCGACCGCCCAGAATCGCCAGGTGTAATAGATAAACTGCGGCGCAAAATGCTCGGCGACAGCCCAAGGAAGCCAAATCGTCGAGGCGATCAACAGGAAAGCGACCGCCAGCACATCAGTGGCGAAACCAGCCGGCGTGAGCGTGTTCGTCTTGCCAAGGTCGAGCAACCAGGCCTGACCGGCGACCAGAAAAAACGCCGTCCCCAATACCTGCAGACACTGGGCCGCGAAAGCGGCGTCCTCATGATTTTCGTGAATCGTGCGGAACCAGCGAATCTGTCGCCGTCGTTCGCAAAACTCTTCCAGTTCGTGCCAGCTTAGATAATGGAGGACACGTCCCGTTACCGCCGACAATATCATGAAAGCGGCGCCAACGCACGAAGTCCAAAACACCAGGGAAGCGTTCATCCGACGGCGCCTCGCTGTTGGGGCGCTTGGTCGAGATGGCGATGCGACTGCGGGGGCTCTAGCTGTATTCGCTCGAGATAAATCCGCTCCAGTTTCCGCATCGTTAGGCGATCTTCGTCTTCGTGATCGTCATAGCCTGCCAGGTGCAGGGCGCCATGAATGACGTAGAGCAACGTCTCGTGCTCGGCCGGCCACTGGTACTTTTCGGCCTCCCCCGCGGCATATTGGCAGCTAATGACGATTTCCCCTTCCAGCAGATCGTCATCGGACGTCAGATTGAACGTCACAACGTCAGTGGGGTAATCGTGCTTGAGAAAGCGATTGTTGACCTCGTGGATCTCGGCGTCGTCGACCAGGGCGACGCTCACTTCATACGCTTCGATGGACTCGCCGGCAAAAACCGCTGCTAACGCTTGGCGAACCGCTTCGTCGGTCGGGGCCGCATACTCGGTGCGACGTACAACTTCGACCGCCTCGTCGGGCTCATCATCCATGGGACGCTCTAGGCTCTCTGTTGGCTGGGGTATTTGACGCGACCGTGGTAGACGGCCGTCAGGCTCTTCGTCACGCTGTCTTGAATCTTTCGCAACTCGGAAAGGGTCAAACCAGATTCGTCGAATTGACCGTCCAGCAGACGCTTCATCGTCAGTTCTTCGACCAGGTTTTCAATACGGGCCGGCGTCGGATCGACCAGCGTGCGGCTGGCGCTTTCGATCATGTCGGCGATCATCATGACGCCAGCTTCTTTGGTTTGAGGCTTCGGTCCGGGGTACCGATAGCTGCTTTCGTCCACTTCTTCGCCGCTGGAAGGGTCGCTCTCGCTACGGCGACTCGCCTCGCGATAGAAGTACTCGACCAGCGTCGTGCCGTGGTGTTGTTCGATAAAGTCGATGATTGCGCGGGGCAACTTATGCTTTCGCGCAAGGTCGGCGCCATCTTTGACATGGGCGATGATGATCAACGTGCTCATCGCCGGCAACAGGCTGGCGTGGCGGTTGCCGTCGCCGGATTGGTTTTCGATGAAGTATTCGGGCTTCATCATCTTGCCGATGTCGTGGAAATAGGCGCCGACGCGGGCCAACAGGCCATTGGCACCAATCGCATCGGCGGCCGCTTCGGCGATCGATGCGACGTTGATCGAGTGGTTGTAGGTGCCGGGAGCGCGCCGGACGAGCTCTTGCAACAGCGGATCGGCCGCATCCCCTAGTTCTAACAAACTGATGTCGGTCAATACTCCGTACGACTTCTCGATGAACGGCAAAATCCCGGTCATCAAAAAGCCGGTCACAATTGCCCAGCCTGCCTGCCAGGCGGCGATTTCCAGCAATCGCATACTCAACGGCTGACCAACGACGACCCCGACCCCAAGCTGCGTCATGAAAGCTGCGATGGCGGCCCAGACGCCGACAAAAATCAACCTGGTCCGGCTGCGAATGCGCACCGTCATCAAAATGGCCGTCGCCGTCGCGGCCGCGATCGTCACATAGGTGGCCAAGCCTTCGCCCACCAGAAACACGACCGCCAACATTGCACAGGCGGAAACCAGCAGCGCCAGCTCTTGCCGATAGACGATCGACAGCAACATCCCGAGCGCCATCAGCGGAACCAGTTCGGCCCGCCAAGCGTCGTCAATCCAATAGGCCAGCGCCACCGCGCCAGCGATCGGAACCAAGAACATCAAGAAGTTGTGGACCGACGCCAGCACCTGAGGCGACTTAAACGCCAGGTACACGCCCGAGAGCGTGGCTAGTGCGATGAACATGCCGACGATCGAGAGCGAACGCCAGAGTTGCTTGGTCAGAGGCAAACCGTCGCAATAGGCGTCATGTTCGCTCCGCAGCAGTTTCAGCGGTTCCCCTTCGAGCGGCACGCCTCCCTTGGCGAGCGATTCGCCGGTCGGAATGTGACGCATGACCGGTTCGACCTTGTCGACGGTCGCCTGACGTTCGGCGATGGTCGCCACTTCGTTCTTGGAAAGCGTGCCGCGCAGGTTGGAGCTGATCCAGTAGTAGATCGGATCGATCACTTCGGCGCTCGACTCTTCCTCTTGCAGCCGGCTCAGTTCGATCTCAAGGTTTTTCTTCAGGTTGTTGCGGGCCTGGGCGATCAGCAGATCGGAAATCGAAACGGTTCGCCGCGCGTCGGGCTCTCCCTTGCGATAGACGATGACCTCGGCCTTGTTCCCTTTGTTTTCCGCCTGATCGTTGTTGTCCATCAGGCCATTCTTGGTGAAGCTCGTCAGAGCGGCGGCGACTCCTTGCTCGAGCGCCGTCAACTTTCCTTCCTTCGCGTAGAAGGTGCGGAACTTCTCGTACAGCCGTTTCTTTTCGGTTTCCGGCAAGGCCTGGTCGGGAGCGGCAGGCGCCTTCAGAAAGTCGTCCCAAGCTTCTGCAATCTTCGGCGTAAACTCGGACGCCCCGACGATACCGTTGAGGGCCGACTGCAGCTTGCCGCGCATCTGCTCGAGCGGCTCCGGGTTATTTTCGTAGACGGTGCGGGCATTGGCGGCCGCCGCATCGCGAGCCCGCTGATCGCCGGCCGGGTCAGGCACCGCAAAATCAATCCGCGACACGATGTCGCGGGGCGGCACAAAGTCTTCGCGATAGGGGAATGGCGGCTCCCAAGAAATTGTCGCCATCCACAAGATCACCGCGGCGGCTGCGGTAAGCGCCACCATGGCGGCATTTTCAGGCCGCTGCAATTGCTGAAGCAGGCGTTTGGCGGCGCCAGGCTTCAGCACGATGCTGCTAACGTGATCGGACCGCGTTCTTGATTTGATATGGGGAGGCATGATTCGCGTTGGGCTAGTTCGTGTTCGTTCCCCGTTCGTAAGCGTTCACGATCTCTTGGACGAGAGCGTGCCGCACGATATCGGCTTGCGTGAGATGGACCTGGCCAATTCCCTTGATATCTTTCAATCGCATGATCGCATCCGCTAAGCCGCTGCTGACGTTCGGCGGCAAGTCGTTTTGCGTCGCGTCGCCGGAAATCACCATCCGCGAGTTCTTGCCCAAGCGGGTCAAGAACATCTTCATCTGCGATACGGTCGTGTTTTGGGCTTCGTCCAAAATAATGAACGCGTCATTGAGCGTCCGTCCCCGCATGAACGCCAGCGGGATCACCTCGATGACGTTCTGTTCCATGTATCGGGCTACCTGCTCTCGATCGATCATCTCGCCGAGCGAGTCGAGCATCGGCTGCAGGTAAGGATTGATCTTCTCGTGCAGCGTCCCCGGCAAGAAGCCGAGCTGTTCGCCTGCTTCGACGGCCGGTCGTACCAAGACGATCTTGCGGATCCGCTGCTCCAGCAACGACTCGACGGCGTAGGCGACCGCCAAGTAGGTTTTGCCGGTACCTGCCGGTCCCAGGGCGAACACCATCTCATGCTCGCGCATGATTTCGACATAAGCCGCCTGACCGGGGGTCATGGGAGTGACGCGCTGCGTCTTCTTGAAGACCGAGATCGGCAGCGTCTTCGGCTTGGTCGTCGTCTCGCCGGTGACGTCGGCCAGCGAGTCTTCGACCTCGTCCAGTGTGATGAGTCCTTGGCGTTCCACTTTATTCCGTAACGCTTCGATCACCTTGGTCGCCTGAGCGACGGCTAGTTCCCGACCGGCGATGCGCACCCGGCCGTCACGATGCGTAATCGTGACGCCGAGCGATTCGCGAATCCGGCGAACGTGTTGGTCGCGGGCTCCGAACAGCTGAAGTACAGACGAATTGTCGAGAAATCGGATAGTCGCTTCGTACATGCAGTCGGCGTCAGCCGCTGGGGCTGCCGCAGTTGGAAGGTTTTCAACACCACTAAAAATATAGACAATCTTTCGTCCGGCGAAATCAGAAATCCACCGGAAGTGCGGTAACTCATTTCATGGCTACACTTTAGGCCTATTCGGATCGTTGCGGCGGGATTAAAATCTAGCTATTGCGGCCCTACCAGACCGATTTCCCAGAAAAAAAGGGCCATCGGGGCCGCCACCAGTAGCGAATCGAGGACGTCCAAGACTCCTCCCAGCCCGATCAGCCAGGTGCTGGAGTCCTTACTTTCCATATCTCGCTTGAACAGCGATTCGGCCAAATCGCCCACCATCCCGGCGATCGCGACGCAAATCGCATACAGACAGAGACGCCAAAACGCTGGGGGTTCGCTTGTCGTCAGTTGCGGCGCGACCAACGCGAAAATCACCCAGGCGCCAAACACGGCGAAGACCAATCCGCCCAGCGCCCCCTCGACCGTCTTGCCGGGGCTCAGATTGGGGGCCAGTTTCGTCCGTCCGAACAGCCGCCCGGTAAAGTAGGCGCCGGCGTCCGACATTTTGGTGGCGACAATCATCGACAACAGTGCGATCATCCCCCAGGCGTTACCGTCCGGCAGTTCGCTATGGACCAATCGCAACCGGATCACAAAGCTCATCAGCCCGCCAACGTAGGCGATCGTAAAGATCGTCAGACCGACATGCACGATCGCCCAGCCTGGCTTTTCGTACCGCCGCATCTCGCTGACCAGCGACAGCACCATTCCCGCGGCTAATGAAAACAAGATCCACTTCGACTGCATGCTGGTCGGGGGCGTCTCGAACGGCCACCAGATCGACATCGCGGCGGTCCCCAAAACGAGGAGCGTGCCGACATGACATGCCCATCCGGCAGGGCGCAGTTGCTTGGCTCGCAACAGCCCCAAGACCTCTTCGGCGGCGAACACGGCGATCATAACCGCCAATGGCAGGAGCCAAATTCCAGGACGATCGAAGTTCCAGCTGAAGTCGAGCCAACAGAGCGTGATTACCGGAATGATAATCGCCGCGGCGCCGATCAATCGCCATCCTAGCACGGGCTAAGTCGCTCCTTCCGCGGTATCGTCATTCAACCCGCCGAATCGCCGGTCTCGCCCGGCAAAGTCGCGTATCGCCTGATGCAACGTCTCTTCGCAAAACTCTGGCCAACATTGCTGGGTGACCCAAAGTTCGGCGTAGCTGATCTGCCACAGCAGAAAGTTGCTGATCCGCATTTCGCCGGCCGTGCGAATCAACAGGTCGGGATCGGGCATGCCGGCGGTGTACAAGTGAGCGGCGATCGCGTCTTCGGTTATCGAGGCCGGATCGAGCGCGCCACTAGCCGCCTCGGTCGCCATTTTGCGGACCGCGTCGACCATTTCGCCCCGGCCGCCATAGTTGATCGCCAGACAAAGCGTGGTGCCGGTATTGGTTGAGCTGAGCTGGATCGTGCGATCCATCTCTTGCTGGACCTGCGGCGGAATCCCATCGCGGCGACCGATGATCCGAACCTGAATATTGTTGGCCATGATCGTGCTGCGTTCTTCGATCATGTACTGCTCGAGCAGATGCATGAGGAAGTCGAGTTCGTATTGCGGCCGCTTCCAGTTTTCACTGGAAAGACAATAGAGGGTCAGCTGCTCGATGCCCAGCCGAGCACATTCCTCGGTCGTCCGCCGCACCGACGTCACGCCGCGGCGATGCCCTTCGACCCGCGGCAAGCCCTGCCGCTGCGCCCAACGTCCGTTGCCGTCCATGATCACCGCAATATGTCGCGGCAGACGCTCGGCGGGAACGCCCAGATCAGGCTGAACGGATTGGCTAGACGATTGCGAGGTCATTGCGAACTGCGGGTACGAGCCATGCGATACCAGTCGAATGAATGCGACCACGAAAACGCGTTACGCTTTCGCGGAGTTTCGGCTTATTGTAGCGACTCGTCTCGGTTCCGTGCGAGCGGTCAACTACGAGGCGGCGCCGACCAACTCCGCCAGTTGCTCGGTGAAAATCGTCTGTTTGCGATCAGGGCCGACCGACACGACGCCAACTTCACAGCCGACCAGTTCCGAAATCCGCCGGATGTACGCCAGCGCGTTGGCCGGCAGATCTTCCATGCTACGGGCGCCGGTGATCTCGTCGGCCCAACCGGGCAGCGTTTCGTAGATCGGCTTAACCTTGCGGACGTCGTCGACATGGCTGGGGAAGTGGGTCAGCCGCTCGCCATCCAGTTCGTAGGCGACGCAGATCTTCAGTTCGTCCAGCGTCGACAGCACGTCGAGCATCATTAGCGCAATCGTGTCGATGCCGCTAATTCGGGCGGTGTAGCGGACCGCCACCGCGTCGAGCCAACCGCAGCGACGCGGACGCCCGGTCGTGGTGCCAAACTCGTTACCCCGGACGCGGATCTTCTCGCCCAGTTCGTTGTCTTGCTCAGTCGGAAACGGCCCGCCGCCAACCCGCGTGCTGTACGCTTTGACGACGCCAATCGTCTGGTTGATGAACTTCGCCGGAACGCCCGAACCGGCCGAAGCGCCGACGCCCGAGCTGTTGCTGCTGGTAACGAACGGGTAGGTGCCGTGGTCAACGTCGAGCAGCGCGCCTTGGGCGCCCTCAAAGAGAATGCGTTTGTTCTCGTCGGCCGCGTCGAGCAGATAGGCGGTCGAATCGGTGACGTATTCCCGCAGACGATCGGCGTAGCCGGAATACTCGGCGTAGATCGCATCGGCGTCGAGCGGCGTGAATTCCCCCTCGTTGTACATGCTGGCGATCGTCTTGTTCTTCGCCGCGGTGATCAGTGCGATCTTCTCCTTCAGACCAGGACGAACCAGGTCTCCCAGGCGAATCGCATGTGAACGGCCGACCTTGTCGCGATAGCACGGGCCAATGCCGCGCATCGTGGTGCCGATGTTCTCGCCATCGGCGGTCGACTGGTTCATCGCCCGATCTTCGGCCATGTGCCAGGGGAAGATGATGTGAGCGCGGTCGCTAAGCAGGAGGTTCTTGACCGGAACGTCCCGCTCCTTTAGCCCGTCGATTTCCTGCAGCAGGATCGGTGGATTGATGACGACCCCCGCCGTGACGACGTTGGCGACGTCCAAGCTGAGAATCCCGCTCGGAATATGGTGCAGCTTGTAAGTGTTCTCTCCGTCGACGACGGTATGGCCGGCGTTTGCGCCACCCAAAAACCGTGCGACCACATCGTGGCGCCTGGTCAACAAATCGACGAGCTTTCCCTTCGCTTCGTCGCCCCACTGCAAGCCGATGACGCATGTACCTGGCACCGGATTCGCTCCGCTTATATCAAGTCTTTGGACCAACACACAAACTTCCCATATTACGGCGACCGGAACCGCTCGGTCAACCAGGAGGAGGAACCGCCTCCACAGAGGGGCAAGGCGGGAATGCCGACTTGGTCGCCGGAATGACGCGAAGCTCAGATTCCGCTAGGATGAACGCGAAAATCCCAGGACCATTCGATTGTCCGCCAATTCCTCATCCCGAGATTTCTTTGACTGCCGATATCCCACCGAATGAGCCGGAATCGAGCGAAGCCCGGCCGGTTTCTTCCCGCAAGCAGGCCGAACGGTTTGTCAGTTCGGTGGTCAAGCTCGAAGGTGCGTTGCTGGTCCTGGCCATCTTTCTCGGCTGGCTGTTTGGCGTTTCTCCTTGGCAAAGCGCTAGTTGGAACGCTGCTGATCCGGCCGCGGCGGCCCAAGCGTTTGGCATCGGCATCGTCGCCACGCTGCCGATGATTGGCTTTTTCTTCCTGCTGCGGTTCAACAAGAGCGTCGCTTCGGTCGAACTGCAGCGGTTGATGGAGACTCAGGTCATACCGCAGTTCTCCCGTGCGACGATTGTAGAACTGGGCGCGGTCGCCTTTGCGGCCGGCCTGTGCGAAGAGGCGCTGTTTCGCGGATTTCTCCAATCGGGTTTCACGGAAATTATTCCGGATCCCTTCGGGGGCGCCGCGACGGCGATCCTGATCGTCAGCGTCCTGTTCGGCCTAGCCCACTTCCTTTCGCTAGAGTACGCGGCGGCCGCTACCACCATGGGCTGCTATTTCGGCCTCCTGTTCTACTGGACCGGCGACCTGATCACGCCGATCACGACTCATTTTCTGTACGACTGGTTTGCGCTCGTCTACCTGCGAAACACGTCCGAAACGCCGACTGCCGCCGAATAGCTTCGCAGTCGCGATTGGCGACTCGGGGCGAATCTCAAATAGTTAGCACTGTTCGTCGCACCGCTGACCCAATAGCCGAAAGCCATTTGATGGAAACGCTAGATCTAAAGGATTTTGAGTGGAAAACTGTCGTCCGTCGCCTGACGATGGATGACTTCGACCAGTTAGTCGAAATGCAACTCCGCTGTTTCCCCGGCATGAAGCCCTGGAGCCGTGAGCATATCCAGAGCCAGATCGACACCTTTCCGGCTGGTCAACTCTGCGTCGAGATCGACGGCAAAATCGCCGCCTCGGCCAGCAGTCTGATCGTGGAATACGATCCCAATATGGCTTGGCACAACTGGTCGGCGATCTCCGACAATGGCATGATTCGCAATCACGATCCCAAGGGAGATACCCTCTATGGGATCGAGATCATGGTCGATCCGGAGTTTCGCGGAATGCGACTCTCGCGGCGGCTCTATGACGCCCGAAAAGAGCTTTGCCGCAACCTGAACCTGTCGCGGATCATTATTGGCGGCCGGCTGCCCGGTTATCACAAGTACGCCAACGAAATGTCGGCGCGAGAATACATCGACAAGGTGATCGAGCGGGCCCTGTTCGACCCGGTGCTGACCGCCCAACTTTCCAACGGATTCGCGTTGCAAGGATTAATTCCCGATTATTTCCCGTCGGACGAAGCGTCGTGCGGTTACGCAACCTTCCTGGAATGGCTCAATCTCGATTATCGGGCCAACGCCAAACGTCGCTATCATCACGTCGTCGAGCCGATTCGCCTGGCCGTGGTGCAGTACGAAATGCGAGCCGTGAAGGACTTTGGCGAGTTCGCTACCCAATGCGAGTTTTTCATCGACGCCGCGTCGGACTACAAGAGCGACTTCGTTGTCTTTCCGGAGCTATTCACGACGCAGTTGCTGTCGTGCGTTCCTCCGTCACGTCCGGGTCTGGCGGCGCGGCAATTGGCCGAGTTCACCCCGCAATATCTCGATCTGTTTACCGAGATGGCGGTCAAGCACAACGTCAACATCATCGGCGGATCGCAATTTGTGATCGAGGACGAGACCCTTTACAACATCTCGTACCTGTTCCGCCGCGACGGGACGCTTGGCAAGCAATACAAGATTCACATCACGCCCAGCGAACGTAAATGGTGGGGCGTATCGCCAGGCGATAAGGTGGAAGTCTTCGACACCGACTGCGGCAAGATCTCGATCCTGGTCTGCTACGACATCGAATTTCCGGAGTTGGTCCGCATCGCAGCTCAAAAAGATGCCGGCATCGTCTTCGTGCCGTTCAACACCGACACCCGGCAAGGCTACCTGCGGATTCGTCACTGTGCGATGGCTCGCTGCGTCGAGAACCACGTGTACGTCGCCGTCTCGGGCTGCACCGGCAACTTGCCGTTTGTAGAGAACTCGGACCTGCACTACGCTCAATCGGCGATCTTTACGCCGGCCGACGCCGAGTTTGCCCGCGACGCGATCGCGGCCGAATGCAATCCGAACATCGAAACGATGATCATTCACGACGTCGACGTCGAACAGCTAAGACGCCACCGCGAAATCGGCAACGTGCAAAACTGGAACGATCGTCGCCGCGACATCTACAAAGTCGTCTACAAAGAGGAGGGCCAAGAGCACGAGATCTAGAGCGAGTCGACAATCGTTTTGGCGATCTGTAGCGAAGAAGTCGCCGCGGGACTGGGTGCGTTGAGAACGTTGATCATCCGCCCTTCCCGCTGGATCAGGAAATCGTCGACCAAGTCGCCGCTCTCGGCGATCGCCTGGGCTCGGATACCGGCCGGCGCCGCAAAAATGTCAGCGGCGGTGATCTCGGGAATCAGCCGCTGCAGCGATCGTACGAACGCCTTCTTGGAACAGGAGCGGTAAAACTCCTGCAACCCCGCTTTCCAATGGCGGGCGACCAGCTTGCGAAAACCGCGGTAACTGACCGATTCCCACAGGTCGGCCAAGTTGATATCCAACTTGCCATACCCTTCGCGGGCCAGCGCCATGACCGCATTGGGACCGCAATCGACGCCTCCTTCGATCATGCGGGTAAAGTGGACGCCGAGAAAGGGAAAATTGAGGTCGGGAACTGGGTAGATCAGGTTCTTGCAGAGATGCTCCGCCGAGGGGCGTAACTCAAAGTACTCACCGCGAAAGGGAACGATCTTCGCCGCCGGCTTTGCTCCAGTCAGGCGAGCAACTCGGTCGCAGTAGAGCCCGCAACAGTTGATCGCAATCGTTCCGCTAACCGATCCAGCGGTCGTCTCAATCGAAATCTCACTCTCGCGCTCGAAGATTTTTTCGACCTTGGCGCCGAGCCAGATTTCTCCTCCGCGCTCACGAATCAGATCGGCAAGTTTCGTGCTTACCTGGCGATAGTCGACGATCCCCGTCTCCGGCACATGGATCGCTTCGACCCCGGCGCAGTGCGGCTCCAGTTCCAGCAAACGCTCGCGACCGATTCGCTCGCAGCGGACGCCGTTTGCCTGACCGCGCTGATAGATGCCTTCCAACTGCGGAAGTTCCGAAGAGTCGATCGCCACGACCACCTTGCCGCAGATGTCGTAGGGAATCGCATGCTCGCGACAGAATTGCTCCATCAGCGCTTTGCCGGCGCGGCAGTTGGTCGCCTTGAGCGATCCCGGCTTGTAGTAGATGCCCGAATGCAGCACGCCGGAGTTGCGTCCCGTTTGGTGCGTTGCGACAGCCGCTTCTTTTTCGCAGACCACGACGCGTCGATTCGGGTCGCGCTGGAGCAGCTCATAAGCGGTCGCAAGTCCGACAATTCCTCCGCCGAGGACGATCGCATCGATCGACATTACGAATCTTGCTCGCTGCTAGCTGAACCCAACGTCTTCACACGGCGTCCCAGTTTCTGCTCGACCGAGTCGACTTTCGTCTGCAAGCGTCCCGAATATCCAGCGCGATAATCTAATTTTGCGGAGCACGTGATGCGATCGCAATCGGCCGCCATCGCCTCTAAACAGGCTTTTAGCACCGCTAGCACCTCATCAATCTCGCCTTCAATGATCGTTCCCATAGCATGGAGTCGATAATCGAGTCCACTTCTGTCGATAATATCGATGCTCCGGGCAACGTATTGGCTGACGCTGTCCCCTTTGTTCAGTGGGGACATGCTGAATTCCAACAATACCATGACTCTATCAACGTTTCGCTAGCGGAATTATTTCAAGATTTTGTGAACCGGTTCACCTTTGAGACGAAAAGTGCTCTAGAGCCGGTTACACCCAATCACTAAACTACGCCCCCTCATGTTTCGCCAAGTAAGGCGAGCGGCCCAACCAACTGCGGCGAAGTTTAGGAAGCAACGCAGGACCAGGACGATGACTTCCGATAAAAGCGACAAACTGACGATCCGCTACGCGACGACCATCGCCGTAGGGATAACGTTATGTCTGCTGTTTACCGTGGAAACCGCTCACGCCCAATATCGAGAAACCCATCAACGCGATCTCGATACCCTGATGCCAGGGGACGATTATACCGGGCCGCGGCCGACCTTTGGGATTTCGGGCATTTCGCATATCGAAGCGGTCGAACAGCAAACCGAATTGCCGTTTCCGGATCACCCGATCGAAGTGTCGGAATACGAACTAGCCCAAGATCCGTTCTGCGGTCCCTGCACCGACCAGTACGACTTTCAACTATTGCCGACCGGTCACATCTACAAAGCTCATCTGGCAAACGTTCAGGAGTCGCGTCTGTCGGTAAAAATCGGCGACCTGACCGGCTATCGCGGTTCGACCGTTCTAGACGGCAACCTAGGTGGTCGTTTTGGCGTTTTCCGCTATGGCAACCACGACCCGTTCCTGCCGCAAGGCATCCAGTGGGATGTCGAAGGTTCGGCCAAGGTGCGGCTCGATATTCCGGAAGATGTTGACGTTCGCAGCGCCGACTTCCGGGCAGGCACGCAGCTGACCTGGAGCTATCGCGAACGCCCGAATCATCGCACCCGTTTCGGCTACTACCACGTCAGTTCGCACCTGGGTGATGAGTTCCTGATTAAGAACCCGGGCTACAACCGGCTGAACTACTCGCGCGATGTGCTGATCCTGGGGCACTCGATCTACTTCTCCGACCGAGTCCGCATCTACGGCCAGTTGGGGTGGGCGTTTTACACGACCGTCTCGCAGCCATGGGAATTGGACTTTGGTTTTGAGTGGGCGCCGACGCGAGCGACCGGCATCCGAGGCGAACCATTCTTCGCTGTCGACGGACACCTGCGGCAAGAAGTCAACTGGGGCGGTAGCCTGACGGTGCAAACCGGATGGGCCTGGGTCGGCGACGACTCGGGTCACCTGCTACGGATCGGCCTGAACTACTACAACGGCAACAGCAGCCAACTTTCGTTCTACGAATATTGGGAACAACAAGTTGGCTTCGCGATTTGGTACGACTACTAATCGCCGCCGGGTTGATTCGCCTAACAGTCCGTTGATTTTCTCGGCGGACTGCGTGATCGCAGGGATGCGATCCCCAAATAGCGACGTAAGTCGTTATTTTGCGAGCCGCGAAGAGCTACGCTCTGAGCCTGGGGAGGTTGAAAAATGCCACGATGGCATTTTTCAACAGGCAGCTAACGTCGCGACTTGGCGCGTTCGACCGTAAAAGTCGGCGTGTTCGTGCCTGGCGTCACTTCTAGCTCCAGGCCCGACGTCTCGAAGCGCTGATACTTCGACTCGATCACCTTGCCGACCACTTCGTCGCCGGTTGACTGCCGCGACACGATCAAGACCCGATGCTTGCCCGGCACGGCGCCATCTTCGGCTTCGTAGGTGGAGATCACAAACTTCCCCTCGGCGTCGATCGATCCGCGAGCGCTGATCGGCTGTTCGAGCGAGTCAAGTTCGACCGCTCCTCCCGCCAATTCCTTGGCAGGCGTACCGTCGGAAAAGACGATGGTTCCATGCACCGGGTAAGTGCCGTTGCTACAGCCGGCCGCCACAGCAACCAGAGAAATTCCACCGACAAGGAGGAGTGATCGCCAGCATCCCATAAATTACCCCGTGATTATGCAAAATAACGCTTTCGATTCAGATCTAGTCTAGTAGATTTGCAGGCAAACAGGAATACTCTGAAAATTTTGTAAATTCCGCGATTACACCACCCGGCAGGCGATCCCGCCTTGGCCATTTGCCCCACCCGCTCAAAGGCTTCTGACTCCCCTTCATGCCGCTCGAAATTTGAATTCATCACGCCCGCGTCGTCCCTCGCCGCGATCGACGCCGGCGCCGCATGTTGCCAATGCAGATGGATTTTCCATTTCCTTTTCTGACACATGAAGGGCGAATCTCTTGACCAGTTATCCATCTTCGCGCCGCGGGTTCACGCTTGTTGAACTTCTCGTGGTGATTGCCATCATCGGCGTCCTGATTGCGCTGCGGTTGCCCGCCGTTGAACAGGCCCGCGAGACGCCGGTCGATGGTATTTTGTTGCCCCTCACGGCGCGGTCCGATGCTCAGCTGTGAAGAGACGCTGCAAAACGGCGGCAACAACCCGGTCATCGGCATGGTCGGCGACTATGCCGCCAATTGCAGGACCGGAAGCAATGACTAAGCCGACGACGCCAATTTCACGGGCGTTTTCCGATTCTACGGAAACAGCGGCCATGGCGCCCCCAAGGGAATCGCCTTTCGCGACATCACCGACGGGCCATGCAACACGTTGCTGGTCGGCGAAAAACATGTCGATGTCGATCAGTGGGGAGTCGGGGGCTCGACCTATGCCGACGGCGGCGCCTACAACGGCGACGGTTTCAACTCGATGCGATTTGCCGGCCCAGGCAAGACGCTTGCCCGCATCATCTTCGACAACTCGATCAACATCTTCGGCAGCCACCACCCCGGAGTTTGCCAGTTCGTACTGTGTGACGGAAGCGTGAAAGCGATTCCAGTCACGGTCAATGCGGCGACGCTCGGCTGGCTGGCGGCCCGTGCTGACGGCGAAGTGGTCAGTCTCGACCAGTAACGTCGCTTGCCAATTTCGAAGCAATTTCGCCGGGCGGCTGCTGCGTCGCTCGGCGTTTCTTTTTCGAAGAGACCAAACCCTTTGGGGCATGCTCCACCCCGCAACCCAGGCTATTTGATGGAATAGCCTGAAACGAGCTCCTTTGCGCAGATTTACCCCCGAAAATGAGCAGGGAAGCCAGAGCGCCGTTACGGCCCAACTACAAACGAAATCTTCCTGCAAAGAGACATAATACATTTGAATATTTTATTGTTTTTGATACTTTAAGGTTACTGCGCGAAATCCGCGCAACCATCCATCGTTCAATATCTCGCTATCCTTTGGTGTCTCCTCCATGTCCAAGTCCCCCCGTTATGCCCGATCTCCCCGCGGGTTTACTCTGGTCGAACTGCTGGTCGTCATTGCGATCATCGGCGTTTTGATCGCGCTATTGCTCCCCGCGGTCCAGCAAGCTCGCGAAGCGGCCCGTCGCATGAGCTGCTCAAACAATTTGAAGCAGATCGGCCTGGCGATGCACAACCAGCACGATACGTACGGGCAACTGCCAAACAGCCGGAAAGACGTTTATCAGACTTGGCTGGTCGACATTCTGCCGCAGATTGAACAGACCAATCTGTACGAACAGTGGGACCTGACCAAGACCTACTACCACGCTGACAACCAACTGGCCCGCGAGACATCCGTCGAAGCTTATTTCTGCCCCTCGCGACGAGATGGAAAGACCCTGCTGAGCGTTGGCGACGAAAGGGATGGCGATACCAGCGTGGTCGTCAACGGTGCACTGGCTGACTACGCCGGCAATGCAGGAACCAACGGCGCCGACTATTGGACCAGCTCCAACTTCAACGGCATTTTCTATCGTCTCCAGGGCGAGCCAACTTCTCAAGGAAACCAGAAGGGCCTCGCCTTCCGCGATATTACCGATGGCTTGAGCAATACCTTCCTGGTGGGCGAAAAGCACGTCGATCAAGACAACTTCGGCAAAACGACCGCCGGCGATGGCGGCGCCTACAACGGCGACCATGGCAACTCAACCCGCAAGGCAGGTTCCGGCTATGGTCTGGCCCGCTCGATCCGCGACAACAGCGGCGCGATCTTCGGCAGTTACCACCCCGGAATTTGCCAATTCGTGTTCGCCGACGGCAGCGTCCACAACATCCCGGTCACGATTGACCTGACCACGCTGGGCAACCTGGCCGCTCGCAACGACGGCCAGGTCATCGATCTCGACTAACAATTTACGGCCCCGCATCACCACCCCGTCGGCCGTCAAGGGCTCTGCGATCCCCGTCGCAGGGCTCTTTTCTTTTCACCTGTTAAGAATTCGCTCGAAAGCGTTCGTAGTAGAGGAGCGCTGCGATCGTTTTGCCATCCTTGATACGGCCGTCGCCGATCATCGCCAGCGCTTCGCCGCGCGAGACCACTAGATTCTCGATCTCTTCTCCCGCTTCTCGCGCAGGCGCTCCTGCCGTCAGCCAGGTCGCGATGTAGACGAACATTCGCTCGTCCATGATCCCGGGCGACGGATAAAACTGCATCAACAATTCGACCGAGTCGGCGGCGTAGCCCGTTTCCTCCGTCAGTTCCCGCGCTGCGGTCACCTCAGGCGGCTCGTTGGGCTCAAGCGTCCCGGCCGGCAGTTCGATCAACGCTTCTTCGACCGACACCCGGTAGTTGCGAATCAAGCAGATCTGATCGTCCCTCACGATCGGCAAGATCACTGCGGCGCCAGGATGCCGCACGATGTCGCGCTGGCGGCCGTCATGCACGACGCGATCGACCGCAAAACGGACTCCCTCGTATCGACGATCAACCATCCGGTCCCTCTCAAATTCCTTGGATTCGCGCGACGCGTGCGGTAAATCACCGGCTGCGTCGGTCTAATTTCGTTTTCCAGGAGCATCCTAATGTCATCTACTGCCGTTCACCAGGGATCGATGGTGATCTCCTGCTTGCGCTACCGCGACGCGGCCGCCGCCATCGACTGGCTCTGCGACGCGTTTGGCTTCCGCCGACACGCCGTTTATCGGGGCGAAGGCAACGTGATCGCCCACGCACAATTGACGTTCCCTGGCGGCGGCATGATCATGCTCGGCTTGGCCGAGAACGAGTCGGACTGGGGCAAGCTGATCAAACAGCCTGACGAAATCGGCGGCTGCGAAACGCAAAGCATCTACCTGGTTTCGAGCGACGTCGTCGCGATCTACGCCAAGGCGAAAGAGGCCGGCGCCCAGTTATATGATTGGTATCCGGGACGAAGATTACGGCGGACGCGGATTCACCTGCCGCGATCTGAAAGGACGCCTCTGGACTGTCGGATCGTATGATCCCTGGCAAGCGCCCACCGAAGAAGTCGAGGGCGCATAGAAAGGGGACGAGCGTTTAGGCTCGTCCCCGTTCCCTCGTATTAGCGCTGGCCGCGTCCGCCACGCTGACCGCGTTGTCCACCAGGTCCACCCTGCATCATCTGGGCAATTTGGGCTTCCTGTTCGTCCGTCAGGATGGCGGCAAGCTCTGCATTGACCTTCTGCTGCAGCGAGGCGACGGCCGCCCGTTGCTGCGGGGTCAGATTCAGCATCTGCTGCACAAAGTCAGGCATCACTTCGCCAATCCGCGGCGGTCCCATCATGCCGCCGGGCCCCATTCCAGGACCTCCGGGACCGCCAGGTCCCATCCCTTGGCCACCCGGTCCGCCGCCTTGGCCGCGCTGGCCGCCGTTCGCATTCGCCTGGCTGGCAAAAAAGGTTTGCATCTCTTCCGTGGTGAGGACGTCGTCCTTATCGGCGTCAGCCGCGACAAACAAATGCAACAGGCGGCGATCGGTCACTTCTTCCTTGGTCAGCTTGCCGTCCTGATCGGCATCCAGCTTCATCATCCGAGCGATCAATTCTTCGGGCGAACTGGCGCCACGTTGATTGCCGCCGGGACCGCCAAAACCACCTCGGCCACCAGGACCTTGCGCCCACAAAGAAGTTGTCGTCAAGCCAATCGCCACAGCCACGGCCAGCGGCGCCACGTTATGCCATCTCATGTTCCAAACTCCAGAAGAAAAGAAAAGTCTGTCTTAGCTGCCTGTTGAAAAACGCCCTCGTGGCATTTTCCAACCTCGCCAGGCTCAGAGCATAGCTCTTCGCGGCTCGCAAAATAACGACTTACGTCGCTATTTTGGGATCGCATCCCTGCGATCCAGCAGCCCGTTGAGAAAATCAGCGGACTGTTAGCGATCGCCGCGACGGTTAGCGGGGAAGTCGCGATCATCCGGCGTACGGCCAATCACAAAATCGAAAGTAGCCGCCAATTCGCCAATCTTGGAATCGGCAATCGGCGTGAAGTCGGTCGTCACCAACTCGCGATCAATCAGGTCGCCTGCGCTGCGGTAGACGCCATCGCGAGCATTGCCTACGGCGCCGCGGACAAAGATCTGCGTCGTCAAAACTTCGCGGCCGCCCACTTTGACCTTGGCGTGAATATGGCCCGCCGGACGTCCCGGATACGGAACCGGTTTGATCGTGCGGAAGCGATACTCGCCGGTCGATGCGGTTTCAAACCGCCCAAAGCCTTGGAAGTTTTTGTCTTGTTGATCCTGCTTTCCGGCGCTGTCGCGGGTGTGCAAGTAGACGGCGTTGGCGTCGCACTGCCAGATTTCGACCGTCGCGTTGCGGATCGGCTCGCCGCTGGTCGACAGCACGCGACCCGTCAGATGCGTGATCTCGCCCACCGCAGGCGTGATGCTGTCGTTGATCAGGATCAGGTCGTTGTCTTGATCGAGCGGCATCTTGTTGGGATAGAACGGCCCCTCGGTCAGCGACGGCGAAGGATATAGATAGTCGGCCAACAGCCCACGGTTCGAAAAACAAGCGATGCCGAAGGCCCCTGCCATCCAGCGACGGCGCGAAAATGATGTTGAGTTATTCATAGTCAGCAAAGTCCTTGGAAAAGTGGGTGCGAGCCTGGCGTTTCGGCGTCGCCCGGCAACATCCAATTCAACTAATTAAACAGTAGAAAGTTTCGCGAGTCGTCAAAATTGTTGAAAAACTCGCCCCAACCGGACATTAGCGGAAGTCATCACGCGTTAATTCACCATCCTCATTACGGTCCAAGACCGGAAACAAGCGGGGAGGGCCATCGAACTCTTCCTTCGTGACTTTGCCATCCTTGTTCCGGTCAGCCCGGGCCATGACTTGCTCGTAGCTCATCTGCGGTCGGCGTCCCTGAGCAGAACGAGCGGCGCCGCGCGGCTCGCTCGCTTTGCTCTTCGACGTCATTTGCTTGTTCTCAATCGGCGCTTCGCTTTTGAGCGTCGCGGCGAAAAACTGGTCGACCATTTCGGTCACGTCGGCGCCGCCAAATCCCTTCCCGTGGCCAGCCCCTTCGATGGTATGAAAATGGACCGGCAAGTTCTCCTTCTTCAAAGCGTCGTACAGCAGCACGCTTTGAAGATGGGCGACCGTCGGGTCGGCGTCACCATGCACGATCAAAAAGGGAGGGGTCTTCGGACTGATGTAGGTAATGGGATTCGCCCTAGCGACCTTGTCCTTGTTCTCCAGAATCGGACCGCCAATCAGCTTCGATTCAGGCGAATCGGGCCCGTCATGACGTCGCCGCGCCGTGGCCGGTTTTCCTTCGTCCATCTTCAGCATGTCAGTCGGGCCGTAGTAATCGCAAACCGCCTGCACGCGGCTCGAAACGTCGAGATGATCCCCCACATCGAAATGTTCGGTATCGCTGGTCGTTCCCAACAGCGCGACCAGATGTCCACCGGCCGAACTGCCCCAAACGCCGAACTTATTGGGATCGAGTCCATACTTGTCGGCATTGGCTCGCAACCACCGAACCGCCGCTTTGCAGTCTTCGATCTGGGCGGGGAAAATCGCTTCGCCGCTCAGGCGATATTCGATGCTGGCCACCGCGAAGCCATCCGCGATCAGTCGCCGCGCTGGACAGCCATCCTTGGTTCCGCTCATCCAGCCGCCGCCGTGCACCCAAATCACCAGCGGCAACGGCTTCTTCGCCTCCTGGGGCAGGTAGAGATCGAGTTTCAGCGGGCGATCCCCAATTGTGGCGTAGATTAAATCCTTTTTCATGTCCTTTCCAGCAGCGACTTGTCTCGGCGGCTGCGCCCATACCGATGTCGAAACCATAATCGCGAAGACCAGCGATGCCACACTCATCACTTTGCCCATCATTGTAGCCGCTCCCGTTTGTTAGACGTTCAATCATTGCCAACTCTCCTAACCGAACTCCAGTAGACAGCGAAAGTTTCGTGGATCGGCGGGAAATTCTTCATTAAACCTTCAAAATGACAGTTTCTACTTAAAGCTTCGACTGGCCCAGCCAACCCTCGTTGGAGGGAAACCCTTGTCGAGCCAACAGCAACGCTAAAGAGGAATCCGCCTGATGTTTTCGCGTCAATTCATCTCGACCTTTTGTCTCTTCGTCCTCGTTTTGTTGACGCAAACATCGCACGGTCAATTCCAAGACCTGGTTCGCAAATTGCCAGACGGCGCCAATACGGTGCTAATGATCGACTTCGCCAAGCTGCAAGATACGCCCTTAGCCAAGCAGGAGAAGTGGGCCGAGCAGCGTGAGAAACTATTCGACGCGGGACTCGAAATCGTCCCCCCCTCGGCCACTCATTTCTTGGGCGGCGCAAAAATGCAGATCCAGGGGATGACTCCTGAGTGGCAAATTGGCTTGCTGGAAACGTCGCACGAACCTTCGCTTCCGAAATTGGCGGTCAACTTCAACGGCACGCTCGACCGCTTGGCCGAACGAGACGTCGCCGTACTGCCTGGCGACGTCTACGTCGTTCAGTTTGGTAAGCGGTTTGTTGCGATGGGGATGCCTGCGAATCGCCAAGATGTCGATCGTTGGCTCGCCCGCTATGACGCCAATGCTCTCGGCGGCCTTTCCCCATACCTGAAAGAGGCTCAATCGTATGCGGAAACTAGTTCACCGATCATTTTGGCGATCGACCTGAGAGGCGCCATCGCGCCATCGGTCGTCAAATCGCGCTTGGCCAGTTCGGCAGTCGCGGAGAAGCTTAACGGCGATCTCGATTCTTTGAGCCGTGCGATCGCCTCGATCCGCGGCATGACGCTGGGCGTAACGGTCGACCGAACGATGACCGGCGCCGTCAAAGTTGACTTTGAGCAAGACGTCACGGCCCTGGGAGACGCCGCCAAACCGCTAATTCTCAAATCGCTGAGCAATAACGGTCTGGTTCTGGAAGACCTTGATCAATGGGACGTTTCGCTGCAGGGCAAACGCATTCAATTAACCGGTCCGTTGTCGCATAGTGGGCTGCGGCGAATTCTAAGCTTGCTAGATATGCCTCCCGGACTCTACGCCGCCCATGCCGACGAAGAGCAAATGGGAGATGAAGAAGCTGAACGTCAAGTCGTTATCGCGGCGACGCAAAGCTACTTCCATTCGGTTGAATCGCTGCTGGAAGATTTGCGAAACGACAAAAAGGGACGGCAGACGTTGGGCCAGATCAGCGTTTGGTTCGGTAAGTACGCTCGCAAGATTGATCGCTTGCCAATGCTGCATGTCGACGCCGACATGCTTGACTATGGACGACTAGTTTCGACGGCGCTGCGTACCGGTCAGGTTAACGTCACCGACGCCGCCGCCGCATCGCGACTTCGTCAACAGCAAGTTCCCAATCAGGTCAACGTTCAGTCGTATGGCTGGTATGGTTGGTCCTACGAAAACAACCCGAACGAGACAGGCCGTCAACGAGCGATCGTCCGCTCGCAGGAACAGATTCGTGGCGCCAGCTCCGCCAATTCCGTGATACAACAACTCGACGCTGCGACCGCCGATATCCGTCGTCACATGACGCAGAAATACCAGGTCGAATTCTAACTGCCTGTTGAAAAATGCCATCGTGGCATTTTCCAACCTCGCCAGGCTCAGAGCGTAGCTCTTCGCGGCTCGCAATATAACGACTTACGTCGCTATTTTGGGATCGCATCCATGCGATCACGCAGTCCGTCGAGAAAATCAACGGACTGCTAAGCCAACACGAACTCTCCCACCGTAACCCCGACTTGCCGTCGCTCCCTATCTCGATAAACTTCCGAGACGGCAACACTTAGGGGAGACGACAATGGCGACCACAGCGCCAACGCAATGCACCGCCTTTGCTGGCACTCGCCAAATCGGATCGGGAGAACTGGCGACAGTCGCCCCGGCCGTCTGGCAGGCGATGCAGGCGGACAACGATTTAGAGGTCCTGGTTTACGAGGACGCTACAGGAACGTTGGTCGACTTCGATTTCTATGGCAGCCTCGAAGAGATTCTGGATCGACTGGACTCGGCCGACCGCTGGGCTCAAGACGACGCGATTCACGCCGCCAAGCGCCCGCAACGAAAAGCGGTAGTCCGGGAAGTGAAGTTGCTCCCCCGCCATTGGCAGTGGCTCGACACACAGCCAGGCGGCGCGTCGGCGGCGTTGCGGCGATTAGTCGAAGAAGCGAAACGCGTCAGCGGACCTGCCGATCGGGTGCGTCGCTCGCAAGAAGCCGCCTATCATTTCATGGCCGATATGGCGGGCGACCTGGTTGGATTTGAAGAAGCGAACCGGGCGTTGTTCGCGGGGGACCTTGCCCGGTTCGAGGAGATGTCGGCAACCTGGCCGGTTGATGTGACGAATTACATCAAACGCTTGGGCGCCGCCGCGTTCGCCAAGTAGGGCAGGCCGTGCCTGCCAAGATCAAACCGGTCTCCATCGGCAAGCACGGCCTGCCCTACATCTGACTACTCGGCGTAGTGCTCGTTAACGGCGTTCCACGTGATGTGCGGATGATCGGTCGCGAACGACATGAAGCCGAGATCAAGCAGCTTCAAATAGATCACCTCGCTCGCTCCGCCATAAGGAAGCGTCTGATACAAGATCCCGCGTTTGCGCAACTCTTCGCCGCGAGCGATCAGAAACGCATCGGTCTCTTTAAACGGATTGATATCGGTTCGCTTCACCTGGTCGGCTGGCTTGGTCAGGTGCACATGGATCTGCAGTTGGGTCACGTCGGCAAAGTCGGTTGCGCGAAGCTCGTCAAACCGCTTCTCCAATTTGGCGTCATCGCCGCGCATCCAAAGTAGCGTTTGCGAATGTGGCGAGAGCCGCATCCACTCCTGCAGTTTCGGATAAAGGGTCGACGCAAAGATCACCTGACTTTCAACATCCTCCTTCTTGACCAGCGCGGCCAACTGCGGCAGGTCGGCGTCTTTCCAGTCGAGATAGAGTCGCCGCGAACGATCTTTCCGCATCAAGGCGAAAACCTCGGCCAACGTCGGCGTTTGGCGATTCTCAAAATCGCTCCCCTTCCACGATCCGACATCCAACTGACGCAGTTGGTCCAGCGTCAGGTCTTTCACGCCCTGCTTGGCCAGTTCCGGCGTGACGTCTTTTGCCACCCGGGCAAAGTTGGCGTCGTGGAACGCTACGATGACGCCATCTTTGGTCGTCCGCACATCCGCTTCTGGGATGCAATTCAGGCTCCAGCCAAGTTCAAACGCTTCCAGCGTATTTTCTTCCGACAGTTCGCCGGCGCCCCGATGGGCCTGCAGCGTGAACTGCTCGATCGGCAAGTGATCTCGCAACTGCCAAGACGCGGTTTGCTGCGCAAGCGCGACGCCGAACATTCCCAGCCAAACCCAACCTGCTACTGTCGCCGCTCGAATCATGCTGTCTTGACTCATTAAGGTTTTCCGTGGACGCGACTGGCAGGGCCCCAAAATGCGAAGCGTCTACCGTCACAGCCCAGGCTAACCGTCGTCACCGAGATCGTCGAGCCAAGCCCACAACTCTCGAAGACTTCTTCATCAAGAACTAAAAAAGCCGAAAGCAAGTTACCCTGCTTTCGGCCTGTGCGTCTTAGCGTTCGCCGCCGGTTCGGCGTTTTGGCTTCCCGCCGAAGGGGCGTTTTCCGCCTGGGCGTTTCGAGCCGCCGCGACCACCCTGGCCGTACGACTTCGGACGTTCGCCCGATGATTCGCCGCCGCTCTGGCGATCGCCGCCATACTTGCTGCCGCCCGAGCCGCCGCTTTGGCTTCGGTTGCCGCCGCCCGAACGTCCGTACGGCTTGCCATACTTGCGACGCGGTCCGCCACCGCCGCTGCGCGGTCCACGCGAACGGGGTTCAAAATGGAACGGGTGTTCGGCGTCCACGACGATCGACATCCGAATCAGGCGTTCAATGGCACGCAAGGCGCCGATTTCGCCATGATCGCAGAACGACAACGCGATCCCTTCGCGACCAGCGCGGCCCGTACGGCCAATGCGGTGGACGTAGCTTTCGGGATCGATCGGCAGATCGTAGTTAACGACGTGGGTGACGCCATCGACATCGATACCGCGAGCGGCGACGTCCGTGGCGACCAACACCTGGGTGCGCCCCTTACGGAAGCTTTCCAGTGCACGATTACGCTTATTCTGCGTCTTGTTGCCATGGATCGCATCGCTGCGAATCCCAGAGGCGTTCAAGTCTTTGGCCAATCGATCGGCGCCATGCTTGGTTTTGGTAAAGACGAGCGTACGGCCGACCCCTTCGCCTTGCAGCGAATGTTCGAGCAACGCCCGCTTATCGTTTTGGTTGACGTACAGCACGCGTTGCTCAACGCGTTCGGCGGTGGTCGACTCGGGAGCGACCTCGACGCGAATCGGGTTTTGCAACAGGCCGCCAGCCAACTGGGCGACCTTGGGCGGCATGGTCGCGGTGAAGAAAACGGTCTGACGCTTTTCCGGCAGCTCCGAAATGATCGTCTTCAGCGCGGGCAAAAAGCCCATGTCGAGCATCCGATCGGCTTCGTCCAGGACGAAGGTCGTCGTTTGGCTTAGATCGACGTAGCCTTGATCCATCAAGTCGATCAGGCGGCCCGGCGTGGCGATCGCGATGTGCACGCCGCGTTTCAAAGCTCGGACCTGCGGGTTTTGGCCGACGCCGCCAAAGATGGTGGTCAGCCGGAACTTGATGTTACGACCATACGTCTTGAAGCTCTCGGCGATCTGGGTCGCCAGTTCGCGGGTCGGCGACAAGACCAAGACCCGGGGCGCACATGGGTCAGCGCGACGGCGACCTTGCTCTAGCTGATTCAAGATCGGCAACGCGAACGCGGCGGTCTTGCCGGTACCGGTCTGGGCACAACCGATCAGGTCGCTCCCTTCCAGCAGGTGCGGAATCGCCTGACCTTGGATCGGGGTCGGGGTGTGGTAGTTTTCGGCGGCCAGCGCTTCTTGGATCGATTCGCTCAGCTGCAATTCACGGAAACTCGAAATACTCAATTCAATCCTAACCTGTTTAAGTGCAATCCGACCGCCATGAGCGCAGTCCGCGATCATCGAGGACCTTACAAGGGTTCGCTCCAGCGGCGTCTGGCGACCTTCAAGACGCATTTTGATCCCGGTAAGGAATCGGCGCGTGCATGAGTCGCCTGTCGAGAGACGCAAAGATCCGCTACTTGCAGATCGGCCGCGAGCTGGTCGCGTTCATTCGGCCTGTCATTGCAGATTCGCAAGCCTAAAGGCGAGCGGCCGAATGAAAGGAAGCGATTAATGCCAGTCTGAGATCTTGAACGCCAGGCAATTCCGAAGAAGCCGGGCCAAAAGATTGAAGTAGATCAACCGACGCCTCTTTCGAGCGCCGGTGCGTGCTCAACTCTATTGAACCGACGGGAATCAATCTCCCGGCTTGGTTCAAGTGTGGAATTGTAACCTTCTGGCTCGATTTGAATAGGGGAAAAATCGCTTCCCTCCCGCGGAATCCCGCGATCTCTTCGCCAGAACCGACAAACGAGCCGCGAATAGCCGCAATCGGGGAGAAATTTCCCCTTCGCCCAAACCATACGTCCGCGGTTGGCGACACTGGCCAGATCCGTACAATCGGAGAGTCGCCCCCTTGAGCCACGGAGAAAACCGGTTTGAGCACTCCCCTGTTGATCGCCGCCAGCGTGATTATTCCGCTTGCATGGGGATGGGGTACTCACGTCGTTTTCGAGTGGCTTTGGCCGCCAACGCCCCCCAGCAAGACCGACGCCCGCGACTCGGAGCGGCCGCCAGGACCTCCGTTCGACTTTCAGATCTAAAGGGGCGCGTTGATGCTCTCGCCTGAGATGCAAGATTTTCTCCGGTACGCACCAATCGGGTTTCTGGTTGGCGCCTACGGAACCTTGGTGGGCGCCGGTGGCGGATCGGTCCTGGTGCCGATCTTGCTGATGATGATGCCGGATGAGTCGCCCGCCAAAATCACGGCGATCTCTCTGGCGGTCGTTTTCTTCAACGCCTATTCCGGCACCGTCGCCTACATGCGAATGGGCCGCATCGACTATCGCGCCGGAACCATCTTCACCGTCGCAGGCATTCCCGGCGCCATCCTCGGCACGATGCTCGTCCGCACGATGCCGCGGCAGTTGTTCGATCCGATCTTTGGCACGCTGTTGGTGCTGATCGGCGGGTGGCTATTTTCTAATCCGCTCGGCTCGGCGAAGCTGGACGACGACAACAACCAGCCAATCAGCGGTCCGCGGATGTTGATCGGTTCGCTCGGCAGCGCCTACATCGGCGTGGTCTCCAGCTTGCTGGGGATTGGCGGCGGCATCATTCATGTGCCGTTCCTGATTCGTGCGCTGCACATGCCGCCCCATTTCGCCACCGCCACCTCGCACTTCGTACTGACGTTCATCGCGTTGACCGCAACGATCACGCATGTCTGCATGGGCGAGTTTCAAGGCGAGCTCTCGACCACCATGTATCTGGCGGTCGGCGTGATGATGGGCGCCCCAATCGGCGCCGCCGTCTCGACCAAGCTGAAAGGCTCGCTGATCGTCAAGATGCTGGCGTTGGCCCTCTGCTTTGTCGGCATCCGGTTGTTGATCCGAATGTTTTAGCTGGCTGACAGACGCTAACTGCCTGTTGAAAAATGCCATCGTGGCATTTTCCAACCTCGCCAGGCCTAGAGCATAGCTCTTCGCGGCTCCCAACCTACCAACTGGGTTAGGCTGTTACCGCTCTACTGCAAGAACAACCGATACGCCGGGTTCTCGGTCTCGTCGACGCAGGGATAGGCCAAACCGCTCAGAAACTCATCGACGCCTGGCAACTCGCTCTCGGGAACTTGAATCCCGGCCAGGATCCGCCCGACGTCGCCACCTTGGCTGCGATAGTGAAACAGGCTGATGTTCCAACTGGGCGGCATGTGCGATAGGAATTTCATCAGCGCGCCGGGGCGTTCGGGAAAATCAAAGCGATAGAGTCGCTCGTTCGTAACGTGCGGGCTCCGTCCGCCGACCATATAGCGGACATGCATCTTCGAGAGCTCATCGTTGGTCAAATCAACCGCGACAAAACCATGCTCGTTCAGCTTGTCGATCGTCGCCTCGGTATCTTGGCGGCTGGATGTCGTTAGTCCGACGAAGACATGGGCCTGAGCGTTATCGGCCATGCGGTAGTTGAACTCGGTAATGCCGCGGGTTCCCAAGATCTCGCACAGCCGCTTGAAGCTGCCTGGCTGTTCGGGAATGGTGACGGCGAACAGGGCTTCACGCTGTTCGCCCAATTCGGCCCGCTCGGCGACGAAGCGCAGTCGATCGAAGTTCATGTTGGCGCCGCAGGTGACCGCGACCAGATTTTCGTCGACGGCGCCCTTCTGGGCCACGTACTTCTTCAGACCAGCGACGCTGAGTGCGCCCGCAGGCTCCAAGATGCTGCGAGTATCCTCAAACACATCCTTGATCGCGGCGCATACCGAATCGTTGTCGACGACGATAAACTCATCGACCAGCGCCTGCGTAATCCGGAACGTCTCTTCCCCGACCAGCTTTACCGCGGTGCCGTCGGAGAATAGTCCAACTTCGCTCAACTGCACTCGCTGTCCCGCGGCGACCGATTGGACCATCGCGTTGGAGTCGGCGACCTGGACGCCAATCACCTTGATCTCGGGCTGAACCGCCTTTACGTAGGCGGCGACCCCCGAAATCAATCCACCGCCCCCAATCGCACAAAAAATGGCGTGGATCGGTTGCTGCAATTGCTGCAAAACTTCCAGCGCAATCGTCCCCTGTCCGGCGATCACTTCGGGATCGTCAAACGGATGCACGAAGGTCAGTCCCTGCTCGGCGGCGATCTCGGTGGCGTGGTTGTAAGCGTCGGTATAGCTTTCGCCATGCAGCGTCACTTCTCCATGGAAGGCGCGGACCGCTTCGATCTTCAACTTGGGGGTGGTGACCGGCATCACGATTAAAGCGCGACTCCCAAGCCGATGAGCGCTTAGCGCGACCCCCTGGGCGTGATTTCCGGCCGAAGCGCAAATGACGCCGCGCGACAGTTGCTCTGGCGACAGGTGAGCCATTTTGTTGTAGGCGCCGCGCAGCTTGAAGCTGAACGACGGCTGATTGTCCTCTCGCTTGAGGTAAACCGCATTGCCGAGCCGCTTCGACAATCGGGTCGCCTTTTCTAGCGGCGACTCGATCGCCACATCGTAGACCCGCGCGTTCAAGATCTTCAGCAGATAGTCGGTCAGCCCCAAAGGCGCGGCGGTCGACTTTTCGCCCGCGGCAAGCTGATCATGAGGAGTTTGGCCAGGGCCGAGCATAAACGTCTCTGTTCGCGAAATTCAGATACTACGCCCTCGATTATAACTAACAAGCTCCTTGTGACGTGTCCGGGGCCCCTAAAGAGCGGCTTGAAGATTCACTCGGTTTCCCACTCATTTTCTCTTACGCTTCCCCGGCTTGCCTTGCTCGACGGCATTGCGTTAATAGGAGACGGCGGGCGAGTCGCAGGCCTGTGCGGCAGGGCTCAGGCTTCGTAGTCCATTTCACGCAACCCCAGAGAAAGCAGTTCAGCATGCAATATCGACAACTCGGCGGATCCGGTTTCAAAGTCCCCGTCCTCAGTCTTGGCACCGGCACTTTTGGCGGCGGCGGAGAGATGTTTAAGGCGTGGGGCAGCACCGACGTCGCTGAAGCGACCCGTCTAGTCGACGTCTGCCTGGACGCCGGGCTGACGATGTTCGACTCGGCCGACGTTTACTCACAAGGCGTCGCCGAAGAGATTCTTGGCCAAGCGGTCAAAGGGCGCCGCGACCAAGTGCTGATCTCCACCAAAGCGACCTTCCGCATTGGTGACGGTCCGAACGACGTTGGGTCGTCCCGGTTTCACCTGACGCGAGCCGTCGAAGCGAGTCTCCGTCGCTTGGGAACCGACTACATCGACCTGTTCCAACTGCACGGCTTCGACGCGACGACGCCGATCGAAGAAACCTTGATGACGCTCGACGATTTGGTCAAAGCGGGCAAGATCCGCTACATCGGCTGCTCGAACTTCTCTGGCTGGCATTTGATGAAATCGCTCGCGATTTCTGAAAAGTACGGCCTATCGCGGTACGTCGCTCACCAAGCCTATTACTCTTTGGTCGGCCGCGACTACGAATGGGAACTGATGCCGCTAGCGCTCGATCAAAACGTGGGCGCCGTCGTCTGGAGTCCGCTCGGTTGGGGACGCTTGACTGGCAAGATTCGTCGCGGCCAACCACTTCCGGAAACGACCCGCCTAAAAAGCAAAGTGGCCCGCGACAATGGACCGCCGGTCTCGGATAAGCACGTTTACGACGTTGTCGACGCGCTTGACCAGATCGCCGCGGAAACGGGCAAGTCGGTCGCCCAGATTGCGCTCAACTGGGTGCTGCAGCGTCCGTCGGTGGCGACGATCATCGTTGGCGCCCGTAACGAAGAACAGTTGAAGCAGAACCTGGACGTGGTCGATTGGAACCTGACGCCCGAGCAAGTGGAGCTGCTCGACAAAGCGAGCGAAACCACGCTCGCCTATCCATACTGGCATCAACGCGGATTCGAGGAACGAAACCCACGACCGGTCTAATCGAACGGACCGGCACAACAAAATCCCTTGTCGCCGACTGGCAGCGGCAAATCGAGAAATGGTATGTCTTATAGCGGTCGAGCGGCGATCGTACCGCTCGCAATGGCTTAGGCGTTTGTTGGGCGTGCAATCGTGGCGATTTGACAGTTTGCCGCGACGACCTAGACTTCCAAAATTTCTCGAGGTTCTTGTACTCTTTGGCAGAGGCTTGAAGTCGATGTCGATTCCGGAAAAAACGCCTTCCCCGCTCCAGTGGCTCGATGACAACTGGCCGTTCGCCGGCGCCGTCTCGATGCTGTTTTTGATCGGCATGCTGCCGCTGGTCGCTGGCGTGTGGAGCTTCGCCCTGGTGCTGGTCTTTCTGCAGTTGATTGTCTATCAGATTCACCAGCTCGAAGAACACCTGGGGGATCGTTTTCGCCGCTTCGTCAACGAAACGGTCGCCGGTGGTCAAGAGGCGCTGACGCCGCGCGCCACCATGTGGATCAACGTCGGCTGCGTCTGGATCGTCTACTTCGTCTCTTTGCTGATGGCAGGCCTGTTGGACGTTGGCTGGGGTTTGATCGCCGTTTATACGATGCTGCTCAACGGCATCGCCCATGTCGCCATGACGCTGGCCCTGCACCGCTATAACCCAGGACTATGGACCGCGATCTTCTTGTTCCTGCCGATCGGCGGGTTCACCTGGATCATCTTGAGCGAGAGCAATGGTCTCGGCATGCTGGCCCACGTCGTTGGGCTCGCGACGGCGCTGGCAATTCATATTGGCATCGTCCTGAGCGTGAAACATCGCCAGCAGATGATGACGCACTTGGCCTAACTGCAGAAGCGCAACTCCGCTCAGAACAACGTACAATAGCGGCGTCCCACGTCTCGCCGCTTGTTCGGAGTCCGTTTCGATGAAGTCCCTCGTCGCCCTGCCGCTGCTGGTCGTCATTTTCCAGACGGTTGGTTGTCAACCTTCTCCGCAATCAACGTCAGAATTTGACGCGCGGAAAGAATTGGTCGTCGCCATTTCGCCCGACATTCCGCCGTACGTCCTGGACGGGGCGACCACTGGCCTGGAAGTTGAGCTAATGCAGCTCGCCCTGTCTCAGTACGAACTGAGCTTCGTGCAGTTGCCTTACGGCGAACTGGAAACCGCGGTTCCCAACAATAAAGCGGATGTTTCCGTCGGGGTGCGGGAAGCGAACGGGGGCGAGTTCGACTCGATCGACTTCATCGGCTTCTCCAACGTCGCGATCGCCAAAAAGACAGCCGACGCCAAAATTGAGAAAGTCGCCGATCTCGGCGGCCATCCGATGCTGACCTGGCAAAAAGCGGATCAAGAATTGGGCGACAAGTTTCAAGCGATGTTCGGCCCCGGCGGACCCAACCGCGCCAACTATCAAGAAATCGCCGACCAACGGCAGCAAGTCGAAGAGTTCTGGAAGTCGGACGACGCGGTCATCGTAATCGACGAGAACATCTTCAACCACTTTTCCCAAGATCTGGGGCACTCTCTTACCGACATGCAGGTTTTTAAGATCTTTCCCGACGTCACCAATTTCAAAGTGGCGTTTGCAAACGAGTCGCTGTGCGCCGAGTTCAACGATCGCATTCACGAACTTTGCCAAACCGGCCAGTACGCCAAGCTGCTGAAGAAGTACGCGGTGGAACTTCCGGCAACGCCGTGCGACTAACCTCAGCCGAACAACTAGTCGACCGCCGGTTTGTTCGCCAATCGGTTCGCCAACTTTCGCAACCGCTGCAGATGGACATCAGGCGGCGAAACGTCGCAATGATTGGGAAAAATCCCTTCCAAGTCGAACGCCAGGGCTGCATCGACGCTCGCCGGAATCTGCTCCGGCGCGGTATTGAAGATGTCAGGCGGCAAACTTGCCCGATATCCATAACTGACGAAGAGATCGCCGCTGAACAGCAGTCGTCGCGCTGGCGAATAATAGCCCATATGCCCTGCGGTATGCCCCGGCAAATGGACCGCTTGGAGACCTTGCCAAACGTTGATCTGATCGCCGTCATCCAATAATCGGTCTGGCCTAAAGGGACGAAACCCTAGGATCGGGCGCCCAACTCTCTCCAGCCACATGGCGACGCGGGCCTTGCCAGGGTAGTTCGACTTGCCGCGATATTGCTCGGCATCAAGTCGCGGCGCGACGATCCATGCTCCATACCGCTTGGCAATTTGCTGCACGTTCAAAATGTGGTCGAGATGTCCATGCGTGATCAGGATGCCGCCAACCGGGAATCGATTCCAACGCCGCCGCGCCAGCGCCCGATGCAGCAACCGCGGTCCGCCGATGAACCCGGCGTCAATCAGATAAAGCGTTTCACCGTCGCGCAAGACGTAAAAATTGATCCCCGGCGCCCGCACTTGCAGAATGGTTCCCTCTTCGGTCAGGTTCATCGAGTCGTTTGGTCCAATTGGCCGCGGGTCGATTCTTTAGTTGGAAACGGGGCGAGAATCGTTCATAATAGAGCCCTGCGACCATCCTACCTAACAGCCTTCCTTTCCGCTTCTCCCAACACACCGCAAGAGCTACTACCATGCCTGAACCTGCCACACGCCGCCAGCTGTTTCTGTTCGTCACTCTCGCCACGTTGTCCGCATTCGCTTCATCCGCCTGGGCCGAAGCGCCCCAGCCGCAGGTCGAAGATGGCGTCGCCTGGTATGACGTGCAAGACTGGGGCGTCGAAGGGAAAGGGTGGGACGACGTCGTTCGCTACTACGATCGTTTACCAAGTCGGGCCGAAGAGAAGGTTCGCGGCGCCGTCTGGAGCCTCAGTCGCCACTCGGCCGGAATGCTGACCCGTTTCACGACCGACGCCACGACAATTCACGTTCGTTACAAACTAATGAGCAACCGACTCGACATGCCGCATATGCCTGCGACCGGGGTGAGCGGCGTCGATTTGTATGCTCGCGACGAAGCGGGCCACGATCGTTGGCTGGCCGTATCGCGGCCTGGTGCGCAACAGGTCAACGCAGAGTTGGTCAGCGGAATCGATCCTCGTCCCAACGGCGAGCCGCGACTCTACACGCTGTACCTTCCACTCTACAACGGCGTCGACCAGCTGGAAATCGGCGTGCCGGAAGGAAGCAAATTCACTGCCGTCGCGCCGCGTGACGAAAAGCCGATCGTCTTCTACGGCACGTCGATCATGCATGGCGCCTGTGCTTCGCGCCCCGGGATGTCGATCAGCGGCATCGTTGGTCGACGGATGAATTGCCCGGTGATCAATCTTGGCTTTTCCGGCAACGGCCGTCTGGAAGCCGAAGTGGGAGAATTTCTGACCGAACTGGACCCGGCCGTCTTCGTGATCGACTGCCTGCCGAACGTCGGCCATGAGACGATCGCCGAGAAGACCGAACCGCTAGTGATGCAGCTACGCAAGTCGCATCCGGATACGCCCATTCTGTTGGTCGAGGACCGATCCAACACCTCCTCGCCTTTCAAGAAAGCGCACCGCGATCGGCACGAAACGAGCCGCGCCGCATTCAAACTGGCCTACGAAAACCTGCAGGCCGCCGGGGTCAAAAACCTCTACTACCTGCCCGGCGAAGATCTGCTGGGAGACGACGGCGAAGCGGCGACCGATGGCTCGCATCCGAGCGACCTGGGCATGGTGCGATACGCCGACGCCTATGTTCCGGCGCTGCAAGAGATCCTTGGAAAGAACTAGTCGCGAGTCGCGTCTAGAAGCTTTTCACCAGCTCAACTAGTTGATCGAGCGCCGCATTCCAACCGGCGTGGAATCCCATCTCTTCGTGCTGTTTCCGTGCGTCGACGTCGCGGTGCAGCGCGGTGGCGGTGTATTTGGTTCCTTCGGGCGTCGACTCTAGCGTCAGGATACCCGTCATGAAACCTTGATCCGCAGGGCGAAAGCCCGGCAGCAACATATCGGTCCAGATCAGACGTTCGCCGGGGATCACTTCGAGGTAGCAACCAACATTCGGAAATTGCTCCCCTTCCGGCGAGCACATTGTCGTGCTGAAAACGCCTCCCGGGCGCAGGTCGATCACGCAATCGCTCACCGTCCAAGGACGCGGGCAAAACCATTGGCAAATATGCTCCGGCGTCGTCCAGGCCGTCCAGACTAGCTCGCGCGGAACGTCAACGACTCGCTCTAGAACCAGGTCCAGGTGCGGATCGGGCTGCAAGGTATACGCACGACTCATGATTGCTTGTCCTTCAGGCTTTGTAAGTAATCATCCAACTGATCCAACCGCCGCTGCCAAAGCTGCCGCTGTCGCCCTAACCAATCTTCGGCCGTCTGCAGGGTCTGCGGAACAAGCTCAAAGGTGCGCACGCGTCCCTGCTTCTTCGAGCGAACCAGGGCGCATTCCTCTAGCACCGCCAGGTGCTGCACGAACGAGGGCAGCGCCATCGAAAATGGCTCGGCCAACTCACTGACCGAAGCCGGGCCGCGCCCCAGCCGCTCTAGCACTTGGCGACGCGTTGGATCGGCCAAGGCCCGAAAAATGTTGTCGATCGCCGCCGTTTTCTTCACCATCGCAGGCATCTTCCTGATTGGATCGATCGCGGGTTTGGACACTTTCTTGCGTTACTCTATTAGTACCGACCGCCAACACTTAGGTCAATTCCTTAGTTTTATTTGTTCGCAGAGTCCCGCGTCTCGCCATGCTAGAATGGAGCGTCCCCCAACCTCCCCGTGCACCTGCTTGCCAGAGTCCCCGATGCCCAAAACACGCTCGCTGCGCGTCATTGTCCTATCTTGCTTCTCGCTCGCCTTCTTGTCGCTGCTGGGCTCCGCCGTGACGGCGGAGCAACCCTATCAAGAGAATCCAGGCTCAGCCGGGAACGGCGATTTCGTCGTCGGCCCCGACTACCAGATCGACCCCGATTTGACCGACCAGGGCAACCCGAAAGGGAAGCTGTTTGAGTTCTCGATGCCGCTCGCCGATAGCAAGATTTTTCGCGGAGACGATAAGACGCTCGATCCGAAAAAGCCGGTCCGGGAAAAACGCCGCATCTGGGTCTACATTCCCGCCGCCTACAAAGAGGGAACCAAGGCGCCGATCTTGGTCACCCTGGATGGGCCGAGCCGTTTGAACTTGGTTCGCAATGCGCTCGACAACCTGACGATTTCGACCGATCCCGATCGACGCTTGCCCCCGTTCATCGTGATCGCGGTAGAAAACGGCGGTAACGATAGCAAGGGGAGCCAACGCGGCCTGGAGTACGACACCATGTCGGACCGGTTCGCCCGGTTTATCAACGATGAAGTGCTACCGGCGGTTCTGGCCGATCCGCAAATCAAAGCCGCTTATCCGAATCTGGCGTTCACTGACAATCCGTGGGGCAAAGCGATCATGGGCTGCAGCTCTGGCGGGGCTGCGGCGCTGACGGCAGGTTGGTTTCGGCCTGATCTGTTTCGCCGTCTGATTACCTATTCCGGCACGTTCGTCGATCAACAAGATGATGACGCGGCGGAAGAAGCGGAGTACCCGCTGGGGGCGTGGGAGTATCACTCGGGCAGAAAGCTGATCGAAACCAGCGAGAAGAAGCCGCTGCGAATCTTTACCCACGTCGCCGAAAACGACAATCGTGCACGCGATCCTGAAGAGACCTATCACAACTGGGTGATGGCCAACCAGCGCACCGCTGCGGCCTTGAAGGCGAAGGGCTACGACTATCGATTCGTCTACAGCAAAGCGAGCCGTCATTGCGACGGCCGCGTCTTTGAAGCGACGCTAGCCGATACGCTGGTCTGGATGTGGCGCGGCTATCATGCCGAATAGTTAGTGTAGGGCAGGCCGTGCCTGCCGAAGTCCATACGCCCGAGATCTTTCAAGCGATTCGCATTGTTCGAGCACACGCCGCCGAGTGGAAACTAGATCCCAACAAGATCGGCATCATGGGCTTCTCGGCCGGGGCCGAACTGTCGGCGCCAACCGCCGTGGCGTACGAAGCGTTCGAACGGGATCATCGGGACGCGGGCGATCCGCTGGCCGACGTCTCGGCTCGCCCTGACTTTGTTGGCGTGATCTATCCGGGACCAACCCCTTTTACGGCGAAGCCGGAGACGAAGATCCCGGCCGACGTTCCCCCCAGCTTTATCGCTTCGGCTGGATCGGGTGATCGCGTCCACGCCTTGTGGGCGACCGACTACTTTGCCGCGATGCTGAAGGCGAGCGCCCCCAATTTAGAGATGCACATCTACGGCAACGGCCGCCATGGCGGCGGCATCAAAGAGCGAGACGGGATTCCGTTCGGAACCTGGCCTGCCAGTTACCTGGCGTGGCTGAAGGACCTCGGCTTTTTGAACAAGCCAGGCGTGCGGACCAAAGCGGCGAAAGACGTCGCCGCATACGCGAAGAAATCGAAGAGCTAGGCGGCGGCCTGCTCATCTTTTTGCTTCTGCTTCCGTTTGGTATCCGGACGCGAAACGTCCCAGGCCAGGCCGACCATTTCCAGCAGCCAAATGACGCGGTAGGAGAGATCAAACTCCCACCAGTTTTGTCCATGCGCCGCTGCGGTCGGCCAGGCATGGTGATTGTTGTGCCAACCTTCGCCATGCGTGAAATAGCCGATCAGCCAATTGTTGCGGCTGTCGTCATTCGTCTCAAACGTCCGATAGCCCCAAATGTGCGTGATGGAGTTGACGGCCCAGGTTAGGTGCCAGACCACGACCGTCCGCACGGCGACGCCCCACACAAGCAAACTCCAGCTCATCCGCCAAGCTTCCGGCCAGCCGCCATACGACCAACCAATCGCGCCGCCAATCAAGTAGATCACCACCGCGTGAGCGAGAAACACGAACAGCCCGTTCTGCCCTCGTTCTAGCCAAAGGTAAAACGGATCGCGAACAATGTCGCGGGCATAGCGGTCCAAGTGAGCCATCTTGCCGAAGTTGTGATCCTTCAGCGTCAGCCAGCCAAACTGGGCCCACATGAAGTTGACCAGCGGCGTATGCGGATCTTCGCGATGGTCGGAATGCTGGTGGTGCACCCGATGCGTTGCGACCCAGCGGGCAGGCGTATCTTGCAAACAGCAAACGCCCAACACGGCGAACGTATGTTCCAGCCACTTCCGGCATTGAAAACTGCGATGGGTCAACATGCGGTGATAGCCGACGGTGATCCCGAACATGCCGAACAGATGATGCCCGACCACAATCGAAGCCACCCCAACCCAGCTAAAAAGCCAAGGCCAGAAAGCGTAAAGCGCCGTGACATGGATTACCGTAAGGACGCCGACGTACTCCCACCAAATGCGAATCGGGTAAACGCCGGTCGGCTTTTCCAACCGCTGACGCCTCTCCGAAGCGGGAGGGGGCGACGATTCGAACTGCGGAGATTCGACTTGCTTGGTTTCAATTTTGAGCACGTCGAATTCTTCCTAAGAATGGCGTTCGGATCGGCAACCGAGGTCGATGACATAAAGGGGGGTATTCTATGGAGCGACCTGTGATTCAGGAACATCGATTATCTCCTTTTTTCAAGCCGTCATCTTACCCAGACCGCAAGCCGCCCGCAGCCCTCCTAGGCCTCTCAGACAAGAGTCTGAAACGCTGCAAGAGTGGGAGGCTTGGCGAAGCTGGGATCCTGCCGGCGCCCGTTTCTTCGAGGCTTCCAGGAACAGGTTCCTTGCGCAGCCCGCTGCGATCGCCGGTCCATTCGCAGCTTCAGTCGCCCCGCTGGGCACAACTCTTAAGGGCGATCCCCTGCCCTAATGCGTTTCCAGGTCGCGCTAGCGGCAGGTTCGCATTCGCTCGACGATCAAAACTTACTCGATCTACGCCCTGCATTCTTGCGAATCGAGACCACCCATCGTGACAGTCGCACCGCTAAACCGGTGCGTTGAATGCGAAAGGCTGTGAATGCCGAGATAAAATCATTTGCGGATTTCGAGAAAAACCGAAAGTTGCCGCGATTTCGTGGCCAAAAAGACAAGCAACTGGTGGACTAACTATCTAGAATGAAAGCCCCCAGGTGATGATTTCTTCGCCCAAAATCTTAACTGATTGCCCAGTCAGCCCCTCCACATTGACTCTTGCTCGGCGAACAGAATACCCACCGCTCCGCCCACCTAAAAACACTAGAGGAACAACCGCTTGATCCGCACTCTCAAGGTAAGCGCCCAGTTGCTTAGTTATCTCTCGATTGCCTGCTGGAGCGTCACCGCCGTTGCCGCCAAAGTTGATTTTGAAAAAGAGATCGCGCCCATTCTCGAGATGAACTGCGTCTCGTGCCACTCGGGCGATGAGCCGGAAGCGGATTTCAATCTGACCACCAAAGAGCTGACGATGGACAGCGGCTCGGGCGAAGGTCTGGTCCCCGGCGATCCCGATAGCAGCAGCATCTACACGCTGGCAATCCTTGAGCGGACCGACGACATGTTGATGCCGCCGCTGCGAACCGGGGGCCCGCTCACCAAACCGCAGACAGAATTGCTTCGCGCTTGGATCGCCGAAGGCGCCGATTGGCCCGCCAGCCGCACCTTGGTCGCCAAACCAAAACCGCCGGGCCTGTTTGTCTCGGTCGACGACTTTGAGCTGGTGCTGAAGATCCACAAGAAGATCGTCGAGCAAGCCGAAAAGGAAGCGGGCGAGCCGAAAGACTATCAAAACAAAATTCCCGCCACCCAGGTCGACTACCGCATGGTCGCCGTTCCCGGCGGCGAGTTCCTGATGGGCAGCCCCGACGGCGAAGAACTACGTCACGATGACGAAGGTCCGCAGACCAAGGTCGAGGTCGATCCTTTCTGGATCGGCAAATACGAAGTGACCTGGGATGAGTACGAACCGTTCATGATCACCCAAGTCGATCGCCGCAAAGATGGCGGGCGGATTGACTACGACGGCGCCAAGCATACGATGGTTGACGCGGTCAGCCAGCCGACGCCTCCCTACACCGAGATGAGCTTCGGCATGGGACAACGCGGCTATCCAGCGATCAGCATGACGCAGCACGCCGCCAACAAGTATTGCCAGTGGCTCAGCGCCCAGACGGGCCATTTCTATCGTCTGCCGACCGAGGCCGAGTGGGAATACGCCTGCCGTGCGGGCACCAACACCGCCTATTCGTTCGGCGACGATCCCGAACTGCTGAAGCAATACGCCTGGTTCTATGACAACGCCAACGAGAAGTACCAAAAGGTCGGTCTGAAGAAGCCTAATCCCTGGGGCCTGCACGATATGCATGGCAACGTGATGGAATGGACCGCCGATCAGTACGTGCCCGACTACTTCAAAAAGCTGGCCGAACTCGGCAAGAATCCTTACGTCAAACCAACCACGCTCTACGCACGCACCGCGCGTGGCGGCGGTTGGGATGACGACCCCGATCGCTTGCGGTCGGCGGCGCGACGCGGATCCGACGCTTCCTGGAAGATTCAAGATCCGCAACTGCCCAAGAGCGTCTGGTATCACACCAATGCGACGCAACTTGGTTTTCGCATCGTGCGTCCGGTAGAGATTCCTTCTCCCGAAGAAATGTACTTCTACTGGAACAGCGCTCGCGACGTTTACTAAGCCCCACTCCCCACTCACCCCAACACTCCTCCAAACAGCAGGAATGATGATGAGCGAACGACCTGATTCGACCGAGAATCGCCGCAACTTTATCAAGACGGCCGGCGCCGCTTCGGCCTTGGCCGCCTTCGCGGTCCCCACCGTGCACGCCGAAGAAAAAGAGATCAACACGATCCAAGTCGCCCTGGTTGGCTGTGGCGGACGCGGCTCGGGCGCCGCCGCCGACTGCTTGCGCGTGCCGGATGGCCGCACCAAGCTGGTTGCGATGGCCGACGTCTTCCAACATCGCCTGGACGGCAGCTACCAATCGCTCGATCGTTCGTTCCAGTCGAACAAGGACAAGGTCGACGTGCCGAAGGAACGTCAGTTCGTCGGCTTCGAAGCCTACAAGAACGCCATGGACGCGCTGAACCCGGGCGACGTCGTCATCCTCGCCACGCCGCTCGCCTTCCGCTGGGTTCACTACACCTACGCGATCGAAAAGGGCCTGAACGTCTTCATGGAGAAGCCGGTCATCGCGGACGGTCCTAGCGCCAAGCGGATGCTGGCCCTGGCCGAAAAGGCGGATGAAAAGAACCTGAAGTCGGCGGTTGGCCTGATGGTCCGTCACTGCCGCGGTCGCCAGGAACTGCACAAGCGGATCCAAGATGGCGAAATCGGCGATATCGTGACGATGCGGGCCTATCGCATGCATGGTCCGGTCGCCTCGGCCTTCTCGACGCCCAAGCCGGAAGACAAGCCGGAGGTGATGTTCCAGATCGAACGCTTCCACAGCTTCCTGTGGGCCAGCGGCGGTTGCTTTAGCGATTTCTACATCCACCAGATCGACGAAACCTCGTGGATGAAGAACGCTTGGCCGGTCAAAGCACAAGCGTTGGGCGGACGTCACTACCGCGAGAACTTTATCGATCAGAATTTCGACGCCTACGCCGTCGAGTACACCTACGACGACGGTTCGAAGCTCTTCTTCGACGGCCGAACGATGATGGGTTGCCGCAACGACATGTCGAGCGTCGTGCACGGCAGCAAGGGTTCGGCGATCGTCAGCACCTCGGGTCACACCCCTGGCAAGGTTCGCACCTTCCAGGGACAGCGTCAGAACCGTCGCGAAGTGACTTGGGCCTGGCCGCAACCCGAAGAAAACCCGTACCAACTCGAATGGAACGACTTCATTGACGCGATCGTCAACAACAAGCCGTACAACGAAGTTCCGCGCGGGGTCGAAGCGAGCCTGGTCACCAGCATGGGACGCATGGCGGCCCATACCGGTCAGGAAATCACCTACGAACAAATGCTCAACTGCGAGCACGAGTTCGCCCCGAACGTCGACAAGCTGACCGAGAATGGTCCGGCCCCGATCATGCCCGACGCCAACGGCCGCTACTCGGTCCCGATGCCGGGCAAGAACAAGGAACGCGAATACGCGTAGTCGAATTTTGCGTTTTGCCAATAGCAAAGCCCGACGTCTGCTCTCAGTCGCCGGGCTTTTTCGTTTGGCTGAAGCTGCGACGCTTGGCGCCTAATTTTGCGGTATGATCTGTCCGTCATTCCGCTGCAACAGCAGTTGCAGCCGCTTGGCCGACGTCTGATCGCTGATCAGTCGGACGCTGCCATCGGCGAAGGCCGCGTTGAAGCCGCCAACTTGCGACTTGCCCAGATCCTTCCAGACATCGGTCAGATCGACTTCCAGGTCCTCCGGTTGCGTCCAGATCACCGCGGCGTCGTAGTTGTTTTCCACGCACAATAGCGTGTTGGAAGTCCCATCGGTCATCGAATATAACGATGTTCCTTTCGCAAACTTTTGACCTTCCGGCGTGGGTCCCGGCTCTTCAAAGGCCATCCCTTTGCCAAGCGGAACCACATAGTTGGTAGAACCATGGGGCGCGGTGCTGTTCGGATTGATGAAGATGTCCGGCATTTCCTCAATCAGCTGGCTGTTGTGCTCGCTATCCCACGGTTCGTCGAGATGAAACTTCTCGTAGAGCTCGTTGTAGCCAAGTAGGGGCAGCAGCGCGACTCGCCATGACAGCAGCTTCTTCCCATCTTTGTCGGTGATCGCCTGGGGAGGAAAATGCTTGTAGGTATCGTGGAACACATGCATCGAGAGCGCGATTTGTTTCAGGTTGTTGGTCGACTGCGCACGCCGCGCCGCCGCTCGGGCCTGTTGAACCGCCGGAAGCAATAGGCCGATCAGCACGCCGATCACCGCGACCGACATTGCGGCCGAACCGCCATCGGCCTGCTCTAGCGTGATCTTCAGCGAGGTTCCATCTCGCTTCGGCTCCAACGTTTTCAGCAGCGATTCCGCCATTCGCAATTGATAGCGTCCCATCGCCGCTTCGATTTCATCTTCGCTCTCGGCCTGCCTTTTGGCTTCGTCCACCAGCGCCGCTTGCGCCATCCCCATGGTAAAGCCAACCAGGTACTCCAGCGTCTCGACGCCTTCCTTATCAACGGCGTCAATTGACAGCGTCAAGGCGGCCTTATCGCTCAGCTGACCACGCAATGAGATCGACTTCGTGGCGATCGGCAGTTGCTTGTAGACGGCAAACGGAAACGGGATCGATTGCGATTTGACAAAGCCTTCGATCGGATCGCGGACCGGATCGACGTTCAGCACCAGTGCGACTTCGGCGTTTTCGCTCGTTGCGGCCAGTAGCTTCGCCGGATCGCTATGCTCCTTCTTCAAATCGCGATCGAGGGCCTCGGCGATCCCTAGCATCGTTCCGATCAGAAACGTCTGATCATCGACCAGATGGGCGGCGAAATCGTCGACCGGAAAACTTGGCACGCGAAACGCCTTCCCCTGCAGATCCGGCAACGCTTCCTTCACCAGATCGCGGTCGGTCAAATCCTCGGCGAATTCACCGATGCCCGCCAGAAAACCTTCGTCGGCGTCGATCTTCTCCGACACCTTCACGACCGCGACCACCTGCGGGGCCGGAGCGGCCGGAGAAGGCGCCACCGCGTAAAACGTGATCGACGAAATCTTCATCGGATTGAAGCCGAGATACTTCGCCCCAAACGCTTCCGCCACTTCAACCGGATAGTTCTGCGCGAACGCAGAAGTGAGCAGAGGCTCGGTTCGCAGAAATCCCATGCCAACCGCGTCTTGGGGAATGTACTGCAGTTGAGGACCTGTGTTTGACTGCCCTGCCTCTTGGGCGTGAACCGCCAACTGCGGCGAGATCACCATCGTCGCCGCGAGAAAACCAACCAGTATCGCCTTCAGCCTAGGAATCATCGCTGGGTCGCCTTCGCTTGAAGAGTGTGGGAGAAGTTCCCCCTACGCAAATGCGGCCGGATCATCACCACCGCCAGGGGGCCTTCGACCAATCTACCGGATTCCATCGGCCACGCAAATCCGCTGAGCACGACCTGCCGGTTAAGATTTGCCTGGCCGCCAGAGCCCGATCACTTACGTAGACGTATCCGTTTCCGAGTACTTTTCGCTAGATCCCATCAGCCAGTTAATCGCCAGATGCCGCTCCAGCGCCAGGCTTTGGACGATGGAGAATCGCTCAGACTCGGCGTCCGCGATCGCGGCGTCCCCAATCGCCAGATCGTTGTCGATAAGCCGGAAGCGGCTGACGTCGAACTGGCCAAACCAGCAGTCTTTGGAAAACGCGACGAAGTCCATCGGCTCGGGACGCAACCGAAAGTCGCGGACGCGCCAATTCAGCATCATCAAGTGGATTTGCATCTCCTCTAATTCCTCGGCAGACCGAAGTTCCGGCGCAGCGAGAACAGCCCGGCCCAGATCCGCGTCTAAAAAGCCGAGTGACTGGTAGAGTTCCATCGGCACGACCAGTTCATCATCCGGCGGCAGATCAAAACGGCCCAGCGCCCACGCCAGCACAGTCAAACCTTCGACTCGCCACATCGCGTTGAGATGATCTTGCGGCTCCAAATTGCCGACCGGCCGCTGTAGCACTTTCCATTCGTCCGGTTCAAACTCGTCGTCGATCTCGAGCGCCGCTACCCATTCCAAGAGCCGCGCTCGCAACTCTTCAGGCTCATCCAACTGCGGCGCATCCATCTCCAGCGTCGCTCGAGCGGCGACGGCCGTCAGAGCCAACGCTCGCCGTGCAACGCGCTGCGCGGTTGGCGGATCAGCATCCTCGTACTCTTCGTCGTCTCCGTCGTCCGCTGGATTTAAGCTGGTCGGCTCCGTAGCCGGAATGGAGGGAAGAACGGCGTCGGCGTCAAACAAGCCTCCTTCCCCAATCAACGTGCGGCCGTGGGCGTCGATCAGGCCATACGGCGTAAAGATGACGCCATCGATCTCTTGGCAAACCGAGTGGAGCAGCGGAATCCGCTGGTCGTCGCTCCAGATGTCGAGGTCTTCTTGAGGAACCGCCAGAACGAAACGAAAACTGCCGATCATCCGCATGATTTCGTTCATCCGCGGCACTTCCGCGAACCGGGAAAAGTATCCCTGCATCCCGTTGACCTGCCCGTCCCACCCCGCGTCGTTGTAGTAGTCCGAATCATGCGCGAACGTCAACACGCGCCGCTTGCTGAAAAAGCTTCCCTTTTTCACTTCGACGACGATGTCGGTCCAATCATCCTCCGGCCCAGTAACGTCAATCGGCAGACCGCTTCGACGCAGGGCCTCCAACACGCCGCGGGGATCGATCTTGTGAGAGAAGATGTTAATCGGTTCAAAGGCCATCGGCGGCATTTCCACGTCGAAGATTGAAGTCGGCGAAATTTGCGCCGCAGAACTGGAAAGCCGCGATTATCGCTGACGAAAAACAGAATGCAAACGCGCTGCCCGTCGTACCGCGCGAGATCCGTTGACCGACAGATTGTGCAACAGCGACGTGTCCGGCAAAGTGAACATCCACCACAACAACGTAAAGCCGACGAAAAAGCCAAGCCAAGTCGCAGAAAAGGCGAGGCCAATCTGAATCGAGCGATATACGCCATACGAAAGGCACGACTGCTGCGGATCGCCTGGATCGTAGCGTACGCGGACGACGTTGGTGACCGTCGCTGGCGTCGTCGGCCAATTCCCGGCTTGCATCGACTTCTAGCTGCCTGTTGAAAAATGCCATCGTGGCAATACCGTTCGGCACGCCATTTGCGCATTCAAATTAATTCCATTTCGCCGTGCCACATTGGCAGGGCGAAGCTTGGTTTCAACCTTGGATGCAGTGACATTTTATCGTGCGGAAGTCTTCAAAAAAACGGAAATCGGCGACCCCGCCTGCTAGCGCCGACGACCAGCAACCGATCCGTGTGCAAGGCCTGAAGTACTTTGCCAAGTTGCGGCCGTTGTTGGCGGAACTTCATGACGAGGGGACGGAGCGCGATGTCGCTGGCAATCGCACGCTGCACTTCGATCAGTATTGTCTGCTGGTGCTGCTTTACGTTTTGAACCCCGGCATTTCTAGTCTGCGAGCGCTTTCGCAGGCAAGCGAACTGACCAAGGTTCAGCAGAAACTTGGCAACGAGAAAGCGTCGCTTGGCTCGCTTTCCGAAAGTGCTCGGCTGTTCGATCCGGAACGGCTGAAAGCCATTATCGGACTGCTGACCGAGCAGGTTCAAGCCGGAAAACTCGACGCCAAAGCGGCGAAATTCGCGCAAGGGCTGATCGCCGTCGATGGTAGCGTAGTGAACGCGTTGCCGTCGATCATGGCCGCGACGCTGT
>NZ_SJPF01000008.1:0-3872 GCF_007859755.1 Blastopirellula retiformator | reverse complement strand
CGCGAAGAAAAAATCGTAGTAGGCAGTAAGGAGTCCGCCGTCGAAGCGGTCTCTCGGTTGATGCTGCGCGGATGGAAAACGGAACGGCAGCTTGCACGGTCCAGCAGCGGGGCGAAAATGCGTGAAGAGTTCGCGGCGGGATCAAATCTGTTTATGCCGACTGGGCGTGCCGAACAGTATTGCCATCGTGGCATTTTCCAACCTCGCCAGGCTCAGAGCGTAGCTCTTCGCGGCTCGCATCCGTGCGATCACGCAGTCCGTCGAGAAAATCAACGGACTGCTAGGCACTCCAGAGCGTAAAGCCCAGCGCTACAAATCCAAACAGATAGAAGAGGCTGATAAAGAGCGAGAAATAGAGCAGCGACATTTTCATATCCCGAACCTGCTGGCGAGAACCTCCGCCGAATCTGGCCGATCATTCTCCCTTTCTGAGGGAACGCGAGCAACCGACCTCCTCGCCGCTAGCATCTCCTGTCGCTCACGCACATTGGCGCCAAGGGCAGGAACTATTCCCCAGCTCGATGCGATCTCTTGGTATCGTCCTCGATTTTTCCATAGCAAATGGAAGTGCATCACAGCAATTTCATCCATGCACTGGATGCATGACAGAAAGAGCCAGAATGAATTGGCGTGCATAGCGAGAGAATCAGATACTAGAGGAGCCTTAAGCATTCGACGGCGTCTTTGGTCGAATGCCAAGCCCACACAGCCCGTCCCTTGCCAATCGATTCTCACCCCCAAACAGGATGCGACCTATGAACTGGAAAAGCCTTGCCTGCTGCGTTTCGGCAGCAGCCCTCTTCGCTTCCACAGGCTGCAGTACGCAAAGCGGCGCGGCCATGGCGGAAGCCGACGACAAAACGGCGGAAGCCCCGCTGCTCGCCGACCAGACGTCGGAAGCCAAGTCAGAAAAAACCAACAACCCTGACCACGAACAACACAAAGTCGCCGTCATGAAACCAAAAGAGATCGCCGCTTGTCCGGTGATGGGGAACGTCAATCCTCCCTCGGCCCGCAACACCGCCGCGGGAGTGATGTCCAACGGCGACTGGTGGCCGAATCAGTTGAACCTGAAGATCCTGCATCAGAACTCGGCCAAGGGAAACCCAATGGGGGATGAGTTCGACTATGCGAAAGAATTCGAGCAGTTGGACTTGGCCGCCGTCAAAGCTGACATCAAGCAACTTCTGACCGACTCGCAAGACTGGTGGCCCGCCGACTATGGCCACTACGGTCCGCTCTTCATTCGTATGGCCTGGCATAGCGCCGGCACCTATCGCGTTGGCGATGGTCGCGGCGGCTCGGGCTATGGAACCCAACGCTTCGCCCCGCTCAACAGTTGGCCGGACAACGCCAGCTTGGATAAGGCGCGGCGTCTGCTCTGGCCGATCAAGCAGAAGTATGGCGACAAGATCTCGTGGGCCGACTTGATGATCTTGACCGGCAACGTCTCGCTTGAGTCGATGGGATTCGAAACATTCGGCTTTGGCGGCGGTCGAGCCGACGTTTGGGAGCCGCAAGAAGATATCTACTGGGGACCGGAAAGCGAGTGGCTGGGGGACAAACGGTACACCGGCGATCACCACCTCGAAAATCCGCTCGCCGCGGTGCAGATGGGCCTGATCTACGTCAATCCGGAAGGTCCCAACGGCAAGCCCGATCCAATTGCCGCCGCGCATGACATTCGCGACACCTTCGGCCGCATGGGAATGAATGACGAAGAAACGGTCGCCCTGATCGCGGGCGGGCACACCTTCGGCAAGGCCCATGGCGCCGGAGACGCCAAGAACGTCGGTCCCGCCCCCGAAGGCGCGACAATCGAAGAGCAAGGACTGGGCTGGAAGAACAGCTTTGGTACCGGCAAAGGCGCCGACGCCATCACCAGCGGCCTGGAAGGCGCCTGGTCGACGACGCCGACCGAGTGGTCCAACGGCTACTTCGACAATCTGTTTGGCTACGAGTGGGTGCTGACCAAGAGCCCCGCCGGAGCCCATCAATGGACGCCAAAGGACGAAGCGGCCCAAGGAACCGTTCCTGACGCGCACGATCCGCTGAAGACCCACGCGCCGATGATGTTCACTACCGACATGGCGCTGAAGATGGATCCGGCCTACGGAGAGATCTCGAAGCGTTTCCACGAAAACCCGGATCAGTTCAAGCAGGCGTTCTCCAAGGCCTGGTACAAGCTGACCCATCGCGACATGGGCCCAGTCACCCGCCTGCTTGGTCCCGAAGTCGCCGAGCCGCAAATCTGGCAAGATCCGGTCCCCAAGGCCGACTACAAGCAGATTAATGACGCCGACGTCGCCAAGCTGAAAACCAAGCTGCTCGACTCCGGCTTGTCGACCGGCGAGTTGGTCTCGACCGCGTGGGCTTCGGCCGCCACCTTCCGCGGCAGCGACAAACGGGGAGGCGCCAATGGCGCTCGCATTCGCCTGGCGCCGCAAAAGGACTGGACGGTCAACCAGCCGGAAAAACTCGCGAAAACGTTGGCGGTGCTTGAGCAGGTTCAGAAAGAGTTCAACGACGCCCAGACCGACGGCAAGCAGGTTTCGCTGGCCGACGTGATTGTGCTGGGCGGATGTGCGGCGGTCGAAGACGCGGCGAAGAAAGGTGGGTTCGACGTGAAGGTTCCCTTCTCGCCGGGCCGAACCGACGCGACGCAGGAAATGACCGACGTCGAGTCGTTCTCGTATCTCGAACCGAAGTCGGACGGCTTCCGCAATCACATCAACGCCGAGATCGATCGCCCGGCCGAAGAGCTGTTGGTTAACCGGGCTCAACTGCTGACGCTGACCGCGCCGGAGATGACCGCCCTGGTCGGCGGCATGAGGGTGCTCGACACCAACTTTGGCGATGGACCGCTGGCCGAGTTGGGAGTCTTCACCGACAAGCCGGGCACGCTAAGCAACGACTTCTTCGTCAACTTGCTGACGATGGATACCGCGTGGGAGAAGTCGGCCGTCTGCGATCACTTCTTTGAAGGGAAAGATCGCAAGAGCGGCGAAGTGAAGTGGACCGCGACGCGCGTCGACTTGATCTTCGGCTCGAACTCGCAACTGCGGGCGATCGCCGAGGTCTACGCCAGCGACGACGCCAAGGAAAAGTTCGTCAACGACTTCGTCGCCGCCTGGGCGAAGGTGATGAACCTTGATCGGTTCGACCTGCCTAGTCGCAACTAGTCGGCTGCGATACGATCCATAGCAACGAGCGACGGCTCGCAGCTTCTTCCGGCTGCGAGCTGTTTTCGTTTCTGGCCCGATCTATAATCGGGGACGCTTGGTCCTACCTCTCCCACTCGGTCGAACAGACGCAACCCAATGAAAAACATTCTTCGCACGATTGCTGGCATCTTCGTCGGCTTATTGGTCCTGTTCGTGCTGATCATCGCCGTCGAAGCGTTCAGCGCCGTCGTGCATCCGTTTCCGCCAGGGTTTGAGGGAACGCAGGACGAGATCTGCGCCCATGTCGAGCGTTATCCCGGCTGGGTGTTGGCGGCCGTCGTGCCGATGTGGGGCGCGACGGCGTTTGCCGCCGTTTGGGTCGCGGGCAAGCTCGGGCAGTTTTACGCCGCCACGTTCGTCGGGTTTCTGTTGAACCTCGCGCTGATCAGCAACTTGGCGATGTTGCCTTATCCCCTGTGGTTCAAAGGCGCCTGTTTGCTCTTGCTGCCGCTGGCGACCATTGGGGCCGTTTGGTTGACGCCAATCCAAAAGTGACGTCTCTGCATGCGGCAGAAGCGTCCTAGAGCGTTTTTCTGATAGCAGTAGCGTTTCTGGCGTTGGTGAGGCAAGCTGGTCAAGGCGACCGAAGCAGGCGAATCCTCAAGATTCGTCGATGCAGGTCAACGCCGACCAGCGCGGCCACAACCA
>NZ_SJPF01000007.1:21690-150295 GCF_007859755.1 Blastopirellula retiformator | reverse complement strand
CTTTCCAGAGTCGGTGCATCTTTTTCATGTTCAAGGTTTCCCCCTCGCGTCGCAACAGCTGACAGATCTGGCGATAGCCCCAACGCGGACGCTCGCGCACCAGCTCCAAGATTCGCTTGGTCAGGCGAGCGTCTTCGTCCTTCGGCTTCCCCTCGAATCGCTGGCTCGATCGGGGTTGATCGAGCACGCGACAGGCCCGCCGCTCGGAGACCGAATAGTTCTCCTGAAGCTGCTTGACCGCCTCGCGTCGCGACTGAGGGGTGGTCAGTTTCCCTTGGCGATCTCCTTCAGCATCGAGATGTCGAGCGCTTGATCGGCGATGATCCGTTTCAGCCGGTTATTCTCTTCCTCGAGCGATTTCAGCCGCTTCGCCTCTTTGCTTTTCATGCCGCCGTACTGCGTTCGCCAACGGCTGAGCGTCGCCTCGCTCACCTCCAGGGACTGGAGCACTTCGCCAACGCTCTTGCCCGCCGCCAACATGGCGTCCGCGTTCCGCAACTTCTTGATGATCTGTTCGGCCGAATGCCGACGTCGCTTCTTACTCATAAAAAATCCTTCGCCAGAATTTTTGCTCTGGATCTTTCATAACGAATGGATCAGGATTTGGGGAGCACTCCACCTGGACATTCTGGTGTCGGTCCAGCTACAGCGCTCGCCTCACTGGACGCCGCAGCAGAAGTCGGAGTTTGATCGGCTTGAGTCGTGGTTAACGACGCACGGATATTCGCTGGACGAAGCGCGCGCGGACAACGAGCGTTGGCGGATGGCTATCAAGAATAGTCGATTTACGAGCTCTCGAGAAACAGTTGGGTATAAGGAACGCGCGGCTCGCTATGCCGAAGAATTAAAAGCGAGGAGATTGGAAGAGGCGGGCGACCATTGAGCTAGATTTACGATTGCAGCAGAAAGATACCAGGACAGGTCTTGTTGGGGGCCTCGAGCATCTTCGGAATTGTTACTTGGCAGCAATCGTCGCCCATGAAAAACAGCCGCCAGCTCGCATGGCATTGTTTTTTTGGTCCATCCGGCTTTTTTTGTGGGTCGCCAGTCTGAACAGATGACCAGTTTCGATCAAGCATGGGAGGCATTTTCGTCGCCATCGCTTGCCTGAAGCTTTCGCCAGTAAGTGGCTGGGCTCTTGAATTTACTCGGAAAATAACGGTGGTTGCTGCCTTCGTCCGAGCCGACCGTCGATCGCTCGCCCTCACAGGCGATTAATGGTCGGCGCAGATGCAGGTAGCCCTGCCTTTGTTGGTGAGATCCCCGCTTTTAGCCGCGATCCACAAGAAGTCCTGAAGGACCGTTTTTCTGTTGGTGCGTCGCCTCGGCAGTTTTTCCGCTCTCACGGACAATTGACATCGCTAGCGACTACTGAAGGGATCCGACGATGATTACCCCTTGTCAGGTGGTCGAAACGAACGATTTGGATGAAATCTATGGCTTGGTTGCCGCCGGCGCTGATGTCAATGCGAAGGGGAGAACTCGAAACAGACAAACTTGGCCTGTGACCCAAGTGAGCGACGCGAGAGGTTTCGGGATGTGCGATATATTGGCGTTTGACCTCAAAGTGTCTAGCTTCATTGGCACGTCAGCGGAGTGCACGAATTAATGCACGAAACGAGATGGAAGTGGTACATTTCATGGACATCCTGGAACCAATATGCTGCGAAAAACTCCCAGAAATAGGACGCTTCCTCGATTTCCAACTCCATTCGCAATGCAGAGGTCGTGAGTTCGAATCTCATCAGCTCCACTTTTAAGTTCTTACACGTTAAGGGCTTAGACAAAATCTCCGAATCGGATCGCATAGCGTTCCAATGTTGATTCGGGCAAGAAACAAAAAAGGCTGGTACCAATCGCGGTACCAGCCTTTATTCGTGCGCTTCTGATATTCGCCCCGTTTTCTAGCCCACGATCGACGAGATATCGACCAGGTGCAGTTGGCGGCCTTGGTCCTCGAACGGGGCGTCGACGACCAAGGTCTTGCCGTCGGGGCTGTGGCGGGGATGGGTGTCGCAGCGCCATTCGCCGGTGTACGCCTTGGGCGCTTTGAACTTGGCGACGTCGATCCGTTTGCCCGTCGGCACGTGATAGAGGTAGACCGTCTGATACCGGTCGCGATCGGGATAGGTGTCGTTGACGATCCAGTCGCGGTTGGGCAAGTAGGTGCAGTGACCGTCGCGGGTCATCACGTCGGTACCGACCGCTTCGACGACTTCCGGCTGTTCGGCATCGCGGAAGAGGTAGAACGCGCCGCCGTGCGACGGTTGATTACTCCAGGCGAGCAGATGCTGCGGATCGCGCCAGATGAAATGGGAGGTCATGCCGTTGTCGTCCAGCACGCGAATGTCGCCCCCCTCCATGTTGGCGGTCAGCATGCGGGTCTTCCACTTGCCGGTCGAAAGTCGACTGCGGTGGAGGAACTCGAACCGGGTTCCGTCGGGGTTCACCAGCAGGTGATTCACGTAGTGCTTCACGCCGGGGCCGTCCCACGGGACTTTGCCAACCTTGACGATGTCGGCGAGCGAAATCAGCAGCTTCGATTTGCCGGTCGTCAGATCAACATAGAAGATGCCAGACTCGGCGGGGGCGTCGTCATCGGCGTATGGATCTGGGAAGCCGACATACCCGTATCCAGGACGGACGTCGTTGATGCGGCGGAAGTCGGCGGTGACCGCTGATTTGCGGTCGGGGCTCAGCGCGTAAACCGGCTGGTCAACTTCGAGCGTGTCGCCCGATTTGATGTCGAGAATCCGCGAGCCGTAGCTGTCGTCGCCGCGGGTGTTCCAGATCACCTTCGCGTCGGAACCAGGCAGCCACTGCAGCATGCAACCTTGCTGCCAACCCCAGGCGGTCGTCTTGCCCAGTTCGGTCCACTTGTTACCGTTTTTGAGGTCGATCATCCCCAGGGCGATCTCGTCTGCGGCGGTCGGTTTACGATGCTCGAAGTCGATCTCCATGCTCAGCAGATATCGCCCGGTTGGATCAAACTGAAGCTTGTCGTAGTAGCCGAACCAGTGATGCTTTGGTTCTTGCGTCACCACCTTGACCGGCAACTTGCTTTCAAACGAGGTGGCGGCGAAAGCCTTGCCGGACGGCCAACAGGTAATCGCGGCGCCAGCGGCCAGGCCAGTCTTGAGAAGGTCGCGGCGAGATAGCTTGTTTGTTTGCATGGCTCGATTCTGCAGTTCAGACAGGGAAGGGCCGCCGCGCGAAAGGGAGCTCGGCGCGACCAAGAGGCGGGGTAAAGGAGCTTAGGGGAACTATAATCGAGCGTCAGGCGCGGTACAACATGATGCCGAAATTCCCGGCTACTAATCGCCAAACCAGGGGCAGGTGCGTCGTCGCAGTTGAATCAACAGCCAATCAAGCGTCAGCCCGGTGATGCCGAGCAGCGCCAGGTAAGTGTAGACGATGTTCATGTTTTGCAGCCGCGACTGCATTCGAAGGGTATACCCGAACCCTTGATCGGCCAGGGCGAACTCGGCCGCGACCAGAAAGACCATCGCCGGGCCGATTTGCAGGCGGGCGTTTTCGATGATGCGCGGCAGGATCTGCGGGATGACGACCTCCCACACCACTTCAAAGTCGGTGGCGCCCAGCGTGTACGATTTGTACAGCGTATGGTCGTCGACATCTTTTTGAGCGGCCTGGGCGATCGCTTGCGCGAGCGTCGGAAAGATGCCGAAGGCGATCAGCGCGATGAAGATCTGCATCCCCGTCACCCCGAAAAAGACGAAGTAAACGGCCAGCATCGCCGTCGGCGGGATCTTGGCGAAAAAGGAGATCGGCGGCATCAAGACCGCCTCGACCAGCGGGAAGCAGCCCATCGCCAGGCCAATCACAAACGCCGCCAAGACGCCGGAGCCAACGCCCAGCGACAGCCGCGCGGCGGAGGCCTTCACATCGGCCCACAGATCGATTCCGTTTTCGCCGGCCCAGATGTTGTACCAACCTTCTTGCAGCTGTGTGGCGTTGGGAATCGTTTTGTTGCGGGGGTTTTCGACGTGCGCCCGATGCGACATGAAGGCATAGCCGACAAGCAGCACGAAAAAGCTGGCGATGCCCAGCAGAATGCGGCTGCGGTTGGTGATGGGCCCGCGAATCATTCTCGGCGTCTCACGATGTTGAGCAGGAGAGGGGGGAAGCGTTCAACGCGCGAAGGCACGAAGCGACGCTTCGTGCCTTGTTGCGGGATTGGATGAATCAAGTAGGTCGCTGGGGCGACTACTTCGACTCCACCTTTTTCATGTACGACGCGTCGAAGTTGAGCTGCTGGTCGGCGGCCCCAAATCCAACGGTCGGTTTCTCGGCGACGATGTCGTGCGAGACGCAGAAGTCGACGACATGCGGCATCGTCGTGTCCTGGAACTCCTTGTTTTCAAACAACGCGACGCCTGCCTCGGGCGTGGCGTACATCTTGGTCTCTTGGACGACCACTTCCATGTCCTCAACGCCCAGGCTCGAGAACTTCTCGCCCAGCGCCTTCAGCGTTTCGTCACGCTGCTCGGGATCGGCCAACATTTTGTTAACCGAGTAGAACGCGTCGAGCACCGCCGCGGCGAACTTGTCTCCGCCCGGCTTGGCCAGACTCGACTTGCTGACGACGACCATGTCGATGATTTCTTCCGGAATCTTGCGAGAGTCGAACAGCCGCTTCGAGCCTTCGCGATCACGCAGCGTTTGCAGCACGAAGGGATTCCAGACCATGATCGACTTGACGGCCGCGTCGCCTGACTGCATCGCTTGGGCGGCGACGCCGGGATCCATGTTCTTGAACTCGAAATCGGCCGGCTTGGCGCCTTCCAGCTCTAGGCAACGCTCAAACGCATACTGCGAGACCGACTTCTCGAGCCCGTAGGTCGGAACGTCTTTCAGAGCTTCGACCGAATCGACGCCAACTGTGATGCAGGCATCGGCGCCAACGCTGGTCGAGGTCGGCAGAATCGCGACTGAATCGCGACCGGTGGCCGGGGCCAGGCTGTCCATGTTGGTCATGCAGACCGCGTCGACGGTCGAGTTGCCGTATTGGCTCAGGCAAGAGTCGTAGTCGGCTTGCACCAGGACGATGTCGACGCCCCATTTCTTTTCCAGTTCGCCCAGGGCGCCTTCGTCTTTGTTGATCAGGCCCTTCTCGTGGGCGACGCCAAAGACCGACCAGCTGGGATACTCGCTCCAGGCCAGGCTAAAGACCGGCGTCTCTTCGCCGGCGCCGCCAGAGTTGTTGCTGCTGGTATTGCAACCGACGGCGACCGCCAGCATTGCTACGCATGAAACGAATTGAAACATTCTCACGGGTGACTTCCTTTCTATTGACTTGAATCTGCGTCCGCCTAGCTATTCGTTACGCTTCCGGAATTCTTGTCGTTTCCGGGCCGTTGTCGTCCGACTCCTTGTTTTCGGTCAGGCCGATGAGCGAGTCAAATTCGTCGTTCGCCTGGCTGTTGACGGCGAATTCGAGAAATTCGGCTTCGGCCTGTTTGGTGTCGAGTCCCGCTAGTTCGCGACTGACGCGGGCCTTGGCGCTTGCCTTCTGACGCAGTTCGCGCAGTTCCCGCAGCTCTTCGCTGGTCCGGTCTTCCGACAGTCCAGTCATCAGGTCGGCGATCTGCTGCTCTTCGCTGGCGGACAACACGGTGGCGACTGCGTCGTGCTTCTCTTCGGCCAGCTTCTCCAGATCGCGAAGTTGCGTCTGAATCTGCAACTTGTGGCCGTTGACGTTTTCGACCAGTTGCTCCAGATCGGCCTCGATCTCGGCGATGCGGGCCTGCTTTTCGGACAGGGTGCTGCTGAAGTCGCGGAAGGCGGTCTGGCACTTCTGGTACTCGGCGTCGTTGCGGGTCGCTTCGGCGTCGCCGTTGTATTTGGCGGCGACCTGGCGAGCCTTGGCGGCGGCGCCCGCCTTCAGCTTTTCGAGCTTTTCGAGTTCTTCGGTCAGCGTCTTCAGCTTGCTCTTTTTGTTCTCTTCCTGGGCGATCATGGCGCTGATCGCGTCTTTGTATTGATTGATGCGGCTCCGCTTCTCTTCGATGATGCGATCGTAGTTGGCGGAAATGACGCCGGGGTTCATCCGCAACGTTTCGCTCGCTTTATCGATACGGAACGTGACCAGGTAGAAGACCGCACGTACGTACTTGCCGATTGCTTTGAACATTCAGAAACCTCGCTTCGCAAAATGCGGTTCGTTTACTTGGTGGTGAATCGTTTGGGTCGTTAAAGTTCGTACTTGGCGTCGTCATGATCAGGCGAAGACTCGATCGAGTCCATCACCTGCTCAGCGCGTCGGGCGACTTCCATCGTCCGGTCGAGCTCGGTGCGGAGCTTCGACAACTCATCGTCGCTATCCTGCAAGCGGAACGAATGGTACTGCTGCACGGTGCGAGCCAGGTGCTCGACCGTGTCGACCACCTCGTCGACCGCCTTTTGGCGTTCTATTAGCAGCGGGCGGCCGGCGCCATGCGGCAGACGGTTCGCCTTTTCCCACAACCGTAGCGAGCGCTCCAGTTGCCGGATCGCCGCATAGAACAGGGCGTCGACCTGCTGGCGAAACGCGAAGGCGGCGCCGCGCGGATCGGGTTCCGATTCCAGCGAGGCGTACAGCGTGCGCAACTTCACCAGGCATTCTTCGCTCCGCGGATCCTCATCTTGTTCGAGCTTGCGAGCCAGTTCGTCCAGCCTGGCGTCTCGCTCGCGTCGTTGTTTCTCGGTTAGGTAGCCGTACGCTTTTTGGGTCAGCTCTTCGAGACCGAAAATCAGCCGCGAGGCTTGAATCCCCACGCCGGACAACACGCCGGCCAGTCCCAGTAAATTTAACGTCGTATCGCCGTCGACTCCCCACGAAATCAGCCACGCACTCAAGCCGCCGACGATCGGTACGAGGGTCCACGGCGAGACGAAGAGATCGAGTAGTACCTTTTTCTTCAGTTCGTCCATCGGCCCAAGTCGATTCGATACGCGGTTGCCTGGCAAGGCTCAGTAGGCGAGTTCGCCAAGCACGAAGGAAACCGACGTGTCGCCGCTCGGTTGAACGCCGATCGCCCGCAGTCGATCACGATCAACCCCTTGTTCGATCAAGTAACGCTCCACCTCTTGCGCTCGCTGCGAGGCGAGCTTTTGATTCGCTTCCAAGTCTCCTTGCCGCGACGCATTGCCCCGCACAATCACGTAGTATCGGGTCGATTGCAGCGTTCCGGCAAGATCATCCAGCAGCACGCGGCTGCGCTCGGTCAACCGAGCCGTACCGCGGGCGAAAACTAATTTAGGCGCCCGCGCCGTACCAGCCGGGATTAGCGATTCCCACTGCTTGTCGGTTAGTTTCGGCATCATGGCGCCGCGGATCTTTTCGGCCTCGTCGCCTGGATGGAAATCGATCAGCTCTTTCAGCACCGAATCGTCGTACAGGTAGTTGGGATGGCCATCGGTCGGGTCGGCGGCGATGGCGCCTGACTCGAGCATGACCCGGGTGACGCCTGCGATCATGTCTTCCAGATGAGGCAGTTTCGCCTCCGGCTTGGCGCCGAAGTGGGCGAGATTTTCCTGGGTATTTTTCCACCAAACTCCTTCGACCAGCTGCGCCGCTTCTTCGCGCGTCAGCGCCGCATCCAGAGACGCCGCGTCTTCCATCACCAGCTGAATGCGATCGGCGTCGCTGCGGTATTGGTGGTTGACCGTCAGGTAAGCTTTGACGACCTCTAGTACCGTCTCGCGATTCTTCGCGATGAAGTCGTCGCTGGCGACGAGTACGTCAACAATCGCCGAAGGAAAACGAGAGCTGTCGACGACAACGTGCGTGCGCTCGTTCTTCAGCATTTGCGCAACAAACGGTTGCCACAGGGCGTAGGCGAGCTTGTCGCCAGGCTTCGACGCTTTGTATTTATCAACCACGGCGGCGGCGTCGGCCACTTTGATCAGCGGGTCAGCGCTTAACTGGTCGAGTTGAAACCGGGAGATGACGACCCGTGTTAGCGTCTCGCTAGGCGAGTCCGGCGTCAGCACGAACCGCGTCTCGGGATCGTTCAGGGCGTCGACGTTGGGGTAGACCTCTTTGTAGGCGACGATCGCGTCAGCGCCGACCGTTTCGTCGATCAGGGCGACGATCGTGGCCGGCAGGTCTCCTTCTTCGGCGCAGGTCTTGACCAGGGCGTCGATGGTGAAGACCGCCAGATCGGTCTTGCCCTCTTTCAGCGACTTCAGGCGCGCTGGATAGTCGGCGCCGTCGTCGACCAGGTCGAGCTTGATCCCTTGCTTGCGGAGCGCCTCCGCGAATTCGGGCGAACGCAGCACCGCATAGCCGCTGAAGCCATCCAACGCGAGATTGACTTGCGTGTGGTAGCGACTGGCCGAACCGCCTCGCTTGAGCATCGCTTCTCGTTCTTGCCGGGCCTTCTCGGCCGCCAGCCGTTCTTGTTCGGCGCGCGAGACTTCGACGGCCGGCGCAAAGACGACTTTCCAGGTGATCACGCCAACGGCGAGGATCATCAGCCAAACGATACTAGCGGCAAGGAGCTTGCCTTTCGACACTCAACGATTCCTCAGAGAAGTGGATTGGACGAGCGGTAACGTGTTGGGGGCGTCGCACTTGCGAAAATTTCCCCCCATTGTGACGCGATTATCGCCGCTTGGCAATGAAGGAAATCACCCGCAGCACAATCACGATGAACACCATCAAAAATAGCATCTTGCCGAACGAAAAGCCGCCGCCGCCGTTCCGTCCGCCTGGTTGATTGCCCACCGGCGCCGAATTGTTCGGAAAATGCGGGCTATTGGCGACCGGCGGGGCCGGCCTGGGGTTGGCGGAGTACGAATTTCTGCCGCTGGTCCCGACCGGATCGTTGGCCAGCGTGGTCAGTGCGTTGAGCGACTCGGCCGCCATTTCGCTTGGGAAAGAGGCGAGCAGCTCAAAATCGGACTCGCCGGCATCGCTGGCGTCGGCGCCACTTTCGCCCAGCACGACCGCTGAGATCGCCTGTTCGAGCGACGCCGGATCGCTGGCGTTGCGATAGGTGCTGGTTCGGGTCGCCAGGCTGTGTTCGCGGGCCATGTCGACGCCAATGACGTCGACGAGCAAACCGCGAGCCTGGATCTCGGGCAGATAGCGCTCGACCAGGTTGGCGTCGGTCGCTTCGCCGTCAGAAACGATCAGCAACTTGTAGTCGCCATAACGCTGTTCTTCGCGCAGTTTCAACAGCGCGTCGGCCGCCGACTTCATCGATTTGCCGAGCGGCGTCCCTCCGTCGGCTCGCAAACTGGAGACGGCGTCGTTGATCGCACTCTTATCGACCGGGCCCAGCGGAATCAGCCAATTCCCTTTTCGCCCTGGGTTGAGCAAATAGACGCCCACTTTGGCGCTGTCGGGCGTTTGGTCCAAGACCTTCTGCAGGGCGGTCTTAGCCGCAGCGATTCGCGGTCCGCCCGAGTTCATCCCTTCCTGCATCGAGCCGGAGTTGTCGAGAATTACGACCACGTTCAGGTTGTCGGCGGCCAGAGCGGCGGAAGCCTGAATGAGACTTCCGGCGGTCAAGATCGCAGCGAGCAGCAGACGGTGCATGTCGTCGTTCCCCCCAAGTTTTTTGAAAAGCAGTTTTCCGTAGCCTGCCGCCGCTTAAAAGTCGAAGTCCGACTCGGTCAGCGTTTCCGGATTGACTTTAACAATCCGGAATTCGACCCGCATGTTCTGCTTCGCTTCGGCCATGCTGGATGGCTTCGAGACGACCGGATCGGCGATGCCGGCGCCAACCGGTTGCAACTGCGACAGGTTGACGTTCACCCCTTTCTTCTCGGCGTAGTTGACGATCGCCTGCTTGACCTGCTCGGCCCGGGCATGCGAAAGGTTGAGCGCCGCCTGCATCGTTTGCAGCGGGCTATCGGCGGCGCCTTCAAACGCGCCAGTCTTGATCAGCTTAACCAGCGCCGGCGTTTGGCCGAGATCGAGTTCGTTCGACCCGTTCTGCGTGTTCAGGAAGTACTTGTACGACCCTTGCTGCCCGGTGCGGCGGATGATCCCCTTTTCGATCCCGGCTTTCAGCAGCTGTACCAGCGTCTTGGTCGGGTCGGAGTGCCCGCGGATCACGACGGCGGCGCCGCCGAAGGTGCTGGCCGATTGCAGGGCCCGATCAAACTCGGCTCCGTAGCGATCGACCGAGAAGTCGGTCTGGTTTGGCTCGAACGAAATCGTGAAGCTGACGATCGTGTCGTCGTCAAAGTCATCGTCGGGGAACTCCATCACCCCTTCGGCTTGGACGATTCGGGACGGCTCGACATATTCGATGTTGGCCAGCTTGGCGATCTTGCGATAGTCGAAGCCAGAAGGATCAAAGCCGCGGCGCGACGTGGCGTAACCCCACTTGGTCGCCAAGTCGAGGGCGGCGGTCATCTTCGAGTTGTAACCGCTCAGGTTGCCTGATTGCTCGAAGAAGGCGATCTGGCCCGGCAGGCTGACGAAGTTACAGTCCAAGAGCAGCCCGTGCGCATCGACTTCCAGCGTTGGCAGCACCTCTTCGCCAAAGATCGTCTGGCACTGCGTCAGCAGGTTGCGATACTCGGGCGAAAGCCGCTGCGACTTTTCAAAATCGTCGCGGAGTTTCTTTACTTGGACGGCCGCTTGCAGATAGCCGGCGACGAACTTCTCGGCCTTGTCGCGATTCGCCTCGTACCAGTCGTGCCGAACGGCGTAGACGTCGGCGATCGAGCGCGACATGTTCTGCGTCGAGACGAGCACATGGGCGCCTTTGACGGTTCCCTCGGCGCCGGTTCCGGCCGAGTCGACGCCGCCGGTCAGGCCAATCATGTCAGGCGTGATTACACAGCAAGCGTCAATCGACGGATCGGTGCGGAACTTCTCGGCCGCGCCGTTGGGGCCGGTCAGGTCATCGACAAAGACAATCTCGACATCCTGGTTGGTCAACTGGGCGGCGGCTAGCGCGTCATACAGCAGACCGACGTGAGGGCCACCTTGCTGGCAGGCGATCTTCGCCTTCTTGCCATCTTTCTTCAGATCGTTGAGCGTCTTCAGCCCTTCGCGGGAGACGATATGATCGCCGGCGCTCCACGACAGCTGAAGCAGAATGACCGGCTTGGTGCGAGGATCTTTGCCGATCACTTCGCTTGCTTGGCCCAGCATCCGCATTGTGCCGCGGAGGAACGGCGACTTGCCGCCCATGTAGTCTTTGACTTGCTGCACGAAGTCGTCGCCGGGCGTCAGCTTCAGTTTCAAGCCGGCCTTGCCGTAGATCGAGTCCGGCTTGGTATCGAGTCCGCCGTTGGCGTAGAAGGTCGCCGCGTCGCCGCCCCAAGTGATGAACGGGACTTGGATCGGCTCGCTTTTCGCAACCGGGGTGACGTCAAGCGGACCGGTAATGCTGGAAAACTTTTCCTGCGCGGTCGCCGTCGAAGCGAACTGCAACAAACATGCTGTCAACGCAAACAAGGTCGTTCGGAACATCAACATCTCCCGTGAGTTGGTTTACGCGTCTATTCGTCGGCGAACCGTTTTTATTGCGGACATTACGCTCGCGGCCCAAGGATGGGGGCCGCAGATCGCCTATTATTACATATCTCGAGCAACAACGCAGGCATTACCGATTAGCGGATTCCCTGCAGCTCAAGCTCCTGAATCCGTTTCCGCCAATCTTCACGAACTTCTTCGTTGACATCGGGATCAGGCAACAGAGAGCGACGCGTGCAGTTGAGCAGCGCCTGCAGCGTTTGGTACTCGCGTGTGGCGCCGATTTCGGGCGGGATCTGATCGTGGATTGCGGCCCGCACTTCTTCCCAGGTTTTGGGCTCCAGCGCCGCCAGCAGCGAGCGGAGCGAAGCGAACGCCGCCGCCGAGTAGTCGGACGCGAGGACCGACAGATCAAGCTCGGTGATCTGATTCTCTTCGCTCGGCGCTTCTTCGTCTTCGATCTCGACCGCCGTCAGCAGCCAGCGAATGAAGGCCAAGCGATCTTCGCCGACCGGATCCAAGACCGGAATGATCAAGTCGCCAACGCGACCGGGACGACGAATGTCGGGCGAAAGCAGATGGATTCGAGCCGTCATCAAGAGCCACAGCACTCGGCCCCGCAACTGCCGATCGCTCATCATCGCTTGGATTTTGCCGGTCAGACGACGTTCGGTCTCATGCGCGTTGGCGTCGACGCTGCCAAACTGCGTGTCGGCCTCGTCGACAAAGATAACGACCTTGTCGAGTGCGTCGAGCACCCGCTTCAGTCGTTCAAAGATGACGTCGGTCTGCCCGAACCACTGGCTGCGGATGTTCTTCAGCACCAGCACCGGCAGATCAAGCTCAGCGGCGACCGCTTCAAAGATAAAGGTCTTGCCGCTACCGATTGCGCCGGCAACCGCGGCCCCGGGGAGCGCTTTGGCGCCTTTCGCTTTGAAGCGGGGGATCAACTCGCGATCAAGAAACTCTTTGAGATCGGAAAAGCCGATGACGTCTTTCAGGGTATGGCTCGGCTTCTTGAACTCGACGACGTCGTCGCCCAGTTGCGTACGGATGTACTCTTCAACCTTGTCAAAGACTTGAGCGACGGTGAGCGGATCGCCGGAGTAGGCGGCGCCCGCGAGCATTTGCCGCAGCGCCTGCAGCGAAAGCCCGGCAGTGCATTCGGCCAAAGCCCGCGGCTTCGACCAGAGCTTGGGCGCCGGGGTGTTGTTGTCGAGGAAATGTCGGACGTAGCCTTCGCGATGCTCGAGCGAAGGCGCCGGAACGTCGACGCTGAGCACCTGCGGCATTCGCGAGATGCGACTGTGAATCAAACTACGCGACTCCGCTAATAGGCAGACCGAATCGGCGCCCTCGGCGAACTCCGGATCGCCGAACCAGTCGTGGACGATGCTGATGCGGTGTAGTTGCCGATCGTTCAGCGACGCCAGGCTGCCGGCTTCGGGAAGCAGCATGTCGGCCGCTTCGATGATGATCAGCAGGTTCTCACGCAAAGAAGCCCGCGAGCAGATCGTCAATTGTCGCAGCAGTTCCAGCGCGAGCGTCGGGTTACCGGTGGCATCGCGCATGTGACGATCGAACTCGGCCTGGAAGAACTCAAGCTTCGAGCCCTTCTGCTGCAGATCTTGCAGCGCGAGCAGATTGGCGTCGACGCCTGATTTCCATTCGACCCACGCGCCGCGCAGTTTGCTGAGCGAGGCCTCGTCGGCGCGGATCGGGCCATTCAGTTCGTAGACCAGTTGGATCAAGCCGCTGGTCTTGGTCTTCTGGAACAAGAACGAATTGAGCGGCACGTAACTGGCGCCATCCCACAGCAAATCGTAGATGTTGCCCGAGAGGACGACGCTGCGCGATTGCCCCGAGTTGAGCAGACGGGCTAGTTCAGAGAAGAACTCGTGATTCGGATTCATTTCGGCAGGGCTTCCTGGATCTCCATCCACAGCATTTTGTGAAAGGCGTGTACTGATCGTTCGAGCTTCGAGGAATAACGACCGCGGGTGAACGAAAGCGATTGCATGCCGGTTTGGGCCGATTCGCAGATCGCGACGTCTTCTAGCTGAATAACGTGACTTTGTTGGATCGAGTTGCGAATCATCCGCTTCGCCCGCCACTCTTGCACATCGTCAAAGTCGGCGTAAAAGTCAAACACGACCTGGCACTTGTCGACGCCCAGCGGCAGCACCAGGTTAGTGTCCATCATCCGCCCATAGCGGTTGATGAAAAAGTTGGGATAGAGCCAGGCGTAGGTTACTTTTTCGCCCAAGCGTCCATCAGTTCCCTTGGTTTCGCAGATTTGCACCGACGAGCGGTCATAAATATGAGTGGCGTAACCTCCAAATTCAAGCCCGGCCGCCAGTTGCTCGTGGGCGTACGAAACGTGATAGCCGCCATCAAGCGAATTATCGACGAAGGCTTTCCAGTTGCAGTTAATCGTGTAGTTTCGACGCTCGATCCACTGCATGGTCTCGAAACCGAGTTCGGCCAGCGGCGCAACAATCGGTCCGACGTCGCTGGGCAAGTGTCGCGGATTGTTTTTTCCGCCGGCCGGTCCGTCGAGATCGACCAGGATAAACGGGCCCCAGGCTTCGACGCTGATCGGCGGCAGAGAAAAATCGGCGACGTTAAAGTCGGTCATCTTCCCCATTTGCGGCGCCCGTTTCAGACGACCATCCAGACGATACGTCCAGCCGTGATAAGGGCAGACCAACTCACAGGCCTTGCCGCTCTCCTGGGCGACGACCGCCGCGTGATGCCGGCAAACGTTGTGCATCGCCCGCAGCGTCCCTTCCTCGTCGCGGAGGACGAGAATCGGGTTGCCGGCAACGCTGGCAGTGAAATAGCTGCCAGGTTCGGCAACCTGATCGGTTCGCCCGATCGCGATCCAGGCTTTCTCAAACACCTCCGCTTTTTCGACTGCGAGAAAAGCGGGGTCGGTGTACCATGAGGCAGGCGGCGTCGGGGCCGCTTCGATCGGAATCGTGGGATCGAAATGATAGTCCATCGTGGAAGTTCCCAAGTTCGCCCTACTGGTCCCGAGAGGTTCGCCGGCCGATAATTTACCGCCGTAATGACTTCGCTTCCGCTTTCCAAATATTCGCAGGTCGCATGTCTGTTCTCGATATTGTTGACGTTTCGCACGCCTACGGACCGAAAAAAGTGCTCAATCAGGTCAACCTGCGCGTCGGCGCTGGCCAGATCATGGCGTTGATCGGACCAAGCGGCTGCGGCAAGTCGACGCTACTGCGGGCGGTTTTGGGAACGCATCCGCCCACCTTTGGCCAGATCCTGGTCGGCGATTGTCAAGTGACCGCTCCGAACCGCGACGTCGGCATCGTTTATCAGCACTATAGCTTGTACGACTTTTTGACCGCCCGCGAGAACGTCGCGTTTGGCCTGAAGTTGGATCAGACGTCGACCCCGTTTCGCGTCTTCAATTATTTCGGGTGGCGCAAGCTTCGCAAGCAACACTTGGAGCAAGCGGACGATTTTCTACAGAAAGTCGGCCTGGGTGCCGCTCGCGACATGTATCCCAATCAGATGTCGGGCGGGATGCGGCAGCGGGTCGCCATCGCCCAGGCGCTGATCATGCAGCCCAAGATCCTCCTGCTGGACGAACCGTTTGGCGCACTGGACGAAGCGATGCGGGAAGAGTTGCAATTGATGCTGCTGCAGCTCTATGCCGAAAATGTGCAAGCCCGGGAAGAGAACCGGACGCCCCCCCATACGATTGTGATGGTGACGCACGAGCTGAACGAGGCGCTCTTCGTCAGCGATCGCGTGGTCGGGCTATCGCAATATCACGCCGACGGCGCCAATGGTGCGACGATCGTCTACGACCGCCCGGCGCCAGTCTTCAAACCGGACGAACCGAAAGATATCAGCCGCTTTGTCGAGCAAAAAGAAGAGCTGATCCGCTGCATCTTCAGCGCCCAGTTCCAGCACGACCACCTCAAGTTCGTGACGTTTTGGGACGAACTGGAGAAGCAACACGAGGAAGCGGCCGGCTCGCCGTAACGAGGCTTCCTTGGTAGGGTGCGTCGAGAAGGACCTAGCTGCCTGTTGAAAAATGCCATCGTGGCATTTTTCAACCTCGCCAGGCTCAGAGTATAGCTATTCGCGGCTCGCATCCGTGCGATCACGCAGTCCGTCGAGAAAATCAACGGACTGCTAGAGCCTGCTCTGTCGCTCAAGTAAGAAAAAACGCGTAGCAACACATCGTCTAGCGAATTTGCGTTACCACGCGATGGTGAATTCCGCGTTGATTGGTAGTTCGTGGAGCGTCGAGACGCGCCCAACCGCAGACTAATCTTTCGCTTCAACTTTCTTCTTCAGCGTTTCGAGATCTTCGGTCAGCTGATTGTTTCGTTTCTTCAGATCGTCGATCAGCTTCCGCAGTTCGGTCAGCTCGCGGGGAGCGGCCGGTTTGTCGGAGCGGAGTTCTTCGATCGCCTTCTTGGCCGCTTCCTCGGCGTTCTTTTCGTTGGCCGACTCGGCGAAGGTTTCCAGTACGGCGAGCGCCTCGGCGTCTCCCAACAGGCCCAGCGCCCGTAGTGCCCCTTCGCGGACCGGCGAGCGGAGATCGCTCAGTTGGTCGAGCAGCAGTTTGCGTTGGGCCGAGGTATCGTCTTCGTTCTCGCTGATCCGGGCCAGCGTCGACAGCGCCGACGCCAACCCGCTGGTGGTGAACGCATCGCGGCGCGACTCGATCGTCGCCATCAGGGCGCCGGCCATGTCGCTATCGCGGCGGGCGTTGATCGCGGCGACGGCGGCGTTGAGCAGCTCGTTGCGGAATGACTCGGACTTCAGCAGTTCTTGCAGCAGGCGATCGACCTCTTGGTCATGGTACTTGCCGAGCGAACGAACCATCGCCGACTGAATCGCCGGATTCGCTTCGCTGCGGACCATCTCGACAAAGTCGTTTACCTTTTTCGGACGATAGAAGCCGCCGAGCGCTTTGATCACGTCTAGCCGAACCCGGGCGTCGCTTTGCTCGGTCGAAGCGAGCAGGGCGTCAAACGCTTTGTCGCTGTGGATCTTCTTCAAAGCGTCAGCCGCTTCGATGCGGACGCCATAAAACGAATCGTTCTGCAGGGCGTCGGCCAAAGCGGCGACGACGGCATCCGATTTCTTCTTCTCCAACTGCTCGATCGCACGCAGGCGGCCGACCATGTCGTCTTGGTTCTTCAGCTGGGCGAGCAGCATCTCGTTCGGCTTGTCGAACGTCACCCGAGCCAACAGAGCGAAGTTGGGATCGAACCGAACCACTTCCGGCTTTTCGTCGAGCGGGACGAACCACTCGTGCTTCTTACCATCAGCGGTAAATGTCTTGGTGACCGAGCCGTTCTTGCCGTCAAAACGGAATGTGGCCGGGAAGGCGTACAGCAGCACGTCGTCGTTGACTTCCTGCGTTTGCTCCAACGTCAGGTGAGCCAGCTTTTCGTTGGGGAGCCAACGGTAGCTGATTTTGATGTCGGGGAAGCGAGCGTGATACACCCATTGATCAAAGAACTGATCAAAGCTGCGGCCGCTCACTTCTTCGATGGTCGATTGCAACGCCGGGGTGGCGACGCTCTTCAGGGCGTTACGCTCCAGGTAGGTCTTCACGCACTCGCGGAACAGGTCTTCGCCCAGCCGGTCACGCAGCATGTGCAGCACCCAGCTCCCTTTGGGATAGGCGCGATAGTCAAACTGCTGGCCCGAGTTTTTGTACTCGTTCCAGACGATCGGTCTCGTGTCCTTGGTCTGCGTCAGGATGCGGCGGTTGGCGTCGCCGTACAGGCGATAGAGCATCGCGTCGCGGCCCGACTTGTGCCCTTCGTACAGGTGGGTGTAGTACGTGGCGAAACCTTCGTTCAGCCAGAGATGGCTCCAGTCGACGCAGGTCACGTAGTCGCCAAACCATTGGTGCGCCAACTCATGGGCGTCCAGGCTGTGCGACGTCTTTACGTTTTCGGTTTCCGACGAATAGATCGTGCGGTCGGTCAGCGTGGTGATGGTTGTGTTTTCCATCCCGCCGGCCAAAAAGTCGGCGATGGTGACCTGATCGTATTTGGGCCACGGATACGCGACGCCAATTTCTTCTTGGAAGAAGTTCATGATGTCGACGGTATCGGAGAACGCGTTCTCGGCGTGCTCTTTCCACGACGGCTGCGTGTAAAAGCCAAGCGGAACGTCGCCAGCCATCTTTTCCAGCTTTTCGAGATTGCCGGCGACCAGGCAGATCAAGTAGTTGACGTGCGGTTTGTCATGCAGCCAATGCACCACGCGCAGGCCCGACTTGGGATCGACTTCGTTGCTGAGCATCTTGCCATTGGAGACGACCGACATCGCTTCCGGAACGCGGCAGATGACTTCGGTAGTCGAACGTTCGTTCGGATAGTCGAAGCAGGGGAACCACTGCCGGGCGAAGTGCGATTCGCCTTGCGTCCAGCAATGGATGTCGTCGGCCGGATAGCCCATTTCCGGCGTACGGAAGTAAAAGCCGCCGGTCGGTTGATTGTGATGGGTGATTTCGACGAAGGCCTCTTCGCCAACCGGGATCGGTTCTGAGAAGGCGATTGTCACGTCCTTCTTGGTCGACGAGAAATCGGAGATCTCTGCCGAACCGCGAACGCCGTCAATCGTCAGATCGATCGCATCGAGTCTCAGCTCTCGCAATGGCTCACGCAGCGGGACGAACTTGATCGTCGTCACGCAGGCCACTGTTCGATTAGTGAAGTCGGGCGTCACGTCAAGTTTGATGTGCAGCACGTCGACATGACGGATCGGGGCGTAACGACGACCGTCTCCTTCGAGATCAACACCGAACATGCCGGCCGCGTCGTGCGATTCGCCGCAGTAGCGACAGACGCGATACTCTTCAGCAACGGCGGTGGAGAACAGAGAAAAAAAAGCAAGAAATGAGAACACGCCTAGCGCGATCAGGCGATGCGTCATAAGTTGGCTCGGACGTTTTGAAGGAGTTTGGGGGCTTTCTTCTAATTTAGTCGCCGAGTCGAATTCGTACACCCACCAACGATGATTCTGCGCACCGGGTGGGGATTACGCCGGAGCCGCGCTCAAGGCAGTCACATCGACGACCACCCCCTTAAATGCAGGGGTTTTCGACTTGGGATCGGCGTGTCGCGAGACCAGCACATTCGCTTCGGGATAGTACATTAGCGCGTTCCCAGGGCGGATATCTGCATATTCCCGCACCCGAAATCCGCGGATCGAACCAATGTCAGAGGCGATCTCGACCTGCTGATCGTCACTCAGTCCGAGCCGGCGGCAATCGTCAGGATGAATCAAAATCACATCACGTCGATCGATGCCGCGATAAATATCTTGCTCTTCATAAACGACGGTATTGAATTGCCCTTCGCTGCGAACCGTCATCAGACGCAATTGGTTTGATTCTCCTTTCAGCCGAGGGATCTCATGCGTGAAGAGCTGCAGCTTGCCGGTTGGCGTGGGGAAGACCGGCGTGTGGAAGGTTCGCCCGGAGATTTGAAATTCCTGCTTCGTCTTGTCGATCGTTTCGATCTTCTCAAAGCCGGGAACTACCTTCGAAATCGCGTCTCGAATCTTGCCGGTGTCTTGCATCGATCGCCAGTCGAGCGGGCCAGCGTCTCCCAGCACATCGCTGGCGATCCGGGCAATTACCTCGACCTCGCTGAGCGGGCCTTGCAGACGAGCCGGACCTCCATCCGAAAGTCGCACGTAGTTGAACATCGACTCTTGCGTCGTCGGATGCGGCTCTTCGTCACGAGCCAACACCGGCAAGATCAGCGTCTCTTTCGCCAGACCGTTGGCATGCCCGGTGTTGAGCGTCGTGCTAAGGAAGACGAGCATGTCGAGTTGCTCTAGCGCCGCCGCCGCATATTTTTGATCGGGGTTCGAGCCGTAGAGATTGCCGCCGAGGCAAAAGCCCATCTTCAATTGGCCATCATGCGCCGCTTCCATGCAGGCGAGCGTATCGAGCCCGGTGGTGGTCGGCAGCTTGAGATCGAAGCTTGACTCCAGGCGTTCAAAGATCGCTTGCTTCAACTGCGGCGTCACGCCGACCGAACCAATCCCTTGCACGTTGGAATGGCCGCGGATTGGCATCAAGCCGGCGTTGGGCCGACCAACCATCCCGCGCATTGCGGCCAAGGCGGCGATCGCCTGCACGTTGTCGACGCCATGCGCATGATGCGTGATGCCCATCGTCCAGCTGAAGACGACGTTCTTGGCCTTGGCGTACCGGGCGGCGATGTCGTTGATCTGCTCGCGGCTAACGCCTGACTTAGTAGTGATTTCTTCCCAGGTTAAGTCGCGCAGGTGGGCCAGCCAGGCTTCGCTGTTGTCGCAATGCTCGGTCAGAAACTTCACGTCGCCGGCGCCAAGTTCATCGATCTGCTTGGCAATTCCTTTGAGCAGCGCCAGGTCGCCGCCAATGTGCGGCTGCACATACTGCGTCGCGATCTTGGTGCCGAACAGCAAGCTGATCGGATCGCTGGGGACGCGGAAGTTGACCAGCCCGGTTTCCACGACCGGATTGATGACGATCACCTCGCCGCCGCGACGCCGCACATGCTTGAGCGTCGACATCAGCCGCGGATGATTGCTAGAGGGATTGCCGCCGATCAGGAAGACAAGGTCGGCATGTTCGACGTCTTCCAGCACGAGCGTCGCGGTGCCGCTGCCAACAGTCGACGCCAATCCGACGCCGCTTGCCTGGTGACAGTAGTAGCTGCAGTTGTTGACGTTGTTGGTGCCGTAGATCCGGGCGAACAATTGCAGCAAAAAGCCCGCCTCATTCGAGCTGCGGCCGCTGAAGTACCAGAACGTATCGTCGGCCGGCAGGCTCTTCAGCTTGTCGGCGATGCGGCGGAACGCTTCGTCCCACTCGATGGGGCGATAGTTGTTGGCGTCGCGCTCGTACAGCATCGGCTGCGTCAGACGGCCGCTATGTTCCATCTGATACGGCGTGAATTTGGAGAGCTGCGCCACGCTGTAGGTTTGCCAAAACTCGGGCTTGATGGCGCCTTGCATGTCGGCGACCATCGCCTGCAGCGACTTTTTGCAGACCTCGGGGAAGCTCCCCAGTTCGTTGACCATTCCTCCCTTTTGACCGCCCATTCCAAGAGCGCAGGTCTTGCAGGCATTCTTGCTGCGCATCGCCTTCCACAGCTTCCAGATGCCGCCCGCCTGGCGACCTTTGGCGAAGGTGTACTTGATGGCTTGCCAACCGCCGCCGCTCGATAGTTTGCGCATGATATTTGTGGTGGGGTAGGGAAGGGGGAAGCGTTGCCCGAATCATAGCAGACGCGAAGAATAGCGACAAAAAAAACGCTCGGCGATTTGCGATTGGCCGAGCGTTGGATCATTCCGATTGTCGCAGTCGCCTAGCCTTCGGCGACGTTGACGAAGACCTTCAGGGCCGAGCTGTCTTCGACCAACAGTCGCATCATCTCTTTGTAGTTGTCGAGACCATCGACCGGGTTGGTCAAGATCTTCTCGAGGACGCCCGGGTAGGTGACGTCGCCCAGGGCCAGATCGCGAATGCCAAGTTCAAAGTGCTCGCGGTTGGCGTTAACCGAACCGAGCAGCAACTTGTTGCCGAGCACCCATTCGATATTCAGCTTGTCGGTCGGCAATTCGTGCATGACGTTGGCGCCGGTGATCGACGTCCAGGCCAACACGCCGTTGTGACCGAGGTACTTCATCGCTTCGAAGGCCATGCGGCTGCTGCCGGTGGCGTCGACGATCAGCTGCGGGCGACCGGTCTTTTTGACCAGCTCTTCCAGGTCGGTCTCTCTCGAGCTGACGTAGGTCGCTTCCAGGCCTTCGACGATTTCCGACTTCAGGTGCGGGCCCGGAGCGCGGGCGATCGTATAAACCTGCAGGCCGCGAAGTTTAAGAACCAAGGTCGAGAGCAAGCCGATCTGACCGGCGCCCATCACCCAGGCGACTTCGGGACGCCAGACCTTCATGCGACGCTGAACTTCGTAGACCTGATGAATCGCCTTGGCGGCGCAACTCATTGGCTCCATCAGCACGTGCAGGTGCTTCAGGCCGACCGGCACTTTGACGATGTAATCTTCTTCGTCGGCGAAGTACTCGGTCAGATACCCGTGCAGCAGGTTGATGCCGCGCTCGTAGTAGGTCTCTTCGCTGGTCATGTCGTACGTACCGATCTGATCGTAGATCGATCCGCCGGGACGACGCACCGTGGCGGTGACGTAGTCGCCCGGTTTGATGCGAGTGACGTTCGGGCCGACCTCTTGGACGATGCCAAACGATTCGTGACCGAGCACCAAGTGCTTGTCCCCGGGAGGGGACCCGCCGTACAGCGCTTCGTTGATCTCTTTGTCGGTCGCATCAACGCCAACTTTGAGCACCTTCACCAAGACCCCGTTTCCTTTCGGAAACTGGTCGAGCGACGGCATGGGGATATCTTCCAGGTGGACGCTGTTGGGAGTGCCGGGCGTGACCGCGACTGCCTTCATTGGTGAGTTACTCTCATCAGATGGTGCGAGCGACGCCGCTAGGGTGCGGCTAAGACTGCTCATCGTACCAAAGGGAGCGGCCGATCGAAAAGTAGGCCCCGCCCTTCGTTTAGGGCGATTTCTCAGCAGATTTCCGCGATTTTGTCCCGTAAATCGGGCATGGCGCCAGCATGCGAAGCGACCAGCGCCGCGATCTGGTTGGCGAACCCCGCCATGGCGGCAACTGGTTTTTCGTGGACCAGTCCATGGGCGATCGCTGCGGTAAACGAGTCGCCGGCGCCGACGGTATCGGCAATTTCGATCGGCACGCCACGTTGACGGCTTTGTTCTTCGCCGCGGGCGACCAGGCAGCCATCGCCCCCCAGGGTGATGCAGACGGCATTAAGGCCGAAGAATTTTTGAACTTCCGCCGCAAAGGGTTCGATTTCGGCAGGCAGGCCAAAGTTCTCGGCCAGATAGTGGACTTCGTCTTCGTTCAGTTTTAGCGCGTTGGCCAGCGCCAGCGAAGATTCGATCGTTTCTTTGGCAAACCAGGGGGGACGCAGGTTGATGTCGTAGATCTTCCAGGCGTCGTGCGGTGCGGCTCGCAGGCAATCGTAGATCATCGCCTGGCTGTTGCGATTGCGCTGGGCCAGCGTGCCAAAACAGATCGCCGCCGCCTTCGAGCACAATACGGCCGTTTCCGGCGTGAACTCCAAGTGATCCCAGGCCACATCATCGACAAACGTGTAATTGGGGTCGCCATCGACAAACTCAACGCGAACCTGGCCGGTAGCGTGATCGGGGTCACGCTGCACGTACTGGTCGCTCAGCCCATGTTTGGCGAGATACTGCAGGAACTCGTCGCCCAGCTCATCAACGCCGACGCGCGAGAGAACCGTCCCTTGCAGTCCGAGTTGTTTCGCATGAAAGGCGAAATTCGCCGGAGCGCCGCCGGGACGACGCTCGTCCGGAAAGCAGTCCCAAAGAATTTCGCCAAGTCCAATTACGGGTCGAGAATCTGTCATCGCGTTGTCGCTTTTCCGCAGGTAGCCGTCGATTGCAATATAGCTTCAGTCTAGGGATCCGCCGGCGTGCGCCCAGCGGAAACGACGATTTTACGTCTGTTATTCGCTAGGAAAGCGGGCGTCATATTCCAGCAGAATCGCCGCCGTACGGCTCAGCCCGATCCGATCGGCGCCCAACTGGCAATACTGAAAAAAGGAATTCAGGTCCCGAATTCCGCCGGCCGCTTTGATCTTGCTGCGAGAATGCTCGCGCATCAGGACCACATCGTCTGGCGTCGCGCCGCTGCTGCCGAAACCGGTCGACGTTTTGACCCAATCAACGTTCGCCTCGTTACAGACCTGGCATAGCTTGATCTTTTCGAGCTGCGAGAGATAGCAGTTCTCGAAGATGACCTTGATCTTCTGGCCAGCGTCGTGCGTCATCTGCGTCAATTGCAGGATCTCTTTGCGAACGTGTCGCCAGTGCCCGCTTTTGACGTCGCTAATATTGACGACCATGTCAATCTCTTGGGCGCCTTCGACCAGTGCTTGCTCCGCTTCATGCAGCTTGGCCCGCAAGGGATGGTTGCCATGCGGAAAGCCAATCACCGTGCAAGTTTTCACCGGCGAGTCGGCCAACATCCGGGCGCAGGGGCCGGTGAAGAAGGAAGGAATGCAGACCGACGCAGTTTTCAGATGATGTCCCAGCAGACAGGCGTCTTCCAATTGAAGCTGCGTGGCGTTGGGCGCCAGCAGCGTGTGGTCGATGCGGGCCAGCACTTGAGCGCGAGTCATGGTCACGGGCGAATCCATTCCAGAAGTTGCGAAACGACGATCCACTTATTCTAACGTTGATCGTCCGGTTGTCGCTGCTGAAGAATTTCTTGCTCCACCTCGGCCAGTCCGGGATCGTCGGGGCGCAGCTTGCGCAGCGTCTCGATCGTTTGTTTCGCCTCGGCCCATTTCTCGCGTTTCTGCTGCAAGCGAACGAGCGCCGTCAGGAAGGTGACCGAGTTGGGCTGTAGCTCCGCCGCTCGGGCGATCGCCGCTTCGGAGGTCGCAAGTTGGTTCGCCTGGTAAAGGGCCAAGCCGTAGCGATACTGGACCGAGGCGACATTGGGCAACTGCGATGCGTCGCGGCCTAGGTTCTCAAGCTCTTCCTCACGGAGACTGGCGATCTCAAAGTCGCGAATCGCCAATTGTTCGGCCATGGCGCGGGCCTGGTCGCGCTGTCCGCTGGCGGCCAGTTGTTGGAACTGTTGCCGCTGCGGCGCCATCTTGCGGGTTAGTAGCTCGGCCAGGTTCGATCGGGGGCCAGTCAGGTTCGGCTGAATGCGGACTGCCTCGCGATACCATTTCTCCGCCGAGACGTCGTCTCCCATTCGTTCTGAGAGCGCACCAAGGGCGAGCAAGGCGCCTGCTTGATCGGCGTTACGCAAGAGCGACTGTTTCAGTTCGCCAAGCGCCACTTCGAACGCCGCTTCTTTGCCGTTGAGCCTCAGGAACTCGATCGGCGTGCCGGCGAGCGCATTGGCGGCGTCGGTCCGCACCAAACGGGTCGGATCGTCGAGCTTGTTCATCAGCAGCTTCAGCAGCTCGGGCCGGGGAATCACTTGCGGCGTCAGGAACTCGGCGACAATTGTTGCGGCGCTGCGCAACTGTGGATCGGAATCGGCCAGCGCCATTTTGACGGCGCGGGCCGTTTCGGGCTGATCAGCATAGGCGCCCAGTTGCGTGACGGCGCTCGCCCGGACGATCGCCGGTTGCTTCTGGTCGCGGGCCAGGTCGATCAGTTTGGGAAAGCTGGCCGGGTTTTCGCGCCACGCTTCCGACAGCGTGTACGCAAAGCTCGGGTCTTCTTTCGAGTAATCTTTGCCGTACCACTTTTTTACCGCTTCGGCCGCCCAGGCGTCGACTTCGGCCAGCGCCTGTTTCACGTCTTGATCGCCATTGCGGGCGGCGGTCATCCACTCGCCATAGTTTTTCAAGGTGGCGCGTTTCTCGTCGGAGATCTTCGCTCGGTCGAGATGGCACTTGGTGCAGGCGTTGGGCGTATCGAGCGCGACCGACAAGTCCGGCCGCGGAACGCGAATGCTGTGATCACGCCGCGGGTCGACTTCCATGTAAGTCGTCTCGGGCATGTGACACTCGACGCACGAGGCGCCGGTCCCGTCCATCTTGTGGAAGTGATGCGCCTCGTTGTCGTACTTGGCGGTGGGATGCTGATGGCACGAAGTGCACAGCTTGTTCCCTTCAAACTTTACCTGGGTCGAGTGGGGATTGTGGCAGTCGGTGCAGCGGATGTTCTTGTGGTACATCTTGCTTTGCAGGAACGAACCGAAGACGTAATCCTCGTCCAGGATCTGGCCATCGCAATAGTAGGTCTGCGGCATGATCAGTCCGTTCGAGAATTGATCGTAATAGGTGTCGCCGCGCTCGTAGGTGGGGCAAACGACCCGGCGCCGCGAATGGCAATCGGCGCAAGCTTGCACCTGCGGCACGTTGCTTTCGCCTTTGAGCCGCTTCAGGCCGTAGCCATGATTGCGATCCCAAAAGAGCGAGTAGTTGTTGGCCAGCTCGACATGCAGGCTACCGGGACCGTGACACGCTTCGCAGCTGACGTCGATCTCCGAGAAGGTCGTGTGATAGCTGTTACTCGCCAGGTCGAAGTTTTTGTGCAGATCGGTCGAGTGGCAGTCGGCGCACATGTGGTTCCAGTTTTGGGCGACGCCGGTCCAGTGGAGCGGATCGTCGGGCGCCAGTTTCTCGTCGACATCCGGAGGCGGCAGATAGAACCATGCCTTCTTATTCGTATCCCACGAGATCCGCAGCACTTGAACGCGCCCGATCGAGCCGGCGGGAGAGCCAGGCGTCGGCGGTTCGATTTCGACCATGTATTGCTGCAGCGGATCGACGCCAAAGACGTACTTCACCTCGAAGTCGGCCATTTTGCCGTCGGGGCCTTCGGTGTTGATGAAGAACTTGTTGTCTTTGCGGAACATCCGCGAGGTGATGTCGAAGTGGGTAAACTCGGCATCGTCAAAATTGGCCAGCACCGTCTCTTCGGTCGCTGGGGCCATCGCCTTGTCGTGGTACGAGCCGACAAAGTCGTTGAACTCGGTCTGGTGACATTCGTTGCACGAGTTGCGTCCGACATAGGTCGCTTGGCGGGTGGTCGGAATCGCCCAATACCAATCGGCCAGCGCCAAACTTCCCAGTAGCAGAGCGACCAGAAAGGGAATCGCGATCAGGGGAATTCGGCGGAAGATCGACAAACGAGAGGACATTCGATTTATCAGAAAAAGATGGAAAAATGGGGGCGGTTTCCACTATCATCATTAGCATAGCGCTTGGCTCTCGCCGAGAAGAGTGGCGAAAATACCGAAGAAATCGAGTGAAGGGGAGCTAAATTGCCCTCTTTCGCCCAAATCCCACCTTTTTTCGCCGCCGGCTATGCCCATCAAGTTAGCGGTATGACAGGGTTTCGTCTGCCGCCCTTTCTCGCATTCCCCGTTTCGCACCCGCAGGCAATCACGATGCGCAAACTGCTCGCTCTCGCCCTCCTACTCGTCTCGCCCGCCTTGTTGTTGGCGGATCAACAACTGCCGAACATCGTCTGGATTTCGAGCGAAGACAATGGTCCGCACCTGGGTTGCTACGGCGACAAGTACGCCGACACGCCCAATCTAGACGCTTTGGCCGCCAAGGGGATGAAGTACCTCCACTGTTGGTCGAACGCGCCGGTTTGCGCCCCGGCTCGCACGACGATCATCTCGGGCATTTTTCCCCCGGCCATCGGCGGACAGCACATGCGAAGCGAGAGCGTGTTGCCGGCGGCGTTCAAGATGTTTCCGGTCTATCTGCGACAGCGGGGATATTACTGCACCAACAACAGCAAAGAAGATTACAACCTGAAGAGGACCGGCAAGGTCTGGGATCAATCCAACGGCAAGGCGCACTGGCGCGGCCGCCAGGAAGGACAGCCCTTTTTCTCGGTCTTCAATTTCACCGTCAGCCACGAAAGCAAGATTCGGAGTCGCCCGCATACCGCGGTGCACGATCCTGCCGAAGCGCCGGTGCCGTCGTACCATCCTGATCGCCCTGAAGTTCGCCAAGACTGGGCGCAGTACTACGACAACCTGACGACGATGGACAAGCAAGCGGGTCGCATCCTGAAGCAGCTAGACGAAGAAGGCTTGGCCGAAGATACGATCGTCCTCTACTGGGGCGACCATGGTAGCGGCATGCCCCGCAGCAAACGAACGCCGCTCAATTCCGGCTTGCAGGTGCCGCTGATCGTGCATGTGCCCGAGAAATGGAAAGCCCTGGCGCCCAGCGAATACCAGGTCGGCGGCGACTCTGAGCGACTGGTCAGCTTTATCGACCTGGCGCCGACGATGCTCAGCCTGGCCGGCGTCAAAGTGCCCGACTGGATGCAGGGCGTCCCTTTCATGGGCAAGCAAGAGAAGCCGGCCAAGCCGTACATGTATGGTTTCCGCGGGCGAATGGACGAACGATACGATCTGGTCCGCTCGTGCAGCGACGGCCGGTACGTCTACGTCCGCAATTTCCTGCCGTACAAGCCGCATGGGCAGATCTTGTGGTACCAGATGGAAACGCCGACCACCCGCATCTGGCACGAAATGTTCCTCAATGGAGAAGCCAACCCGGTGCAGTCCGCCTTCTGGCAACCGCGTCAGCCGGAAGAGTTGTATGACCTGCAGAGCGACAAAGACGAAGTCGTCAATCTGGCCGGCAATCCGGAGCATGCCGAAACGCTGAAAAAGATGCGCACCGTGATCCATGATTGGCAGCTTGAAATCCGCGATCTCGGCTTTCTGCCGGAAGGAGAAATCCACTCCCGCAGCGAAGGGTCTTCGCCCTACGAAATGGGACACGATCCCGCCAAGTACCCCCTGAAAAAGATCCAGGCCGCCGCCGAGATGGCGTCGATGAAGCAGGCCGACAACCTGCCGGCCCTGCAAAAGGACCTGCAGGCCGACGATAGCGCCATCCGCTTTTGGGGCGCCTTGGGGGTCTTGATGCTGGGACAAACGGCCGCCGACAAGACGACCGACCAACTGCAAACGCTGCTGCAGGACAAAGCATATGGTCCCCGCGTCGTCGCCGCCGAAACGCTGGCCCAGTATGGTTCGCCTGAGGATCGAGAGAAGTCGCTGCAGGTGTTGATCGATTCGGCCAACATCGCTGACAGCGGCGTCTACTCGGCCATGTTCGCTTTGAACGCGATTGATGAACTGAGTGAGATCGCCGATCCGCTGAAACCGCAACTCAAGGAATTGCCGACCAAGGCCAAGGATGTGCCGGGGCGAGTGTCGTCGTATTGCGGTCGTTTGGTTGGACATATTCTGGGCGATTGATGCGTTCGCCGCCGTTATGGTGGTAACGATTACGCCAATTTCGAGCAAGTCGCGGGCTCCGTTTTTGACCCCGCCGCGAGAGGACCTAAACTTCGGGTGAATCCCACGGTTCTGTCCCTCTTCATCTCTTCTCGGCGATACGGCAAATGGCGAATACCCCGGCGGACGACCTACTAGCGCGACTCGCAGGCAAACAAGGTTCCTCGGACCAGGGAAACGACCCCTGGTCGGACTTGGCGGCCTCGGCGCCAGCCCATGAACCGGTACAACAGTACGAATCGGTTGGCGCGGACGAGAAGCTCGACTCGCTGCTAGATCGCTTGAACAAAATGGCGAAAGGGGATCGCGCCGAAGCGGCCCCCTCGCCGACAAGTGCGCCCACGGCTCACGAACCGGAAGATGACGAGCCGCTCGACTCGTACATCCCGCGCGAGCCAACCACCGCCCGAGAAGCGGGGCTAACCGATACCGAGATCGAAGCGCTGGCGCTGAAGTACCTGGTTTCGCGCGGCGAAGCGAGCGGTCGCCAGATTTCCGATCAATTGAAGCTGCCGTTTCTGATTCTGGAAGAGCAGCTGCGAAAGATGAAGTACGACCAGTTGGTCGTCTACAAAGACACGACGGTCGCCAACGACTACGTCTACTACCCGACCGATCTCGGCCGAGAGCGAGGCAAACGCTACTCCGAGCACTGCACCTACTTTGGCGCAGCGCCGGTGACGCTGAAGGATTACATCGAGAGCGTCAAAGCGCAGTCGCTCGAAAAGCAACATCCCAGCATCGACGATCTCCGCCGGGCGTTTGAAGATCTGTTGATCAATCCCGATATGTTCCGCCGCTTGGGGCCGGCCATCAACAGCGGCCGCGGTCTGTTCCTGTATGGCTCGCCGGGTAACGGCAAGACGAGTATCGCCGAGCGGGTCACTCGCTCTTTCGGCCAACACATCTGGATTCCGCGGGCGATCGGCCTGGATGGCGAAATCTTGCGGCTATTCGATCCGAGCAATCACGAAGAGGCGCCGCTGCCTGAAGAGAACGGTTTGCTGCATAGCGCGAAACTCGATCGCCGCTGGGTCCGCATCAAACGCCCTACGATCATCGTCGGTGGTGAATTGACGATGGAGAATCTCGAAATCACGTTCAACACCGCGACCGGCATCAGCGAAGCTCCGGTCCAGCTGAAAAGTAATTGCGGCACGCTGGTGATCGACGACTTTGGTCGTCAACGGATGCGGACCGACGAACTGCTCAATCGCTGGATCGTGCCGCTGGAAAAGCGCTACGACTACTTGAACATGGCCAACGGTAAAAAGCTCCAGGTGCCGTTCGATCAGCTCGTGATCTTCTCGACCAACTTGGAGCCGAAAGATCTGTGCGACGACGCGTTTTTGCGGCGTATTCCGTACAAGATTGAAGTCGCCGATCCGTCCGAAGGGGAATTCCGCCAACTGTTCAAGATCATGTGCCCGTTGATGGGCTTTGAGCATCGCCCCGACGTGATCGACTACGTCGTGAAGACGCACTACGAAACGGTCAACCGCCCCTATCGCTGTTGCCAACCGCGCGACTTGCTGCAACAGGTTCGCAATCTCTGCCTGTTCGAGAAAGAACCGCTCGAACTGTCGAAAGAGCGGTTCGACGCTGCGGTCGAGAACTACTTCGCGGTGATGTAGTCGACGTAGGGCAGGCCGTGCCTGCCGAAATGGAAGACGTATCGATCTCGGCAGGCACGGCCTGCCCTACGCGCGGTCGATCTTACTTCGGCGGGAAGCCAAAGTTCAGCGGCAGTTGCGGGTCTTCTTTTTCGGCATTGGGATTCAGCTCTTTGAACAGCAGGCTCGGCTGGATGCCGGTGTTGTTCTGGTATTTGTTGCTGACGTATTCCTTGATGTCCCCGGTGATCTCGTGATAGAAGATCTGGCAGATGGGGACGCCGGCGTAGATGCGGATCGGTTGAACGGCGAACATTTCGAGCGTCCAAAAGCCGTTAAAGCCGACATCGCCAAAGCCGGCGGTGACGTGGACGAATAGCCCGAGTCGCCCGACTGACGAGCGGCCTTCGATCATCGGGACCAGATTGTGCGTTTCGGTTCGCTCGACGGTTCGCCCCAGGTAAAGCTGATTCGGCGAAAGGACGACCCCTTCTTCCGGAATCCGCAGTCGCCGTACCCGATGCGGCTTTTTCATGTCGAGCACGATCTCTTCGTACACCATCAGCTCCTCGTGGAGCGTCAGGTTGTAGCTGTTTGGATTTACTCGATCGTCGTCATACGGATCAATCTGAATGTCCGTACCAAGACGTGATCGAATCTCATTCCCTGAAAGGATCATGGTAGCCGTTTGGGGGCGATGATGGGCGAAGCGAACGAACCCGGCGGTCCCGAAGAGGGCGCCAGATGACCGTGATTATAAAGATGTGACGAAAAATTGAAATGATCGAAGTGCCGCTACTTCGCAACCCCCACTTGAGGGCAGAACTTGGCGAAATGGCAGTCGTCGCATTTCGGCTTTCTGGCGTCGCAGATCGCTCGGCCGTGATGAATCATCCGGTGCGAGAACTGAATCCATTCTTTTTTCGGCAGCAGTTCCATCAATTCCGCTTCGACTTTGACGGCGTCGTTCTTCGCCGTCAGCCCCATGCGGCGGCTTAAACGCCCAACGTGCGTGTCGACGACCACCCCGGTCGGCATGCCGAACGCGGTTCCCAGCACAACATTGGCCGTTTTCCGCCCGACGCCCGGCAGGGCGACCAGCGCCTCGAGATCTTGCGGAACTTCGCCGTCGTAATCGTCGACCAGCTTCTGCGAGGCGGCCTTGATGTTTTTCGCCTTGTTCCGAAAAAAACCGGTGGTTTGCACCAACTTCTCAATTTTTGCGATCGGCAGCGCCGCGATATCGTCGGCGGCCGGATACTTGGCGAACAGCTCTTTGGTCACAATGTTGACCCGAGCGTCGGTACACTGGGCCGAAAGAATCGTCGCGATCAGCAGCTGATACGGCGTTTCGTAGTTCAGGGCGCACTCGGCGACCGGATAGTCGACCTTCAGCTGTTTGACGACGCGGCGGGCCTGTTTTTTCAGTTCTTCGAGCGAGATTTTTTTCGGCAACGTTCGTTCGGCGGCTGATGGCGAGGGACGGACTGACGCATTTTCAAACCTCACCGCCGTAGCGTCAATTGGGCCAATGCGACAATCAGTAGGCGGTCCGCAGATTTCGCCACAGCCGCTGAGCGCAGTCGATCGAGTCGCGATCAGCCTTGCCGGAACCATAGGCGATCTCGTCGTAATGCCGGGCCAGTTCCCGAGCCAGCGGCCCAATTTCGGTGTCGGAGAACTCGACGGCCAGCCGGCGGCCATATTCTTCCGGCGTCTGGTCGTGATCGCGGGGAACCCCTTTGTCGTCTCCCCAGGCTTCCAGCGCCTGGAAGGTGTAGCGGATCAATTGCTCGGCCGTTCGCTTTTTGGCGGCAGAGCCGAACGGCGACGCGAACTCCGGAAAACGAGGAGCCCGCGTGGCGACCGGCGCCGCTTCCACGGTCGCCAACGTCGGCTGACTGCGGCGGCCAAATAGCAAGTCCCAAAGCTTGCGCATATCGTCGACAAACTTGGCCCAGCTTTCGGCGATTTGTGCCCGGTACTTCCAGGCGAAGTAGAGAGCCGCGATCGCCACGGCGGCGTAGATCAACAGCTTCACCAAGTAGCCGAGCGAGCCGAGAAGCTGGAGTGGATTGAACGATGACGAAGAGGATGGCTTGGGAGCGTTGTTCTGCGGCGACTGCTCTTGAGACGACTGGTTGTCACTGTTCTGCTGCTCCGACTTGTTTTCGTTATCGGAGTCTTGCGAATCGGATTGCTGGGAGTTCGGCTGTTGCGAGTCGGACTTTTGCGAATCCGACTGCTGTTGATCTTGCGACTTGCCGTCATCCGATTTCTGCTCGGTCTTTTGTTGCGAGTTTTGCGAATCCTGTTTCTGCGAAGAATTGTCGTTCTTCTGGTTGCCGGACTGGCTTTTGTTCTTGTCTGACTTCTTGTCGCCGCTCTTCCCCTGGTCCGATTTCTTACCCTGCGACGATTGCTTTTCGCCGTCTCCCGGCTTGGTTTGGGTTTGGCTCTTTTCTCCCTGATCGCCGTCGCCCGCCTCTTGTTGTTTTTCGCCTGCTTGCTGTTTATCGTTCGACTCGGTCGTCCCTTTGTTCTTGTCGTCTTGCGTTCCTTCTTTGCCCACGGCGTATTGCGAGGAGGAACGCTTTAGCAGATCGCCGACGCCGGGGATGCGGGCTACTTCGTACTCGGCATGCGGCCGCGGTAAGATCGCGGTGACCAGCATCACCACCGCAATCAGCACGGCGCCAGTCCCTAGCCAAACGCCGGCCATCGAGGTGGGCATCTCCATGTTCCGCTTGCCCAGGTAACGCCGCAAGCTGAGGAAGCTGGTCGACATCAGCAGGCCCAGCGCCGATGCGACGTAGGTAAACAGGTAGAGAAACAACCGCCAACGCAGACTGGAGTCGCCGCTTGGCTCGAATGCCTGACCGAGCCCGAACAGCGGCAGCGCCGCCATCGAGAAGTAGATGATCCACACGCCGGGGGCGAAGCGAGTCGACGTCGGATCGAGTACGTCCCACAGCCAGTTTCGTTTTTTCTCAGGTTCCGCTTCCGGCGATTCGGTCGCTGTCGCGACCGGGTTCTGTTCCGCTTTCTCTTCACCGCCGAGACTATCAAAATCGGCGCCGATCCACTGCATCAGCCCTTTTTGCGACGTATCGCGAGAGTCGTCGACCAGCGTGCAGTCGTAGGTCAAGCGATTGGCGCACCACCAGATTACTAGCAGCAGGATCAGGCCCAGCCAAACGGCGTCCGGCACAAATCGCCACAGCGCCAGCAGCATCACAAACGCAAAGATGCCGCCGAGTCGCCCTGATTTTTCAAAGCCCTCTTCAATGGTCAGACGCGCAAGCAGCACGCTGGCGAAGACGAAGTCGCCCAGGATGAACTGCAGGCGGCCGATGTAGGGCCCGCCATAGAAGAGCTCAAGCAGGAACAACACCAGGCTGCCGACCAACAGCATGATCAACGCCGGGTTGATGGCGATGACTGCATAGTCGAGTTCGGTTTGCCGTTTGCTCATGCTGCTTGTCGTCTCGTTAGAACCACGAGTACGCCTGTTCCTGGCAAATGGTGCTGATGTTGTCGAGATTGTTCAGTTGGCGGCAACGAATCCCCTCGGCCAATAGTTTGCCGGCGGCCTGGGCGAATTCGTATTCGTCAAAAATGTTGATGATCGCAGTGACGGTAAAGCCCGAGCGGCGCAAGTTGCCGAGCGCCAGCGCCGTTTCGACCGTCGATTCGGTCAGCACGGCGATTACGGTCGCATCGCGAGGAATGCGACTGACCGTTTCGGTAATCAGCTGCGCAAGCGTCAGGCCGTCGGTCAGTTCGGCCCGGGCCAACATCTTGCGAATTAGCGCCATTTGCTCGCCGCCGCGGCGGGTTTGCACGACTTGCGGCACAAGATGGTCGTTTCCTTTTTCAACAATTGCGGCCGAGCGGGCCTCGGCGCGGCTTTTGACTTCGGTCGTCGCCAGCGTTTCTCGCTTCATCCGCTCGGCGGCGTCGCGGGCATTGGTGACCAGGCCGACTTGCTGACCGGTCTCTTGCACCGCGCCGGCAATCGCCACCGCCAGCGAGATCGCCATTTCCGAGCGAATCGGTTCATGCTGCTTGGCGAAACTTTCTTGGTGGAAATCGAGCACGATCGTGGCGCCGGCGATGCTCGACGGTTCGTAGACCTTGCTGTGCAGCGTGCCGGTGCGGGCGGTCGCCGCCCAGTTGACCCGGTTGATCGGATCGCCCGCTTGATAGGCCCGGACGCCGGCAATGCGGGTCGGATCTTCAAACAGCCGGTGGGTCATCTTGATTTCGCCCATCGGCCGCCGCGATGCGATGTCGAACCCGTCGAGCGGGATCACCTTCGGCAACACCTGCAGGTACTCAGGCGGCGCGAGAACCCGAAACAAGCGATACAGCCCGAACAGATCGCCCGTCTCCAGCATCGCTGGGCCGATCGGAAAATACCCGCGACGGTTGCAGCGGAGTTGATAGTAAAACGACTTCGACTTGCGCGGGCCAAGCGAAGCGAGCGTGATCCGGTCGCCGCTCGTTTCCAGGGCAGGTGGGCGATACATCGTCGCGCGGCGAGGGAGCGTATCTTCGACCAGCAGCCACGGAATCGGCAGCGCTCCGGTATTGGTCACCGTGACGTTGACGGCGATCGAATGACCTTCTTCCACTTCCAGGCGATTCACGGTCCGGTGGATCGACAGGTGATGCGACCAATAGCGGGTCAATAACCGGCTGGCGGTCATCACCGCCAACAGCGCGTACATCGAATAGACGAGCAGGCTCAGTCCGAACAGGGACGAGATGACGAGAATCAGGATGGCGCCGACAAACCAGCGCACTACACCCGGGCCTCCATATCAAGCACCGGCGCTGGTACCGCGGTGGCGATGTCTTCCAGCACTTCGGTGGCAGTGATTTTGCGGAGGCGACTTTCGGGCTTCAGGATCATGCGGTGGGTCATCACCGGCGCCAAGATCCGTTTGACGTCGTCAGGCGAGACGAATTTACGCCCCAGAATTGCGGCCAAAGCCTGTGACGCGCGGAACAGCGCGATCGAAGCGCGAGGACTGCCGCCGAGCGCCAGGTGCTCATGCTTGCGCGACTGGTGAACGAGTTCCAAAATGTAGCGACGCACCTTGTCGTCGAGATGAATCGAGCGAACCGCTTGTTGGCAGGCGACCAGTTCTTCCGACGAAACGACCGGGCCAATCGCATCGAGCGGATTGCCGCTTTCGAGCGCGCCGAGCATTTTCATCTCGTCGTCGATGTTCGGATAGCCAAGACTAAACTTCATCAGAAAGCGGTCGAGCTGCGCTTCAGGCAGCGGGAACGTCCCTTCATGATCAATGGGGTTCTGCGTCGCGATCACCAGAAACGGCGGGTTGAGCGTATGCGTCGTGCCATCGACGGTGACTCGCGATTCGGCCATCGCCTCTAACAGCGCCGCTTGCGTGCGGGGCGTCGTGCGGTTGATTTCGTCGGCCAAGACGATGTTGGCGAAGATCGGCCCAGCCCGAAATTGAAACTCGCTCGTCTTCTGATTGAAGATCGACGCGCCGGTCACATCGGTTGGCAATAGGTCGGGCGTACACTGCACCCGCTTCAGCGTGCAGCCGACGCTCTTGGCTAATGTGCGTGCTAGCATGGTCTTGGCGACGCCGGGGACGTCTTCCATCAGCACATGTCCTTCGGCCAGCCAGGCGACCAGCGAGAAGACGATCTGCTGTCGCTTTCCCATGATGACGCGTTCTGAATTGGCGATGATTTTCTTAGCGATCGAAGCGACGTCCATGGGCAGTTGCACAGAATTAGGTTCGCAGGCGAATTAGTAGTGGGACGAGGATCACTCATTATGCCCGGTATTGAGGAATCACGCTTGCAGTAAGCGTGAAATCGAGCAAGGAGAAATCGGGAGAATCTCCAGTGAATAATTGGTCGAACCGCGGATCCCTCATTAGATTCTGCTTGACCACCCGCCGATCGTAGGATTAGAATCCGAGCTACCACGGAAGAGGGAGGAGAGGCAAGCCATACCTTTTCATCATATAGTGAATTATGCAGGGGCATTTCATGTCACAGAGCATGAAGATCGCATTTTTGCTCGCTACGATCATTGCGACTGGGCTTACGGGCAACGCTCAGGCGCGGATTTGGGTCGACTCCGAAGGACGTTCGGTCGACGCAGAATTCGTCAAATTCGAGGGGAACACCGTTCATCTACGTCGCAACGACGACAACTCGATGATCGAGGTGACCTACTCCAAATTCAGCGAAGCGGACAAGCGCCTCCTTACGGTGCTGCGCGAGCAGGTCGAAGCGGCGATGTCGTCCGACGCCGATGATGCGCCGGCCGATTATGCCGCTAGCGTCGGCAAGAGCGGCGCGAGCGCCAAGAGCGATATCTCGGAAGCGGACGCTCGTCGCGAATTGAGCCGAACCCGCAAATGGACCGACGAAGATGGCAATCAAATCCAGGCCAAATTCGTCCGGATGCACGACGGGAACGTGATCCTGTTGCAAGGCAACAAGGGACACAACGTCGACTTCTACACCCTCAGCGACATCGATCAAGAATTCCTGCGAGAGCAAATGGAAGCGCTGGGCCAAGGGGACGATGTCCCGCCGGTCATGGTGAAAACGATCGAGCCCAACATCGGTACCAATAACGCGGTCGCCGGCACGCCGCCAGGCATGTCGAACTTCCCTGGCCAGTTTGGTCCGCAAGGGATGTCGCGTCCGCCCGGATTTACTGGATCTCGCCCGCCCGGTTTTTCGTCGCCGCCCGGCATCTCGAATCCACCTGGGTTTTCGCGGCCACCGGGGCTGCCATCGCCTAGTTCCGTCGCGTCGATGCCTTCAATGCCGCGCGGCTCATCGATCAGTTCCAGCGAGCCGCCGCGGATCGCCTCGAACACGCCATCGCGCGTAGGTGCACCAAGCTACGATCCTTGGGCCGGCAGCAGCGCCGCCAAGAATTCGGCGCCTCCTAAGACGTCGCACTTGCCGTCGATGCGGCCGCCGTCGACGCCTGCTCCGTCGATTCCCGAAACGGCAACCACGAGCCCGCCGATGAGCGTCCCCGAAGTCAACATCCCGGGACCGCAGCTTGAGATGGTTTGGGAATGCAAAACGTGCGGTACCCAATTCGACACGGTCGAGAAGCCGTCCTTCTGCCATTTCTGCACGTCGATCAAGATCGGCGGCGGAATCCTGTTGGCGCTGGTTGGCGCCGCGATCAAGGGGGCGATGAGCAGCTAGTTCTTCGCTTCTCCTCGCGCGTCCGCCCCAGAAGTTGACGCCCGCTCAGCTCCATACTCGTGTTTCCTAGCCGGCTTCACCGCTCACCCGCGTGAAGCCGTTTTTTTTTGTGTTTTGGGTTCCAGCGACGTTCTGGCCAACGCTGAGGCGATGCGCAAAAGGCGGCCTACCCAGTTGGGGGTGGTCGATCTCGCGAAGTTCTCGGTTTTGCGGCATTCTGTGACAATCTACGGTCCAAAACGGCAGCGCGGCGACTAAAATAACAACAGTTTGAATCCTATCTAATCTTCACAATTCCCAGCGATATGGCTTCCGCGTCCGAGTATCCAATTCGACTCTTTCCACTGCCGAACCTGGTCTTATTTCCCGGCGTCCTGCAGCCGCTCTATATCTTTGAGTCGCGGTATCGGGAACTGCTCGAACAGGCGAAAGCGGACGACGGACAAATTGCCATGGCGCTGCTCAAGCCCGGTTGGCAGCAGCAATACGAAGCGAGTCCCCCTTCGTACGATGTCGTCTGCATCGGGGAGATCGTCGCCTGTCAAACGCATGACGACGGTACATCCAACATCCTGCTACGAGGTAATCGCCGGGCGAAAATCGTGCGCGAGATCGACTCACCAGGCTCATTTCGGACGGCGATGGTCGAGGATTTGCCGGGCGCAGCGACCCAGGGAACCAACGCTGCGAGCGCCGTCGCGGCAAGGCTGAAAAGCGCCCTTGCCAAGACCGAGTTCGCGCAGATGTTTGAGCAGCCGTCCTTGGGCGCCAATCCATCTTTGGACGTCCTGAGCGACGCCGTCGCCTACGCGCTTCCCTGGCCGCTGCTGATGAAACAACAGCTGCTGGCCGAGACCAACGCGATCCAGCGGGGCGAATCGCTGATCAGCTGGCTCGCGCAATCGGCCAGCGACGCGCCAGAGATCGGACGGCCCACCTTTCCGCTGCGGGCCAGCGTCAACTGACGCGCATGGGCGGTTGCGATCCTCGTCATCCTCTGCTGGTCATGCCGGCGGCGCTTTGCCGCGACCTGCGGCTTCTGCCGGAACCTCTTCTCGCAGCTACTATCCCAGGGCTTGCCCTATCCCGTATGATATAGAGAAGTTACGTCGATATCGGCCAGGCGGCCGATGGATCGGCGGGGTTGCTGCGGGGAAAGGTGCTCAGAACGTTCCGAGGATCGATTCTTACCATCCGTTTGCTTGGGAAATGCACGAACGACATCGAAACCAGGTCGCTTACTAGGGGAGAGCCCCTCGGCGACTTAGCGGTTTTTGGAGATTCATGGATCCGGAACGGGAACGCATTCGAGCTGATCTGCGCGGCGTGATCGACTGCGAGGTCCTTTGCGACGACCTGTCGTTGCAGATGTACTCGACCGACGCCAGCATTTTTGAGGTCAAGCCGCTGGCGGTGATCCGGCCCCGTCGTGCGCAAGAAGTCGTCGCCTGCGTTCGCTACGCCAACGACAACAAGATTCCGGTCCATGCCCGCGGGTCAGGCAGCGGTCTGGCGGGCGAATCGCTCGGCCCCGGCATCGTGATCGACTTCGCCCACGCGCTGCGCCGCGTGATTGAGTATGGCGAGCATGCCGTCCGCGTGCAGCCGGGCGTCATTCTGGCGCAGCTCAATCGTCAACTGGCCGAACTGGGGCAGATCTTTGGTCCTGACCCGGCCAACCGCGCGATCGCGACCATGGGGGGCGTCTTGTCGGTCGACGCCAGCGGCAGTCACTGGCTGCTGCATGGTTCGGCCCGCGATCATGTCGAGAGCCTGCAGGTCATCCTCGCCAATGGCGACCAGGTCGAATTTGGTCCCGAGCCGGTCGAAGCGGCGCTCGAAGGCGATTCCAACAAAGCGCGGATCTGCGCCGGTCTGGTCGATATCCTGCAGCGCAACAAAGCGCTGATCGAAAAACACGCGCCGGCCACCGCCGTCAATTGCGCCGGCTATCAATTGGATGGCGTGCTGGAGAACGGCACGCTCGACGTTTCCAAGTTGCTGGTCGGCTCGGAAGGAACGCTCGGCTTGATCACCGAGGCGACGCTGCGGGTTTCGCCGCGGGTCAAGCATCGCGGCCTGGTGCTCCTCTTCTTTGAGAAGCTCGATCTAGCGGCGAAGGCGGCGCTGGAGATCCCGGCGCTAGGCGCCTCGGCGTGCGATCTGCTTGATCGACGCGTGTTGGCGATCGCCCGCGAAACTGATCGCCGCTATCTCAACCTGTTTCCGACCGAAGCCGAGGCGATGCTGTTGGTCGAAATGCCGGGCGAGTCGACCAGCGAAGTGCAGGATCGATTGAACCATACGGTCGATCGGATTCGGCGTCGCCGCCGCTGGGCGTTTCACGCGATCGTGACGACGTCGCCAGAAGAGGTGGGCGTCTATTGGGAACTGGCTCGTCGCATCGCGCCGATTTTGTATCGGCTGAAAGGAACGACGCGGCCGTTGCCCTACTTCGAGGATCTGGCGATCCCGCCGCAAAAGCTGCCGGAGTTTCTGACGACGGCGCAAAACGTCTTGAAGAGACATCATGTTACCGCGTCGCTCTTCGCGCATGCGGGTCAGGGGCAATTGCACATCCGCCCGCTGCTCAACCTGGCCGATCCCGACGATGTTACGCGAATGCAACAGGTCGCTTCAGAACTGTATGACGAAGTGCTGAAGATTCGCGGGACGATCAGCGGGCAGAATGGCGATGGGCTCAGCCGGACGCCTTATCTAGAACGGCAGTTCGGTCCGCTCTACACCGTCTTTCAAGAGGTCAAGCGGCTGTTTGATCCGGCTGGCGTGCTCAACCCCGACAAGAAAATCGTCGCCACGCCGCGTCCGCTTGAGTCGCTGATTCGTCCCGTTACGGTGGTGACGCAAAGCGAAAATGGGGAAGCGCTGCCGGTTCGCCGCGGCATTCGAGACGAACAGCTAACGCTCGCCTGGTCGACCGAAGAGATGGGATCCGCCGTGCGGGCCTGCAACGGCTGCGCCCGCTGCCGCACCAGCGGCGCCGATGCGCGGATGTGCCCGATCTTTCGCTTTGAACCGAAAGAGGAAGCGTCGCCGCGAGCGAAAGCGAACTTACTGCGCGGCGTGTTGACTGGCCAAGTCGCGCCCGAAGAGATGGCGACCGAGCCGTTCCGCAAGATCGTCGACCTATGCGTCAACTGCCATCAGTGCCGCGTCGAGTGCCCGGCGACCGTCGACATTCCCAAGATCGTCACCGAAGTCAAAGCGCAGTACTACGAAACGAACGGACTTTCGTTCAGCGATTCGGTCTTGGCGAAGATCGATCGCTGGGCGGCGTGGGGGCACTTTTTCCGGCCGCTGGCCAATTGGGCGATTCGCAATCGAGGCGCACGTTGGCTGCTGGAAAAGATCTTCGGCATCGCTCAGGGACGCAAGTTGCCGCTGTTTGCGCGGCGGTCGTTTTTGCGTCTGGCACAGCGCCGCCGGCTAAGTCGCCCGACGCGGCGCAGCGGTCGCAAGGTATTTTACTTTGTCGATATGTACGCCAACCTGTTTGATCCGCAGTTGGCCGAAGCGCTGGTGTCGATCCTGGAGCACAACGGCGTCGCCGTCTACGTTCATCTGGGGCAGATGCCGTCGGCGATGCCCGCGATCTCGCTGGGCGCCATTCCGCCGGCGCAAAAAGCGGCTCAGCAAAACCTGCGTCTGCTGGCCGAAGCGGTTCGCCAAGGTTACGAGATCGTCGCGACCGAACCTTCGGCGGTGATGTGTCTCAAGCATGAGTATCGCCAGCTGCTGGGAAGCGAAGAAGCCGATTTGGTTGCCAATGGAACGACCGAGGCGTGCCACTATATCTGGGGGCTGCATCAAAGCGGCGAGCTGAATCTCGATTTCCGACCGCTCCATGTGTCGGTCGGCTATCACACGCCGTGTCATATTCGGGCTCTCTACCAAGAGTCGGCCGGCGCCCGCCTTTTGAAGTTGGTGCCTGGGCTGCAGTTGCGCTCGATCGAAAAGGGGTGTTCCGGCATGGCAGGGGCGTTTGGCCTGTCGAAGAAAAACTTTCGCAGTAGCCTCAGAGCCGGTTGGGATATGATTTCGTCGCTGCGTGATCCGCAAATTCAAATCGGATCGTCGGAATGCAGTGCGTGTAAAATGCAGATGGAGCAGGGGACGGCGAAGTCGACCGTGCATCCCCTCAAATTGCTGGCCGCTTCCTATGGACTAGGGCCGGGGCTCGACCAATTGGCGGCCCGGGCGCCGCATGAATTGACGGTTTCGTGAGAGTTTGCGTCAAATTGTTCGCCGCGGTGCGTGATATCGCCGGTGACGAGAAAATTGAATTGGAAGTATCGGAAAACGCCGATGTCACCGAGATCCGCGCGGCAATGATCGCCCGCTGGCCGAAGCTGGAGCCGTACGCTCCGTTTTTGAATTTCGCCGTCAATCAAACCTATGCGACGGCCGCTACCCGCGTCGCGGCCGCCGACGAAATCGCTTGCATCCCGCCGGTAAGCGGCGGCTAATAGAAGCGTTTGCTCAGAATCTTAGAGAGATACCAGCCGGTGGCGAGCCTAACCCACGACACGATCGATCTTCAGGCGATGTACGACCTGGTCGCCACGCCGACAGCCGGCGCTATCGTCACCTTCAGCGGCGTCACCCGTCAACTGACCGCCGGGCGTGAGACCGAGTCGCTCGATTACGAGGCGTATGGCGAAATGGCGCTCGCTAAGCTCAACCAGTTAGAGCAAACCGCCCAACAGCGCTGGCCGATCGAAAAGTGTGCGATCACGCATCGGCTGGGGCATCTCGAAATTGGCGAGGCGAGCGTCGTCGTCGCCGTTAGTTCGGCCCATCGCGCCGCTTCTTTTGAGGCGGGCAAGTGGCTGATCGATACGCTCAAAGAAGAGGTGCCGATCTGGAAACGCGAGAACTGGAGTGACGGCAGTACCGATTGGGTCCATCCTGGTTTACCGACGGGAGACGCCTCATGAGTAGTCCGCCGCTTGTCGATGGCTTCGGTCGCGTGCATGCCAGCTTGCGCATCAGCGTCACCGATCGCTGCAACATTCGCTGTTTCTACTGCATGCCGCTGGAGAACGTGCAGTTCAAACCGCGCAACGAACTGCTGACGTTTGAAGAAATCGAACGGGTCGCTCGCGTCGCGGTCTCGCTTGGCATTCGCAAGTTTCGCATCACCGGCGGCGAGCCGCTGGTCCGGGCCGAGTTGCCGAAGCTGATTGAACGTCTCGCCGCGATCCCAGGCGTCGATGACCTGGCGCTGACGACCAACGGCTTGCTGCTGACCGATCAAGCGGCGGACTTGCACAGCGCCGGGCTGACTCGATTAAACGTCAGTCTCGACAGTCTATCGGAAGAAGTCTTTCAGCGGATTACGCGTCGTCAGGGAGTGCAGCGGGTGCTGGACGGCATCGCTGCGGCGCACGACGCCGGCTTTCGCGGAATTCGCCTGAACGCGGTTTCGATTCGAGGTTTGACCGAGGGAGAGATTGTCCCCCTGGCTCGCTTTTCTCGCGATCATGATCTAGAACTGCGATTTATTGAGTTCATGCCGCTCGATGCCGATCGCAATTGGCGAGAAACGCAAGTGCTGAGCGGCGGCGAAGTGCGTGAAGTGATCTCGCGCGACGTGGCGCCTTTGACGCCGGCGACGCGCGGGGACCTGAGCCAGCCGGCGGTCGATTACGTCTATGCCGATTCGCCGGCGCGGGTTGGGTTTATCAATTCGGTCACGGCGCCATTTTGCGGCGACTGCAATCGCTTGCGAATCACGGCCGAGGGGCAGCTGCGAAACTGCCTTTTCTCGACCGAAGAGTGGGACGTGCGCGGGCCGCTGCGCGGCGGCGCCGACGACATGGCGATCAAGCAGGTTTTTCGCGATTGCACCAGCGCCAAAAAGCGTGGGCATGGCGGCGACGATCAGCAGTTCGCTTCGACTGAGCGGGCGATGTATCAAATCGGAGGATGACGGATCATGAACGTAGAGGGGCAGCCGCGGATCTATCTAGATAACGCCGCTACCAGTTGGCCAAAGCCGCCTGGCGTGGTTGAAGCGATGCGCCGGCATTTAGAAACGATTGGTGCGCCAGCCGGACGCAGCGGCTATCATGAGGCGGCGGTCGTCGAACGCGCGCTGATCGAAACGCGCCGCCAACTCGCCTATCTGTTTGGCTTGCGCGAAGCGGATCGCGTCGTCTTCACCTTTAACGGCACCGACTCACTCAACACGGTGATGCACGGCTACCTGCGCGAAGGGGACCACGTCGTCGCGACCACGATCGAACATAATTCGGTCTTGCGGCCGCTCGCGTATCTGGCCGGACGTCGCGGTATCGAAGTGCGGCACGTGGCGGCCGACGAATTGGGAGTTGTTACGCCGGCGGCGATCGAAGCGGCCCTGACCGACAAGTCGCGGCTGATCGTGATCAGTCACGCGTCTAACGTCACCGGCGCGATCCAGCCGATCGAAGAGATCACCGAAATGGCGCATCGCCGCGGCGTGCGGGTGTTGGTCGACGGAGCGCAGGCCGCCGGGCATATTCCGTTACGGCTCGAAGAGAGCGGCGTCGACTTCTACGCCTGCTCGGGGCACAAAGGCCTGCTTGGGCCGCTTGGCGTCGGCATCCTCTATTTTGGCCAAGGCGCCGAACAAGAGACCGAGAGCTTCCGCCAAGGGGGCACCGGCACGCTCAGCCAAAGCCCGCAGCAGCCCGATACGCTGCCCGACAAGTACGAAAGCGGTAATCCTAATGTGACCGCGATCCTGGGCCTGCAGGCAGCCGTGGAGTATCTGCGGGACAAGACGGTCTCGTCGGTCGAACGCCAAATCCGCGAGCGGACGGCGCACCTGCTGGAAGGCTTGGCCGGCATGCCGCAGATCGAAGTCTATGGTCCCCGCTCGGCGGCCAGCCGCGTTGGCGTGGTCAGCTTGAACGTGCCAGGCTTCGATCCTCACGAACTGGCGAGCTTTCTCGATTCGGCCCATCACGTGCAGGTTCGGGCAGGGCTGCATTGCTCGCCGCTGATCCATCAACAGTTGGGGACTAGCGACCGCGGCGGGGCGGTCCGGTTTAGCGTAGGCGCCTTTACGACGGCAGCCGAGATTGAGAAAGTGCTATCAGCGCTGGGCTCGCTCGTTCAGCACTAGTCCAGCTATGACCGGCCGCTCTTGCTAGCAGGCGGCCTCGCTTCAGCTATGTTCAAAAGGGAATCGATGTCAGACTCACCTTGGTATCGCGATGGGTTGCGTTTCGAGTGCTCGCAGTGCGGCGACTGCTGCACCGGCGCCCCTGGCTATGTGTGGGTAAATGACGAAGAAATCGCGCAACTTGCGGCGTGCGTCGAGCTTTCGGTCGATCAATTTGAAACGGCGTACGTACGGAAGGTGGGCCTGCGAAAAAGCCTGCGAGAGTATGGCGGCGGCGAGTGCGTCTTCTTCGATACGCAGTCGCGGGGCTGTACCGTTTACACCGCACGTCCGCGGCAATGCAAAACCTGGCCGTTTTGGGATTCCAACATTCGGACCGAAGAAGATTGGAAAGCGACCTGCGAAATGTGCCCTGGGAGCGGCAAGGGCCCCCTCTATCAGCTGGAAGAAATTGACGAGCGTCGCAGTCAGATTCGGATCTAATCAATTCCCCGAATCGAACGGAAGAGTTCAAGATTGACGATTGTGACGCCGATAACGTCTAGTGGGTGCTGTCAGCAGTCTGCGGCGTACGAAGTGCGTGACGACGATTTTGGCGGTCAAACTTGTTCTGCAGTAAGGACTTACGGCATGGCGAGTTGTCCCCGAGTCATTGTTTGGCTCGTAAGCTCTTTGACAATCGAAACTTACTAAGATTTATCCACGTCTCAAACGCGAACGGTTTTTCGCGTGGGAGCGTGACGACCTGGGCGAGAGAATTCGCCTAAGTCGTGATTGATCTTGACTCTAGTGCTTATGACACCTACACTTGGAGCGACGTTGGGGTCGTTTGACTGACCCAAAAAACTCGATCAGGAGCCGCGTCGTGACCAAGAAAGAGATCGTGAAGACCATTTCCGAGGAAATTGGTCTCACCCAGCTGAAAACCAAGGAAATCGTCCAAAAGACGTTCAACGCCATTGTTGATACCTTGGTGGAAGATGGTCGAATCGAGTTGCGAAACTTTGGCGTGTTTGAAGTCAAAAAGCGTGCGGCCCGCAAAGCGCGTAATCCGCGGACCGGTGAGAAGGTTTATGTTCCGTCGAAATTCGTCGTAACCTTCAAGCCTGGTAAGGAGATGGAAGAACGCGTCCGCCAAATGGAAGAGGCGGAACGACGCCGCGAAGAGGCCGAAGCGATGGCCTCCGGGAACATGGACATGATGGGCGGTTCTCCGAACCCCTCTGGCCAGCAACCTCCCGAACCCCCAACCAATACATTCGCCCCCCCGCCAGGCGATTTCGATCATTGATCAATCACGCGTCGCACGTTGACGCGAGCTAAGATCTATCTGTATAAGCGTTTGCCGCGATCGGATTCTCGGCTGCGCTACCTAAATCACGCTTGTCGGTACCCGTGCGGCCGTTTGGAGTCGCATCAAGGCCGCTGCTTCATGGAGGAATGCAATGCGCAAGTTGATCCTGGGCGCCCTGTTGGGCGTAAGCTTGATGGCGAACGTCGGTTGCTTCGTGCCGATTTACTCGGCCGATCCCGCGCGTCGTACCAACCAATTGCTCTACACGTCGGAAGATCTGCGCACGGTCCTCGACGAGTGGGAACGGATCTGGTTCCTGGACCAGCCGAGCCACTTGAAGCCGTATCGCACCCACGGCGGCATTATCTAAGCCGCCTGTTTGCGACCTGCGGACAAGCGTAGCATAGCGTGAGCGCGTCTCCCGGCAGGGGAGACGTGCGCTACTGCGCCGCATTGTCGCTATTGGTTTTGGCAGCGCGTTGATTCTATTGGACGGGCTGCTCGATCGCCCGATTGCGATCCCAGGATGGCGACGTAGGTCGTTGTTTTGCGAGCCGGAACAAGCTCTGCTCTCCGCCTGGCGAGGCTGAAAAATGCCACGAGGGCATTTTTCAATAGGCAGCTAGGGGATAGGATGAACGCTTGTCGTTCCGCTCGTTCCCCTTTGGTAGATAGATGTCTCTGCCCATGCCCGCCAGCTTGTCGGTCGAAATTGGTTCTCTGCGACTGGCAAATCCTATCCTGGTCGCCTCCGGCACCTTCGGCTACGCGCGCGAAATGGCTGGCATGGTCGATGTCGGTCGACTCGGCGGCATTGTCCCGAAGACGATCACTCAGGCCCCGCGGGCTGGCAACGCTCCTTGGCGAACGATCGAAACGACCGCCGGGCTGTTGAACTCGATCGGGCTCGACAACGACGGCATCGACGCGTTCATCGACCATCATTTGCCGTATCTCGGCTCGCTGGGGTCTCCTGCCGTCGTCAGCATCGCCGGCCGTACCGCCGAAGAATTCGCTCAAATGGCCGAGCGGCTGTCGCAGTACGACGAAGTCGCCGCGATCGAAATGAACATCTCCTGTCCCAATGTCAGCGGCGGGGTCGACTTTGGCATCTGTCCCGAAAGCTGCCGCGATCTGATCGCCGGCGTTCGCCCTCACTGCAGCAAGCCGATGCTCGCGAAGCTGACGCCGAACGTTGCCCGCATCGCGGATGTTGCCGCGGCGGCAGAAGAAGGTGGCGCCGATGGCATTTCGGCGATCAACACGCTGCTAGGGATGGCGGTCGATTGGCGGCGCAAGAAGCCGCTGCTGGGAAACATCATGGGCGGTCTAAGCGGCCCGGCCATCAAACCGGTCGCCCTTCGCTGCGTCTATCAGATCGCCCAACGCGTCAAGATTCCGGTGATCGGCATCGGCGGCATCGGCACGATTGACGATATGATGGAGTTCCTGGTCGCTGGCGCGTCGGCCGTGCAGATCGGCACGGCGAACTTCAACGATCCGACCGTGTCTACCAGAATCCTCGATCAGTTGCCGGGCGCACTTGCCGAGATCGGCGCTGCGTCGGTTGCTGAGATCATCGGCACGATTCAAACCGCGCCTCCGGCGCCAGCCAACGTCACCGGCGCTCCGGTGGCGTAACGTAGTTTCTGACCCATTCCTTCCCTCCATCGCTGTACGTAAATCATGCGCGTTTTGTCTGGCATTCAGCCCACCGGAAGATTCCACTGGGGGAACTACTTCGGCGCCATTCGGCAGTACATCGATCTGCAGAACGAAGATGCGTCGTACTACTTCATCGCCAACCTGCACGCGCTGACCACCGTTCGCGACAAAGAGCGGCTGCAGCAGAACACGCTCGACGCGGCGCTCGATCTGCTGGCGCTCGGCCTTGATCCGAACAAAGCGAATCTGTTCGTGCAGTCGGATGTGCCGGAAGTGTCGGAGCTTTGCTGGATCTTGATGACTGGCGCGTCGATGGGCTTGCTCGAACGTTGCCATGCCTACAAAGACAAGATTGCCCGCGGGCTATCGGCCGGCGCCGGTCTGTTCACCTACCCGGTGTTGATGGCGGCTGACATCTTGGCGTACGACGCCAACATCGTGCCGGTTGGCGCCGACCAGGTGCAGCATATCGAAGTGACCCGCGATCTGGCCCAAAGCTTCAACCATCATTTTGGCGATGTCTTTGTCCTGCCGCAGGCGAAGCAGCTTGACACGTCGGCCAAGGTGGTCGGTACTGATGGCGAGAAGATGTCGAAGAGCTACGACAACACGATCGAGATCTTTGAGCCTGCCAAGGCGATGCGGAAGAAGATCATGCGGATCGTGACCGACTCGCGGCCGATGGAAGATCCGAAAGATCCGGAATCGGATCATCTATACCTGCTGTATCGCTTGTTCGCTCAGCCAGACGCGCTGCAGGAAATGGCCGACCTCTATCGCAAAGGGGGCTTTGGCTATGGTCACGTCAAAAAGGCGTTGGCCGATGCGGCGGACGAGTACTTTGGCGAGTTCCGCGCCAAGCGCGAAGAGCTGGCCGCGCAGCCGGACAAGGTGCGCGAGATCTTGGGCGATGGCGCCGCCGCCGCTCGCAAACAGGCAGGCGCCGTGTTGCTTCGCGCTCAAGAAGCGTGCGGCTTGAAGCCAGCGAAGTAGGGCAGGGGAGAGAGCAATGAACGTCATTGGAATCGGAACCGACATCATTGAGTGTCTCCGCATCGCCCAAATGATCGAACGCCATGGCGAGCTGTTCGTCAACCGCGTCTTTACGCCGCGAGAGATCGACTACTGCAGCTCGCGAAAAGCGGCCACCCAGCACTACGCCGGCCGCTGGGCCGCCAAAGAAGCGGTGCTAAAAGCGATCGGCACCGGCTGGATAAAAGGAATCACCTGGCGCGACGTCGAGGTAGAAAACCTGTTCGGCGGGAAACCCCGCATCAACCTCAGCGGCGGCGCCCTCGAGTCAAGCCAACGCCGCGGCATCCTCGACATCATGATCAGCATCTCCCACTGCCGATCGCACGCCATCGCCTACGCCACCGCCGTCGGCGGCGACGATTTTACGAATCTAGGCGGCCGCGAATAACCGGTGTGCCACGGCTGGCGCCATGTTCTTATCGCGTCGCACGCGAGAAGAGCATGTCTTCGTGACGCAGATTCTGATTGCGTCGCGTCCATTCGCTTAGCGCGCCGCTTCAGGTCGTCGAAAGCCAAGCCTCGTCGCCGCCCCTCTCTCTTTTCGGCAACAGCCATCTGCGGCCAAAATCTTTGGTCCCCGGATGATCGCAGATTCTGCTTGAACGAGGAGCGGGGACGGAGTTTACTAGGGGCGTTTGCCAACTGCGCCTCTTGTCTCTACGTTGATCTCTCCCATGTCCGACTCAACCGATCCGCCTAGAATCACCGATTGCATGTTTGAGTCGCTTCCTGGGACTCTGCGCAAGGCCGAAGAATATGCGCAGCAGAGCATCGCCTGGATCGACGACAATCCGCAAAGCGAGCGGTTACAGGGCAGGTACTACTCGTTGTGCCTTGAATACAGGGCGATTGGCTTGTTGAAGTACGCGCTCGGCTATCCGCTGGCGGAAGTGTCTGAGGCTTGCGAGCGTTGTGCAGAGTCTTACCTATCGGTGCTCGATTTACGAGGAACTACGCCGCATCCCGAAGTGAATCGCAACGCCGCCGGCGAGAAGGATTACAGTCTGACGAATTCACGGCATCAGCTCTTCGGCATTTGCTCTGCGCTATTGTCAGGTCGAGAAGAACTAGCGGCGCAGCTAACGCAGCGGGAAGCGGAGCCGCGCAAGGCGAGATTCGTCAGCCCGACCTCCTCGACGTGCCGCCCCTATGAAGTGAAACTGGTGCGGGCGTTCAAACCGTTGCTGCTGGGCGAAGAGGATGGCCTGGCGGAAAAACCGAAGGGAGTAAATCTGCCGATGAGCGCCAAGCGGGGGCGTTGGATGGCGGAGATGCAAATTGCGATTCGCTGGAACGATCCTCGGATGTTCCTGGAATCGCTCAATGCGCTGCTGGATTGGCACGAAAAGAATAATTGCCGCCGGACCTCCTACGAGTTCCATACCGACATCGATCACTTTCTCTGCATCTTCGGGCTGGGATTAAGCCGCTTGGCGCTGGATCGTAGGCTGATTGAATTTGAGGATTTGCCCGAACGGGTTTGTTATCCTCGCGATCTACTGCTCTGAACCCCAGATTTGCGAAGACGGCGCCGATGTGATAATCGTGATTAGATCCGCATGAATAAGCGACGTCACCGCCGAAGAATTTCCGATGCCTGAATACACGCTGCAATTCATTATCATGATCGACGGCCCGTCGAGCGATCAGGAGATTGTCGACGCAATTCGGACTCCGTTTCCCGACTCAGGCGGAGGCCCGGCGCGTTGTGCTGATTTGCGGGGTAACTTTGTGGATATCTTCGCCAATTCCGACGCGGATCAGGCGAAGATGAGCGGAGAGGATGGCTTTTTGTTCTACGGCTTTGAGCTTCAGGCGTCGCCGACGAAGCCGACGATTCAGGAAGCGGAACAGATTCGACTGGCACGCGATCTGAAGGCGGTATTTGAGAGCCGCGGGTGGAAGGCGGAGGTCGGCGCCAATTTTGAAGACAAGTTGTAAACGACTTGTTCCGCGTCAGTCCAGCGGCTGACTTTCACGAGTGCGTTACGCCGCCGAGCGTCTGCCCCACGGCAGCGCCTTTCCGAACCGCTTGATCATCTCCCGCGATTTCGCTTTCGATTTGCGGTCGACGTAGCCAACCAGGTGTTTCAGCAGCGACGCCGGTTTGGTCGCCGCTTGATGGCGATGGGTGGCGTGGATATCTTTCCAGCCGAGCCCTTCGATCGCCAGGACCTGGACGAAGTCGCTGCCTGACATCCAGGGGCCTTCAACATCTTCTCCAAACGGTCCGGCGGCGTGGCCGGGGAACGAGATGGCGATCTTTTCGCCTTGGTGGGAAGTGATCGTGTGGTTGGCGTAGACTTCGGCCACGGTGCGGCCGTCGACTAGTTTGAAGGCGTCGTAGCCTCCTTGGGCGACCAGCAGCGCAAAGATCTCGATCGAATGCGACTCGGACGATATGTAGGGAGGGCGAATGTCGGCGGCGAACAGAGCCCGCAAGATCTGGGCGTCGTAATGCTCGATGTCGATCTTGATGTAATGGGGCGGGCCATACTGACCGATGATGTCGGCGATCGTTTTCGAGGGGAGCGAAACTTGTTCGTAACCGTCGATGACGTCGGCGTCGGGCCGAGGCAACTGGCTCAGGACGTGATGGACGTTGTGGATATAGAAGTCGACCTCGCCTGATTCCCCTTCCGCTTTGACGACGCAGTTTTCGACGACCAGGCGGCCTTGCTCGATCTCGACCTTAAATTTCGCCTGGATCAAGTCGCAAAGCGCCGGGTTCGCTTCCACTGCGACGACCAGATCGCCCTTCAACAGGTAGTACGGAATGTCACCGCCATTGTTGGCGCCAAGATCGTAAATTACCTGGGTCGTCATTTTGAACCGTCCGTGGTTTCAGATTGACTTGTGTTGCAGATCGCTTGTGGATCAGGGAAGCGATTTCCCGCGGTCAGGTGGCGTGGGCTGCCAGGCTCGATGGGGTAGCCGAAATACTCTATCGGGAGGGAGTGGAGGTGGCAAGTTCAAAAAATAAACAACCGCAGCAATTGCAATTGATGTCCAGGCGGGAAGGTTGCGAAGAATGGGTGGAGTGCGGGGTGCTGCGACAGGGGTGGGCGGCGAACGAAACGGTTCTTTTGTCCACGAGCGCGTTTTTCTGATAGCTGTAGCGTTTCTGGCGTTGGTGAGGCAAGCTGGTCAAGGCGAATCCTAAAGATTCGTCGATGCAGTTCAACGCCGACCAGCGCGGCCGCAACCAGCCAGAACGCTAAAGATTGAAGAAAACCGCTCTAGCTGCCTGTTGAAAAATGCCCTCGTGGCAATACCGTTCGGCACGCCATTTGCGCATTCAAATTAATTCCATTTCGCCGTGCCACATTGGCAGGGCGAAGCTTGGTTTCAACCTTGGATGCAGTGACATTTTATCGTGCGGAAGTCTTCAAAAAAACGGAAATCGGCGACCCCGCCTGCTAGCGCCGACGACCAGCAACCGATCCGTGTGCAAGGCCTGAAGTACTTTGCCAAGTTGCGGCCGTTGTTGGCCCAACTGCATGACGAGGGGACGGAGCGCGATGTCGCTGGCAACCGCACGTTGCACTTCGATCAGTATTGCCTGCTGGTGTTGCTTTACGTTTTGAACCCCGGCATTTCTAGTCTGCGAGCACTTTCACAGGCAAGCGAACTGACCAAGGTTCAGCAGAAACTTGGCAACGAGAAAGCGTCGCTTGGCTCGCTTTCCGAAAGTGCTCGGCTGTTCGATCCGGAACGGCTGAAAGCCATTATCGGACTGCTGACCGAGCAGGTTCAAGCCGGAAAACTCGACGCCAAAGCGGCGAAATTCGCGCAAGGGCTGATCGCCGTCGATGGTAGCGTAGTGAACGCGTTGCCGTCGATCATGGCCGCGACGCTGTTGAAGCAGACGACCGGTTCGGCCGTTGTGCGTTGGCGACTGCACACGCACTTCGAGGTCGCCAGTTTCACGCCGCAATCGATCACCGTGACGCCTAACGGCGGCGGCGAAAACGACGAGCGGGCGGTGCTTGCGCGTTCGCTGGAGGCGGACAAGATTTATGCGATGGATCGCGGCTACGCCAAGTTCAAACTGCTGAACGCAATCGATCAGCGCGGCAGCAGTTATCTCTGTCGCCTGCGCGACAACTCGAAGTATGACGTGCTCGAAGAACATCCGCTGACCGATGGCGATCGAGCCGCAGGCGTGCTGAGCGATCAGACCGTGCTGCTTGGCAAGACGAGCAAGAAGGAAGATCGCCCCGATCATCTGGTTCGACTTGTCTGCGTGAAGTGCACGCCGCACAANAATCGAACTGGCGGCAAGGTGAAAGGTTCNAAGGCGCCNAGCAGCGACGGCGTGCTGCGAATCGCGACGAACATGCCGTTCGCCCCAGCCGAAATCATCGCGATTCTTTATTCATATCGCTGGACGGTCGAAATCTTCTTCCGCTTCTACAAGCAACTGATGGGTGGCGCGCATCTGATTAGTCACAGCAAAAACGGGATCGAGATTCAGGTTTACTGCGCGATGATCGCCTGCCTGTTGATCCACCTGTGGATCGGCGGCAAGCCGAGCAAACGGACGTTCGAGATGATCGGCTACTACTTCACCGGCCTGGCCAACGAAGCGGAGATGCTGGCCCACATCGCCAAGATCCGAAAGCAAGCCGCCGCGACTGCGAAGAAAAAATCGTAGCAGGCAGTAAGGAGTCCGCCGTCGAAGCGGTCTCTCGGTTGATGCTGCGCAGGTGGAAAATAAAATGGCAGCTTGCACGGTCCAGCAGCGGAGCGAAAATGCGTGAAGAGGTCGAAGCGGGATCAAATCTGTTTATGCCGACTGGGCGTGCCGAACAGTATTGCCCTCGTGGCATTTTCCAACCTCGCCAGGCTCAGAGCATAGCTCTTCGCGGCTCGCAAAATAACGACTTACGTCGCTATTTTGGGATCGCATCCCTGCGATCCAGCAGCCCGTTGAGAAAATCAACGGACTGCTAGGCGACCAGGCCCCACCAGGTCAGCTGTCGCATGATCGGATTGCCAGGGTAAAGCTGCGAGTAGAGTCGTCGATCATTATTCAGCAGGACGATGCAGACCCATTCGCGATACAGCGTCTGATCGAAGACAACAAATGGCTTCGGTGGATGTTTCTTGGCAACGTAGCCATGTTGATCCTTGGGGGAATCGAGTGGGTGAATGGTCTTGTCGCGGGAACTGCGAATCGGGCTGACCCAGTTCAGCCGATACGACGACCGAGCGACGCCAAGCTTCGCCAGAATCGCTTCGAGTTGTTTGTCGGTCAGGTGGCAAGGGTGACCGGTCCAGTCGGACCAGTAGGTCTTCAGCCCCAAGTTCGCCAGGTACTCATCGTCGAACATCGGACCACGAAGAAAAATACAATCGGTCGAAACGCGAAGCGCGGTGGCGATCGCCTTTTCGACGCTCTCCAGGTCGGGCAAGTGCTCGAGGAAGTGGCTCATGATCGAGAAGCGAACCGAATTATCGGGAATCGCCAGATCGGTCGCATCGCCGACGACCGCCTGATGGCCGCGGCGGACCGCTTCGTCGACGACGTGGGGGAGAATGTCGAACCCTAGGCCTCGCTTTCCCCCCAGGCGATATCCAATGCTGAAGCTTCCCCCGAACTTGCAGCCGTAGTCGATGAAATCGATCTTAGAAACGTCAATCATCGTTCAATTCCTCGTAGATCTCGTCGCGATGGCAGTGATGACGTTTGCTGGAAACGACGCTCAAAGGATTGGCGTGAATTCAGCATCGTCGCCCAGAAGGTGCGGGAATGATGTGAAGCTTGGCGCAATCTTTGTGGTAGACGTGATCATGGTTTCTTCATAAAACCTGCGGCTAGGCGAATATTCCGACGCCCCTGGTTCGGCGTCGATTCTCCTGCGTCGACGATCGGAGCCGGAGATACGGAGTCGTCGTCGGCTTCGCGTAATCGATTGGCGGCCAACAGTATCACGTCAAGGGTATCACGATGATCGTCCGCAGAAATCTCAGCTTCCGGCAGATGCTCTTCTATGCATGGAAGAGCATGCTCTATTTCTTCCTGCTGTCGGTGATCGTTTACTTCTTGCACCACGAGTTGGCGATTCAGAAGCTAAGCGTCCCGTTTGAAGCGGTCGCCACCCTAAGCACGGCGCTGGCGATCTTCCTCGGCTTTAAGAACAACAGCGCCTATGATCGTTGGTGGGAAGCCCGCAAGATCTGGGGCCTGTTGGTCAACTACAGCCGGGCCTGGGGACGCGAAGTGTTGACGCTGGCCGGGGACGAAAGCGGCGACGCTACCCCCGAGAAAAATGAGTGGCGGCGGCGATTGATCTATCGTCATATCGCCTTCGTGCATGCGCTGCGGGTCTTCCTGCGGCAGCGCCGCCCCTACAACAAATACCAAGATGAGTATGTCGAAACGAGCAATACGTACGACGACATTCGCCCGTTCTTAACGCGTGACGAAGCGGATGAGGTCCTCTCGAAGGAGAACCCGCCCAACTACCTGCTGATGATCCAGGGGCGCGAACTGCTGGCCGCCTTTCAGCGCGGCTGGATCTCCGATTATCGCTTCGTCAAACTGTCGGAGACGCTGACCGAGTTCAACAATCATCAGGGGATGAGCGAGCGGATTAAGAACACGCCGCTGCCGCGCCCGTACAGTTACTACTCGCGGGTCTTCGTCTTTTTGCACGGCACGTTGGTGCCGTTTGCGTTTGTCGAAGTGCTCGGCATCTTCAACATTCCGTTGGCGCTGCTGATCAACTTCATCTTTCTCAGCTTGGATCAGATCGGCGAACGAACCGAAGACCCGTTCGAAAACCGCCCCGGCGACACGCCGCTGACCTCGATCAGCGTCACGATCGAAGGGAATCTGAAAGAGATGCTCGACGAGGCCGACCTGCCCGAGATGCCGCCGATGGTGAAGGGGACCGTGCTGTAACACGGCGGCCTTGCATTCTCAAATTGGCTGTTCTTTTTTGCGAACGCAGGATGCTGGTGCGCAAATCCAGTCGCAATGGGCACTTTCGCCGCCTTGTGTGAAAGCAGTAATGTAAAAAAACATTGTCTTTTGTTGATTCTTGATACTTGCGTTGTTATATTGCGAGTCTCTTTTCCCCCAATAGGCGTGTTTTCTGTGACGCCTAAAACGGATTCGTGCTTATTTATTGATTCAGGTGTCTTATGAAAATGCGTCGCTCGGGCTTTACGCTGGTCGAGTTGCTAGTCGTCATTGCAATCATCGGAGTTTTGATTGCGCTGCTGCTGCCGGCGGTTCAACAGGCCCGCGAAGCGGCTCGGCGTTCGCAATGCATCAACAATCTGAAGCAGCATGGTTTGGCCCTGCACAACTTCCACGACACCTTTGGCCGCTTCCCCCCGGGCACGACCAATAACTTGGCGCCGTTTGGCACAGCGACCTCACGGCGCTGGGGAACTGGCTGGATGGTCCACATCTTGCCCTATGTCGAACTGGGGAACGTCTACGACATCATTGACTTTAGCGAACACTGGAACGGCGGTTCGGTCAGCGACGCCTGCGGCGTGGACGCTGGCAGCCCAATTTTCAAAATCTACGAGTGTCCTTCGGCGTCGCTGTCGCAGGAACTGGGCAATGATTCGGTAAAGACGATGATTGCCGACTACATTTCAATTGCCGGCGTCGTCGATGGTTTTGCCGGCATCACCGCCACCAATCAAAACGACACCGACAACGGCGTCTCTGGTTTGAACGGCGTTCTGTACTACAACAGTCGCACGACGTTCGCTTCGATCACTGACGGCAGCAGCAATACGATGGCGGTCAGCGAAGTCGGCGCCTGGTTAAAGGATAGCTCGGGCAACAAGAGGGACTATCGTAGCGTTCAGTACGGCTTCAACATGGGGACGATCGGCCTGAACGACAACACGACCAATTTGCCTGGCTCGGGTTCGACCGAAGGTCGCGCGTTCAACACGACGACGCTTCGTTATGCGATCAACCAGATCGAGCCGTTCTCCGGCAGTTGCAGCAGCGAAGGGGTGTGCGGCAACTATGGCAACAACAGCCCGCTCCGTTCGGATCATCCGGGCGGCGTCAATGCGTTGTTCGCCGACGGATCGATCCACTTCCTCCCCGAAACGATCGATCTGCCGACCTTCGGCAATCTCGGCGCTCGCAACGACGGTAACGTGGTTTCGCTGCCGTAATCAACCACTCTTAGGAACAGAGTCTTATGCGTATTGCACTTTTGGCGATGGGCCTTTTGTTGCCCATCGTTTGCGGTTGTCGTGTGTCGGAAAGTAACGGGCCGGCGCGGCATACCGTGACTGGTACCGTCACTTTCGAAGGGAAACCGCTCGAATCGGGGCTGATCAGCTTTGAAGCGGCGGACGACGCGGCGATTGGCTTGGCGCCGGCATCCTCGGAAATCGTGGATGGGAAGTATTCCCTCACCGCGACGACTGGCAAGAAGACGGTCAAGGTCTCACGCACCGTCGAGGCGGGCCGCGATCAGATCACCCAAGATCCGATTCTCAAGGAATCGATTCCCGCCAAGTACAACCAGAAATCAACACTCGAGTACGCCGTTGTCGAAGGGGATAACTCTCACGACATCGCGCTCTAGACAAGATGGCTGAAATTGCGGCCCGCATTCTCGCGACGTTCCCCCGTTGGACACGTTTCGAGGATGCGGGCCGCTTGCTTGCTTGCTTGTTTGTCGCCAGAGGGAGGACTATAGTCGAAGTCGCCCTCCATTCTATTTCACCGCCCTGACTGTGAGTTTCATCATGCCGCTGCGCCTTCTGCTTGCGCTTTCGTTTTCCTGCTGCTTAGTCGTTTCCGCTTTGCCTGCCGCTGAGCCGACTGGCGACGCCAACGTGGTGGAAAAGACGCCCGACTTGGTCGCGTTTTGGACCTTTGGCGAAGAGCCGGGCACGCCGCGGGCTTCGGTCGCCGGCGACGCGCCGCATCCGCTGGCCGAAGAAGGGGGCGAAGTGGCTCGTGCCGACGGTGGTCCTTACTCCGGGTACTCGGCTCACTTTCAGGGCCGCCAGTACTTTCGCATCCTGCACGAAGAACTGGGGATGCTCGATATCCATGGTAAGGACGCTCAGGTGACGATGTTCGCCGTTGTTCGTCTCGACGAGATGAAGAAGGGAGTCACGATCGCCGGTATCTGGAATGAAGGGGAAGGGCGGCACGACGACCGCGGCGTCCGCCAATACGCGATGCTGCTGAACATGCCGGCTTATGGCGGTCCGCGTCAGTTGACGCCGCATATTTCCGCCGAAGGTGGCGTTACTCGCCGCGCTGACGGCAGCGCGTTCCCGTGGTGCTGCGACTACGCTTCGTCGATTTCCAAAGTGCCGGAGAAAGAATGGGTGACCCTGGGCTTTACCTACGACGGCAAGTACATCCGCGCCTACTTCAACGGCGTGCTGGAAGAGCGTGAGCTAGACGCCAAGAAAGATCGCCGCACCGATCCCTACTTCACCACCGAAGGCCCCGACGGCGGTGATCGCGGCATGAACCCATACTACCACGGCCGCGGCATCTTTAGCTACGACCCCGAGAAGCACAAAGAAACCAAGCCGAGCGGCCCGGCCGATTTCACCGTTGGCGCTCGCTACGCCGTCGGCAGCATCTTCAGCGAAACGCTGAAAGGCAAAATCGGCGGCTTGGCGGTCTTTGACCGGGCGCTAAGCGACGAAGAGATGAAAAAGCTGCACGATTCGTCAAACATCGAGCAATTGCCGAAAAACTAACCGCACGCATTCAATGTTGGTTGGGCACAACGCGCCCAACCAACATGTTGTGCGTTTACCACTTGTCCGTGTTTTTCGGCTTTTTGGGCTTCGCTTCGGCGGTCGCCTTTTTGGTGGTTTTCTTTTTCGTCGTCTTCTTGGCGGCCGTTTTCTTCGCGGTTGCCTTCTTGGTCGTCGCCTTTTTCGTGGTCTTCTTCTTGGCCGCCTTCTTCTTTTTCGGCGGGGCCTTGGCGGCCCGTTCGGCCAACAGGGCGACCGCCTGGTCGAAGGTCACCTCTTCGACCGTCACGCCCTTCGGCAGCGACGCGTTGGTCTGGCCGTCGGTCAGGTACGGTCCATAGCGACCTTCCATCAGCTTGATCTCTTCTTCGGTGACCGGCGAAGGATCAAACTTACGGAGCGGCTCTTTGGGCGCCGCTCGGCCGCGACCCGACGTTTTGGGTTGCGCCAGCAGGGCGAGCGCCTGTTCCAGCGTCACGTCGACCGGCGAAATATCGCCGAGCGAGCGGGTTTCGCTACCGCATTTGATGTACGGACCGAAGCGGCCGTTCTGCGAGATGATCGGCTCTTTCGACTCCGGGTGCTCGCCCACTTCGCGGGGAAGAGACAACAGCTTCAGGGCGACTTCCAGCGTCACGTCGCCGGCCTGCATTCCCTTTGGCAACGAGGCGTTTTTCGGCTTCTCTTTGTCGGCCGCCTTCGCCTTCTTTTTGCCCTTCGGCTTTTCTTCTTCGATCTCTTCCGGCTCTTCGTCGGTTTCCAGCAAGCCGAGCTGGACGTAGTCGCCATACCGGCCTGTCTTGATGAAGACCGGGCGTCCCGTGGCAGGGTCATAACCGAGCGGCTCGTCGCCGAGCTGCGCCTTGTCGAGCAGTTCGAGCGCCTTTTCCAGCGTCACTTCGTCGGGCGCCAGGTCGGACGGAATGCTGCCGCGGCGTTCCCCTTGTTCGACGAACGGCCCATAGCGACCGACGCGGACGATCACCTCTGCTTTGTGTTCCCCTTCGGCCGGGCTGCCGAGCGAAATCGAGTTCACCAGCCGGGCGTCGACATCTTTGATTTTGCCTTGGACGATCTCCTTTAGACCATGTTGATCATGGCCGAAGTAGAAGTCCCGCAGGTAAGAGCTTTGTTCCGCCTCGCCGCGGCTGATCGCGTCGAGATCGTCTTCCATCTTGGCGGTAAACTGGTAGTCGATCAGCTTCGGCAGATGCTCTTCCAGCAGCTTGGCGACGGCAAACCCCAGCCAGGTCGGCGCCAGGGCGGTTCCCTTCTTGAAGACGTACTCGCGATCGAGAATCGTATCGATAATCGAGGCGTACGTACTCGGGCGGCCGATCCCCATTTCTTCCAAAGCGCGGGTCAACGACGCTTCGCTGTATCGCGACGGCGGCTGGGTGGTGTGGCTCTTCGGCTCGAACAAATCCTTGTCGACGTCCTGGCCTTGTTTCATCGCCGGCAGCAAGGTCTCGCGGTCGGCCAATTCGGCGTCGGGATCGTCCGAACCTTCGACATAGGCCCGCAAAAAGCCAGGAAATTCAATGGTCTTACCGCTGACGTAGAACTTGGCGCCGCCCCCTGCGAGCGTGATCGCAATGCGGAAACCGCGGGCATCGGCCATCTGGCTGGCGATCGTCCGTTTCCAGATCAACTCGAACAGGCGGAACTCGTCGTTGTTGAGGGTTCCTTTCAGCGCTTCCGGCTTTTGGAAGGGATGACCGGCAGGACGAATCGCTTCGTGAGCTTCCTGCGCGTTCTTCACCTTCGACGAATAAATCCGCGGCTTCTCCGGCAGATAGTCAGCGCCGTACTCGCTCTTCACCAGATCGCGAGCGGCGTTGATCGCCACTTCGGCCAGGTTGGTCGAGTCGGTACGCATGTAGGTGATGTGACCGTTTTCGTACAGGTTTTGCGCGATCCGCATCGTGTGCCGAGCGGTGAAGCCCAGCTTGCGGTTCGCTTCCTGCTGCAGCGTACTGGTCGTAAACGGCGCGGCTGGTTTATTGGTGAACGGCTTGTTCTCGAGCGATTCGACCGAGAACTGGGCGCTTTGCAGACGGGCCAGCAGGTCGTTGGCGCCCGCTTCGTCCATCAGCAGCATCGCGTCTGGATTTTTTAGCTTGCCGTTGGTCGTATCGAAATCTTTGCCCGACGGAATTTTGCGGCCGTCCGCTTCGGTCAGCACGGCGTTAAATTTTTTGCCGTCGGCGATGAAGGTGCCGACCAGGTCCCAATAGGTGGCCGAGTGGAACGCCATCCGTTCCCGCTCACGCTCGACAATCAGGCGAACCGCGACGCTTTGCACGCGACCAGCCGATAGCCGGGGACGAACTTTGTACCACAGCAGCGGCGAAACTTCGTAGCCGTACAGCCGGTCAAGAATGCGGCGAGTTTCTTGAGCCCGCACCAGGCCGTCATCGATCGTCCGCGGGTTTTCGACCGCGTTCAGGATCGCATCTTTGGTAATTTCGTGAAAAACGAGACGATGGACGGGAACCTTGGGCTGCAGGATCTCCTGCAAATGCCAGCTGATCGCTTCTCCTTCGCGGTCTTCGTCCGTCGCGAGGTAAAGTTCGTCTGCCTCCTTAAGCAGCTTTTTCAGCTTGGTGACTTGCTGTTTCTTGCCGGGCGGAACGATATAGACCGGCTCGAAGTCTTCGTTGACGTTAACGCCAAGGTAACTCCATTCCTCGTTTTTGTACTTCTCCGGCATTTCCTTCGCGCCATGCGGCAGGTCGCGAACGTGGCCGATGCTGGCCTCGACGGTGTAGCCCGAGCCCAGGTATTTCGAGATCGTCCGTGCTTTCGCCGGGGATTCGACGATGACCAGTGCGTTCTTCGAGGGCTTTGCAGCTTTCGCCATGGGGTGTCATTCTCAATGTGGGGGAAGGCTTCACGCGGCGTCGTGCGTCTGTCGTCATTACATATCTGACAGATTGCGTGGTCTTCCTAAGTTGCGTATTTATGTTTGGCTTATTCGTTAACATCCAAGGAATCAAAATTCCCGGCACATGGGGGGCGAATTGTGAAAAAACAACGCTCCCGCCGGTCCGAGATTTTGACTTCTTGGTGGGGCGCGGCCATGGCGAGCGACCCAACTTGTGCATCGCTAGGCGATACTGGGATTGAATTTAGGTCGCGTCCCCCTACAATCGGTCGAATTCGTCCGCGAGCATCAGCCGCAGCAAACCAATAATGCGTCTTGTATCGCGATGTCAAGAGGTGACGCTGGCGCCAAATGCGTCAGTGTTAAGGATTGGAACCCATGCGCAACCCGTTTCATTTCTTCCGTAAGAACCAAAAAGCACTGCTAGCCGTCTTCGGCGTGTTGCTGATGATCGTCTTCACCATCGGAGGCGTCGTCACCAGCTTCTTCCCGCAGCGCGCCGCCTTTGAAGCCGAGGACAAGACGGTCGTCAAAATTGACGGCGCGCCGTTGACCTCGCCCGAAATTGATCGGCTTCGCCAAGATTCGAGCTTGGTCTCGTTGATCACCGGCCTGGCGATCGCCCGCACGCAGGAAGTGGGCGGTTTTCCGAATCCGCCGTCGCCGCCAATCTCTGGCTTGCGATATCAGTCGGCTTCAGGCCCGAATTCGCCCGGCGGTCCGATGCGAGAAGAAATTTCGACTCGCCAGGTGATCACCGATCACTTGTTCTCGCTCGAAGGAGAACGCCTGGGGATTGCGATCGGCGACGACATCGTTCGCGACTTCATGACCTCGGTCACCGGCGGCAGCATCACCCCCGATCAATACAACGAACTACTGGCGGAAGCCCAAGGCAATGAAGGTCGGATTACTTACGACCAGATGTTCGAGATGTTCCGTCGCGTCATTCAAGTGCAAAAGACGAAGCGTCTCCTCCTGGAAGGGATCAGCACCGCGACGCCCGCCTCGGCGTGGGTCAACTTCCGCAACTTGAACCGGACGATTGACGTTCAGCTCTACCCGGTCAACTCCTCCGACTATCTCTCGAAGGTCAAGCAAAATCCGAGCGATGCGGACCTGCGCAAGTTGTTCAACAAGTTCAACGACCAGATCCGCAACCCGCAGACCGGCGATCCCGGCTTCCTGCAATTGGATAAAGCGGCGATCGGTTACGTCAAAGCGGACTACGACAAGTTCCTGCAAGCCGAATTGGCGAAGATCTCGGACGAGCAAGTCGCCGAATACTACGAAGAGAACAAGGACAGTAGCTTCCGCAAGCCGGTCGCTGATCCAGTCGCCCCGATGAACCAACCGGCGCCCGAAGAGAAGCCCACCGAAGAGAAGCCCACCGAAGAGGCCCCGGCCGACGACAAGCCCGCTGAAGAGAAACCGGCGGCCGAAGAGCCGAAGATGGAAGCTCCGGCCACCGAAGAGAAACCGGCCGAACCGGCCCCGATGACCGACAAGCCGGCCGAAGAAGCTCCGGCGGAAGAGAAGCCCGCCGCCGACGAGAAACCGGCGGAAGAAAAGCCGGCTGACGAAGAATCGAGCTTCCTGAGCACCGGCCGCGAAGCGATGCTGGTCGCCTTCCAGGAAGAAACGACCGAAGAGAAGCCGGCCCCCGAAGAAACGCCTGCGGAAGAGAAGCCCGCCGACGACAAGCCGGCCGCTGAGGCTCCGATGACCGAAGCTCCGGCCACCGACGCCAAGCCGATGGAAGAAGCGGCCGCGCCGATGGGCGAAACGCCTGCTGGCGAACAACCGCCGGTCGAGTATCGTCCGCTGGAAGAAGTCAAAGAGCAGATCAAGACGTCGATCGCTCGTCCGCTGGCGCAAGCCTCGGTCAAAGCGGCCCTGCAGAATGTCGCCGACATCCTGAAGCGGGAATACGACGACTACTTCTATCTGGATGAAGAGGACAAGACCGGCACGCCGTTCGACAAGCTCGACCTGAAGAAGCTCGCACAGCAGAACGGCCTGGAATATGGCGAGATGCCGAAGATGGACTACATCGCGGCGATGGAATCTCCCTATGGAATGATCTCGCACGCCGAGTTCAGCTTCAATCCGCAGCAAGGCGGTCTGCAGCGAAATGACCTGCGGTTGATCGATGCGATCTTCGGCAGCAAAGCTGAGCTTTACAGCCCGCAAGAGTTCCCCGGAACCAGTTCGACCAGCATGTTCTCGATGCCGGCCGACCAGCAGTTCGTCTACTGGAAGACCGATGAAGCGGAAGGCTACGTGCCGACCTTTGACGATGTCAAAGATCAGGTCGTCGCCGCCTGGAAAGAGCAGCAAGCGGCGAAGCTGGCCAAGGCGGAAGCGGAAAAGATCGCCGCCGGCGCCAAGGGAGACGCTCCTCTCAACGAAGTGGTTCCGGCCAAAGACGGGGTGATCGTTGCTGACAACATCACCTACTACCAGGAAATTCGCCAGCCGGGCCAATACCTGCTGGCCGAAATCCCCGGCGTCGAAAAGACCGGCATCGAAGCGCTCGATACGATCTTCGCGGCTCCGGTCGGCGAAACGTTCGTCGTGCCGAACGCTGACAAGTCGGTCTGGTACGTTGCCCGCGTGACCGGCGAACGGAAGACCGAAGCCGAGATTCGCGACCAACTGAAGGCGGAAATGAACGGAGAATACCCGTTCAGCGTCGTCTACCTGGAAGGGATGAAGTCGCAGATCCGCTGGAGCGAAGTGCAGGAAGAACTGTTCGAACGCTTCAACGTCGAATGGCAAATGATTCCGGAAAACTAAGCCGGAACGATGCACCATTGAAAACGGAACCAGAGCCAGCGAGATTTCGCTGGCTCTGGCTATTTCTTGACGGTTTGAAGGTGGGGTTAGCCGCGATAGCTCCCGCTATCGGGGCCGACGAAGTCGGCAGGAGGCATCGATCCACGGTGAGTAGGCACGCGGCGGATCGGCGATCGTTTGAGCCTGCGCTCCGCCGTTCTTTGGTCCAACCGCGAGCTGATGCCTCCTGCGGCTGCGCCGCCCCGATAGCGAGAGCTATCGGGGCTAACCAGTTGGCCGAGACGCGCACAAAAAAAGAGCCGGTCCAACAGGACCGGCTCTTTCCATTTCGGTTTGCGTCTCATCCGCCTTAGCAGGGCTTCAGCACCACGCAGGCCAGCGGCGGGATGTCGAGCATGATCGACTGTTCGCGGCCGTTCCATTGGATCGGGGCCGACTCCATCTCGTCGACGTTGATCACGTTGCTGCCGGCGTAACGGGCGTTGTCCGAGTTGAAGATCTCGCGATACGAGCCCGCCTTCGGCACGCCGATGCGGTAGCCGTTGTAAACGACCGGCGTGAAGTTGCAGAGCGTAATCGTGAAGTCGTTCGGATCTTTCCCCTTCCGGGCATAGGCGATCACGCTGGCTTCCCAGTTGTCGCAGTCAATCCACTCGAAGCCTTCTCCCTTGAAGTCGACCTGGTGCATCGACGCTTCGTGCTGGTACATCGCATTCAGGTCCGAGATCAACGTCTGAACGCCCTGATGCTGTTCCCACTCCAGCAGGTTCCACTGCAGTTCGCCATCGGCGTTCCACTCGTTCCACTGGGCGATGTCGCCGCCCATGAACAACAGCTTCTTGCCGGGATGGCTCCACATGTACGAGTAGAGCAACCGCAGGTTGGCGAAACGTTGCCACATGTCGCCGGGCATCTGGTCCAGCAGCGAACCTTTGCCATGCACCACTTCGTCATGCGACAGCGGCAGGCAGAAGTTTTCGGTAAACGCATAGATCAGGCTGAACGTCAGTTCGCCATGATGGAACTTGCGGTGAACCGGATCTTTCCCCATGTAGCGGAGCGTGTCGTTCATCCAGCCCATGTTCCACTTCAGGCTGAAGCCGAGTCCGCCGCCGTCGGTCGGGTGCGAAACGCCGCCCCACGCGGTCGACTCTTCGGCGATCGTCATGATGCCGGGGTACTGCAGGTGCGACTGTTCGTTGAACTCGCGGAGGAACGAGATCGCTTCGATGTTCTCGCGACCGCCGTATTGGTTCGGGACCCACTCGTCATGCTTGCGGCTGTAGTCGAGGTACAGCATCGAAGCGACTGCGTCGACGCGGAGCCCGTCGATGTGGAACTTGTCGAACCAGAACAGGGCGTTGGAGATCAGGAAGTTTTTGACCTCGTTGCGACCGTAGTTGAAGATCAACGTGCCCCAGTCGGGGTGCTCGCCCTTGCGAGGATCGTCATGTTCGTACAGCGCGGTGCCGTCGAACTGACGCAGGCCGTGGTCGTCTTTGGGGAAGTGAGCCGGCACCCAGTCGATGATCACGCCCAAGCCATGCTTGTGGCAGTAATCGACGAAGTACATGAAGTCTTCCGGCGTGCCATAGCGGCTGGTCGCGGCGAAGTAGCCGACCGCCTGGTATCCCCAACTGCCGGTGAACGGATGCTCGGAGACCGGCATCAGTTCGATGTGGGTGTAGTTCTGTTTCTGGCAATAGTCGACCAGCTGGTGCGCCAGGTCGCGATAGTTGAACCAGCCCGACTTCGAGTCGTTGTTCCATTTCCAGCTGCCCAGGTGCACCTCGTAAACCGAGACGGGGCGTTCCAGCTGGTTTTGCTCGGCCCGGCGAGCCATGTACTCGGCGTCATCCCAGGTATAGGTCGACAGGTCGGTGACGATGTTCGCCGTGCGGGGCGGAACTTCGGCGGCGAACGCGTAAGGATCGCACTTGTCGACCGTGCGGTCATGCTGATTGACGCGGTATTTGTATTGGACGCCCGGCTTCAGATCGGGAATGAACACTTCCCAGATGCCGCTGGAGCCAAGCTTGCGCATTGGGTGGACGCGGCCATCCCATTTGTTGAACTGCCCGACGACGGCGACGCTTTTGGCGTTGGGCGCCCAGACGGCGAAGTTGACCCCAGTGACGCCGTTGACCTCGCGGAGCTGTGCCCCCAGCTTGTCGTACGACTTCCAGTGGGCGCCTTCGCCCAGCAGGTAAAGGTCGTAATCGCTAAAGTACGAAGGAAACGCGTAGGGGTCTCGAACTGAGTTCATCTGGCCGCTCTGGTCACTAGTGCGCAATTGATATTGTCCCGATTTCATGATTTCATCCTGTGGACAAATCGCCTCGAACAAACCGCTCGGATGGATCCGCCGCATTGGCTGGCTATTATTATGACCGGGATGGAACACCCATGCTTGTTCCGATTCCGGCAGGTAGGCCCGCACGGCGATCGCAGGCTCTCCGCGGTGCTCAACTTGATGGGGACCGAGAATGCGATACGGATCTTCAGACCGGCATTCGATTAAAGCCCCCATGTTATCTAGTGTAACATTCGTGCGCACACGCTTCTCCTCGTGATTTTGTGTTCAGGTGGGGGATGATGAATACCGCGAATAAACTCAGCCCGCGGCGGCTGCTAGTTCTTGTTCTTCAATGCGAATCGTGCGCCGATTGCGTCGCGAACCGAAATGCAACGACTCCGATGGCATTTTGTTGTCATCTTCGTGGTCGAGATCAGCCGCTTCAAATCGCCAAGGGCGGCAATCAACCCGATGAAACTGCATCGCTTGGGCGATGCGCTGCCATAGATCGGCGTCGCGGACCGGCGCCAGGCGACCGAAACGCTCCCAGCGGAAGCCTGATTCGCGCCAAACCGCCAATCCATAGCGAAAACCGCGGCTGACGTAGCGCGACGGCGTGAGCAAGGTAACGCGAGATGGCTCTGGCAACGCCTCTAAGCCGCGAACGACCGATAGCAGCGCCAGACGGTCACGATCGCGCCAAGCCTCTTCTCCGGAGGCGACAAGGCGTTCTTGTTGGTCAACACATTCCAAAACGAAGCGCCAACTGCCGCCATAAGGGCCTTCGGTCGATTCGCAAAACAAAAGGTAAAGGGGAGTTGATTCGTTCATGCGGCTTTCGGTGCGTCTGCTGGATCGATAAATCCGCTCCGTCCCCGACATTCTGACGATGGCTCGCCAAATGCTAGCTTTCCTTGCCTGCACGGTTTGCTTATCGGCAATTGGAACCTAGGCTCCCCACTTTATCCTTTGTGAAAAGTTCACCTTCTTGGCACATTTTTCTGAAATGGGGCTTGGGGGAGGGTATTGGCCGCGCGCAAGGCAGCTCGGCCGCGCGGCGATCAAGGTAATCCTGGGAAGAGATCGCTACAGACTCGCCTGGGCGGCGGGCAGCTTCGATTGCAGTCAGAAGGTCCGTAGTAGTCCGTTGATTTTCTCAACGGACTACTGGATCGCAGGGATGCGATCCCAATATAGCGACGTAAGTCGTTATTTTGCGAGCCGCGAAGAGCTATGCTCTGAGCCTGGCGAGGTTGGAAAATGTAACGATGGCATTTTTCAACAGGCAGCTAGCGGCGAAGTCTTGCCGCCTTCGTACGAATGGACCTGCTCTGGAGGATGGCGACCAGTACTCTCGAGAGCATCAAGCAGCCGCTCGGGTTTTTATTTTCCAAGCGATGGGTCTAATACCCTCGCCTTCAGGCGAAACCTTTAGGTTCTTCCGTTTCCGGCTAAAATCGGGGAATGGAAAGATACCGCACCAGTTCGCATAGTCGTTTTGACATCAAGTTCCACTTTGTCTGGGTGACCAAGTATCGCAAACCGATTCTCGTGGGGGAGGTCGGCGTTCGTGTACGGGAACTCGTTCGCGAGGTTTGCCGCACCAACGAGATTGAAATCCTAGAAGGGGCGGTCTCCCGAGACCATGTTGATGTGCTGCTGTCGTGCCCGCCGAACTTTGCGCCCAGCAAAATCATGCAGTACATCAAGGGGAAGAGTTCACGGAAGCTGTTGATGGAGTTTCGGCATTTGCAAAAACAGTATTGGGGCCGGCATCTGTGGGCACGCGGGTACTTTGTGGCGACCAGCGGCAACGTGACCGACGAGGTGATTCAGGAATATATCCGCCATCAGGACGGGACCGAGCCTGGCGATGGCGGCGACCTTGCGCAGCGATTCGTCGTCGTGACAAAGTTGTTGCAGACGCGCCTGACGTTCCGTCCCGTGGAGATCGGCGACTTGTTCGAAAATGCGTTGAAGGACGTCGATCGAATGCGAACTACTTGCGGCCATCGGAAATTTCTCGGTAGAGCCAACTCCGTACGAAACGAAGATCACGCTTGATCTTCGCGGGGGAAAGCGAAAGCGCCACCGCAATTTCCTTGATATTTCGACCTCCTCTTGTTATTGGCGCGCTGGGAATCCATGCTAGTACGCGTTTCACTCGATGAGTCTCAGTATCAGAAGCATGTGTAACGAATGAACGACCCCTTCGTTTCACTGGAAACGCCCGCAAGGCCGCAAGTCTCCGCTGAATCATCGGCGTCAGCATCGAAGAAGTCAGCCGCGTCGCAGCTCTATCAGGTTGTCTGGCGGTGGCACTTTTATGCGGGAATTTTGACGGCGCCGATTTTTTGGATCGTCACAATTACGGGCGCGCTCTACGTCTTTCAAACCGAATTGACCGCTTCACGAGATCAGTCTCTGCGGGAGGTGGCGGTTGGCGAAGAGCGGATCAGTTACGAGCGTTTGCGCGAATTGGCTGCCGCCGAGGTTGCGCCCATCGAACTGGAAGGGATCATGGTTTCTCCCGACCCCAGTCGCTCCGTGGCGTTCGTTGCACCGACCGAGATGCATGATCCCGCCCGAGAGGAAGAGCGTGATCATGACCATGGCCGTGAAAAGCATCGGCACATTTATCTTGATCCGTACACTGGCGAAGTGCTGGGTTCGAAAATCGCCGAAGATGACTTTTTTGCGATTGTTCTCAGCCTGCATCGCTCGTTGATGATGGGAACCACTGGTCGCATCTTGTCCGAGTTGGCGACAAGTTGGGGGCTGCTGCTGCTGGCGACGGGAGTTTATCTCTGGTGGCCGCGTGGCAAGAAGAACGTCGGCGTTTGGGTGCCTCGCGTAAAGGGGAAACTGTACGCCGTCTTGCGCGATTGGCACGCAGTTTCCGGACTCTACTTTGTTCCGCTCGCTGTGATCGTGATGGGAACCGGACTCTTCTTTGCGGTCGTGATGGGCTCAGCGTTTAACGCTTCGGTGAAAGCGGCAGGGCACTGGGCGCCGAAGTGGTTTGGGCCTGCGGTTTCGGCGCCGGTTGCGGAAGGCGCTGAGCCTGCCTCGCTGGATCAAGTCATGTCGACGTTGCTTTCGCACAGCCGGGGAAAGGATGACCTGATCCCGGTGCGTTTTGTGACCAATCCCAAGGATGCCTACAAGGCGTTCTTGATTCAGGATGACGACAAGAACAAGCTCCGCATGGTGTCGGTGGATCAATACACAGCCGAGACGATTGACGTGGTAGATGCGGCCGACAATCCCTTCTTGTATCGCGTTCGGGTCTGGGCCGTTTCGATTCACATGGGGAAGATCTTCGGGATGCCGACGAAAATCTTGGCGCTGGTAACCTCGATCGCTCTCTTTCTCCTATCGGTGACCGGCGTCTGGATGTGGTGGAAGCGTCGTCCCAAAGGGAGAACTGGTTTTCCGCGTCGTCCCGCGACCGGGGCGATGCCAGCGTGGGGCTGGCTGGTGATCCTTGTCGCCGCCATCTTGTTGCCGGTCGCGGGGATCTCGATGCTGGCGGTTGCGTTGATCGACCTTCTTTGGGGAAAGATTGACCGAATGCGTGGCGCTGCGTAACTGGGGGCGGGCCCCTTCAATTTTGTGGTGAGATTGGTTTGTCCCATGTCGTTCTGAACGACATGGGGGTGAAACAACCGACAAACGTTCCCTCGATCGCAATCGCTTGACTCCTCTTGTTGCTGGGTTTGTGGGATTGGCTTGATTGGTCCGCAACTTGCATCGTCGAATTTCGCCGAGCAGCGAAGCGGTTCGGAACGCTGGGAGAATGTGCCGGCGACCGAATGTCTCGCACTTTCCCATCGGTTCTGGTTGCAGCCCTTGAAGGAGGCAGTTCTTTTTACTATAACAATGATATCGAGTCTCAGTACTCGCTGCAGCCTGCTTTGCTAGCGACTTCTGCCAGCCACGCCCGCGGAGGCTCTCCGCTTGTTTCGCCCGAATTGCCAGGCTTTGAAGGGCAAAACTGTCGTCCGCAGGGCGATTCCCAATTTCCGATGTCCTCCAGTTTCACCCCCGTACATGCCGTCTAGTACCGGCAGTTCTAGCCAGAAGAGGTCTTTCCATGTCGTCTCGACGTAATGCGTTTACGCTAGTTGAGTTGTTGGTCGTTATCGCCATTATCGGCGTTTTGATCGCATTGTTGCTTCCCGCCGTACAACAGGCTCGCGAAGCGGCGCGGCGGATGTCGTGTACGAACAACCTGAAGCAAATTGGGTTGGCCCTGCACAACTATGCTTCGACGTATCAGGAAGCGTTTCCGAACAACGGCACGCCGGTCTCGGGCGGATATCCCAGCGACTTCTCGCCGATCGCGAAGCTGCTTCCCTACATCGAACAAGCGAATCTCTCCAATCTCGTCGACTACGGCATCTACATGGGGCATCCCGCGCTGGTTGATCTACCGTCCGCTTTGCAAGGTCCAGCCGGTACCGTGGTGCAGCCGTTTCTCTGTCCCAGCGATCCGGGCGATTCGACCTCGGATCTAACGATGCAGTCTGGCGCCGTGATTAAGGTCGCCGGCAGCAACTATTGCATGAACGTCGGTAGCGGTCAGGACGGAAACTACCATCCTGGCAACGGCACCCCGAACGACGGCCTTTGCTGGGTTGGCTCGAAGATCAAGTTTGCGTCGGTTACCGACGGCACGAGCAACACGATCGCGTTCGCCGAATCGTCGAAGGGCCCTGGCGGTAAGGTCGCGGCGGCGACTCCGGCTCAGGACGAGCGTAAGTACCGCGGTAGCTTGTCCGCAGCGATTGACGCGACCCTCGCTAATGACGCGGCCGCGGGTAACGACATCTCCTCTTCGATTGGATCGTGGGACGGAACGCGTCAAGCCTACTGGTTGCGCGGTTCGGTTCCGAATGGACCGACGCTCAATGGTTGGCTACCTCCCAATTGCAAGAACCCAGACGTCGTCTACGGTTCGTCGAAGTTGACGGCCGCACGCAGCTTTCACCCGGGTGGCGCCAACGCGGTCTACGTCGATGGCAGCGTCCACTTCGTCGCCGACACGGTCGATCTTGCCCTGTGGCGAGCCGCGTGGACGCGGAGCGGAAATGAGGTCGAGGTCGCTCGCTAACTGCCTGTTGGAAAATGCCCTCGTGGCATTTTCCAACCTCGCCAGGCTCGGAGCGTAGCTCTTCGCGGCTCGCAAAATAACGACTTACGTCGCTATTTTGGGATCGCATCCCTGCGATCACGCAGTCCGTCGAGAAAATCAACGGACTGCTAAGGGCGCCCCAACGACCGACCTGTTTTCTATTGGAGCCGTGCGGCGCCGCACGGCTCCAACTCCTTAGGACGAGACTCTCTCCATCGCCAAGACGACCGAACCATGTCACCACGCTCTTACGTCGCATTCGTCTCCTTCCTGCTTCTGTTTGGCCACTTAAGCCTCAATGCGAAGGAGACGGGCCAATCTTCTCCGCTTCTCGTGGGAGAAAAGCGCGAAGGCGAACTTCAAGCCAAGCAAGTCGTGACGTTTGCGCTTCCGGCCGCGGCGGGGGACTTTGTCCGTGGCGCCTTGGCCGGCTCGGGCGTACGGCTAAAGTTGTTGGATCGCGAAAGGCGGGACGTTCGCTGTCTGGTTGACGGCCAGGGACCGAATTTTCCGTTTATGTTCGTCGTTGGCGACGCCGGACCCTACGCGCTGCAAATTGTGGCGGAAGATGGCGGCAAGTTCGCGTTGACTGTCGACGCGATCATTGCGGCAAAAGATCAGGTGGCGCCGCCGACTGTTTTGGAGAGTCCACGCTTGCGACAGCTTCAGCAGAAGCTCTCCGCAGGTGGAACGACCGATTCGTTTTGGAAAGAGCTGGAGCAAGAGGGAACGCCGCTTGTGGAAACGGGTGAGGTGGTTCCTCCGCTGGCCAGCAATGAGGCGCTTGTGACGTTCCTCTACCGCGGGGCGAAGCGCAACGTGCGGTTGTTTGGCGCACCATCGGGGGATCACGACAACCTGAAACGCTTGGGCGACTCGGACGTTTGGTATGGCAGTTACCGCGTACCGTCCGCCGCGCGCATTGACTACCGACTGGCGCCGGATGTGCCTGAACTCCCAGGTTCCGAATGGGAGCGACGTCGCGCGATCCTGGCGACGGCGCAGCGTGATCCTCTCAATCCGCTGGCGTTTCCCGCGGACAATATCGACGTCTATGCCGGCAGCTCGGTGGTGGAACTGCCCGACGCACCGAAAGCCCCTTGGCTGAAGCGACGAGACGACGTGCCCGCTGGAAAGACCGAGCGTCATCGCTTCGAGAGCAAGATCCTAGGCAACACGCGCGACATCTATCTTTATCGCTCGGCCAGCTATGACCCGCAGGCAACGGGGAATGGACTGGCCGTATTCTTCGATGGCGACGTCTACCTGCAGGAAGTTGGGATCGACGCGATTCTCGACAATTTGCTTGCCGCTGGCGAGATTCGCCCGACGGCGGCAATCTTGATCAGTAACCCATCGCCCCAAAGTCGATCGAGTGAGTTGCCCTGCAATCCAAAATTCGCGCAGTTCATCGCGGAAGAAGTGATGCCGTGGGCGAAAGAGCATGGTTTGCAGGCGGATCGCCAACACACAGTTGTCGCCGGAGCCAGCTATGGCGGGTTGGCCGCCGCCTATCTTGGACTGCAACATCCAGAGTTGTTCGGCAGTGTCTACAGTCAATCAGGTTCGTTCTGGTGGGCGCCGAACGCGTTGAAAGCTCCCCCGACAAAGCGACCTGCCGAGTGGCTGACGCGAGAGTATGTGACCGCTCAGGTTGGCGACGTGAACTACTTTCTCGAGGCAGGCTCGTTTGAGTCGAACGATCGGATCGGCAGCATTTTGACGACCACCAAACACTTGCGCGACGTGTTGGAGGCCAAGGGGCGTTCCGTCCAGTTTCGAGAGTTCCCAGGCGGTCACGGCTACTTCTACTGGCGCTACAATCTCCCCCAGGGATTGAGCGACATCCTTCGTCCTAATGGCGACGACGGGTCATCCCAGAAGTAACGCACCACGATTGACGATTCAGCCCGCACCGAATGAGCGGGGCGCCCCGTTGTCTTGTGATATTAAACGACAGGCATGTCGACCAGGGCGACGCGATTCCGAACTCCAACGTCATTGCAATTGTGATTTTCCTGTCGACCGCGAATTCTTCACTGTGGCACGTTCTTTGCTTGCTAACTAACGATTGCTCGCTGATGAGGCTCGCTCGACTACAGCGATCATTGGAAACGGCCCCCCGTTTCGAGGGTTTGAGGGACAGGATGGCAAGTAAGCGGTACGGTTATACTTTGGTCGAATTGCTGGTGGTAATCGCGATCATCGGAGTATTGATCGGGTTGCTCTTGCCCGCTGTCCAGCAAGCCCGCGAAGCGGCTCGGCGGATGCAATGTACGAACAATCTGAAACAGATCGGAATCGCGTTCCACAACTACGCCGACGTTCAGAAGGGTTTCCCCCAAGCCCGAATTACGGGGCCCGCGACGCTGCCAAGCGGAACCGCAGTTGGCAATGCCGTCCACTCGGGTTGGCCGACGGCGATCTTGCCCGATATCGAGCAGGGAAATCTCAACGATTTGTATGATCACAATCAACCCTTCTTTGCCACGGACAATGCCGTTGCGATCAACACGAAGGTCCAGATGTTCATCTGCCCGTCGACGCCTAATGGCGAACGTGAGTTTCCGAATGGGTATGGAGCGACTGGCGCTCCGGGGGACGATTACGTCCGCTTGCAAACGATCCGCAACTCGCAAGGCGATGTCGCCAACGCTGGCTTCGACTCGAACAAGGCGACCCGCTTGGCGAATTTCACCGATCGACTCTCCAACACGGTGCTGCCGGGGGAAGTGGCGGCGCGTCCGCAACTTTACTACAAGCGAGAGATTCAATCGGGCGTGCAAGCCACTCAGCCAGGTTGGTCTTGTTGGGCCGGACCGCAAGCGCTGCGGCTCTACAGCTACTCACCCGATGGAACGCAAGAGCAAGTCGACACGTCGGGTTCCGAAACCTTCTACACATGCGTCATCAACTGCGCCAACAAGATGGGCGTCTACAGCTTTCACTCTGGTGGCGCCAACGTGGGACTTTGCGACGGCAGCGTTCGATTCTTGCCAGAAACGACCGACGTCGACATGGTGATGGCGATGCATACGCGTGACGGACAAGAGGTAATCACTTGACCGTAGCGTCGAGTGAATTCTTGCAATCTGCGCTTACAATTCTTGGGATTGGAAAGATGTCGGAAAGTACTACAGCAGCGGAACCAAGCTTGAGCAACGTGCCGCTCCGCACGTCCCAGCTCGTTAAGACGTTTCGCCAGGGGACTAGCAGCGTCACTGCTTTGAATGGGGTGACGCTCGAAGTTCCGCAAGGAGAGTTCACCGCGATTATGGGCGCCAGCGGCTCGGGCAAGAGTACGCTGTTGCACGTGATGGGCGGATTGACTCGCCCCGATTCGGGAGAGGTCTTCGTGGAAGGGGAGCGACTTTCGTCCCTGCCCGACGCCAAGTTAACCGATTTTCGCCGCCGCCGAATTGGACTCGTCTTCCAGCAGTTCAATCTAATCCCAGCGTTGACTGCGATTGAGAATGTGATGTTGCCGCTCATGGCTGGCGGCGCCTCGGCCAGCGGTAAGACGCGAGATCAAGCGGTTGCTCTCTTAGATCGCCTCGGACTGGGGCAGCGGTTGGCGCATCGTCCCGATGCGATGAGCGGTGGCGAACAACAGCGCGTCGCGATCGCTCGAGCCTTGATCACCGATCCGGCGATCGTCATGGCGGACGAACCGACCGGAAGTCTCGACTCGGCCAACGGCCGCGCGATATGCGAGTTGCTGAAGGAACTGAACGAGAAAGAAGGTCGGACAATCGTCGTCGTTACGCATGAGCCTGCCGTCGCCGCTTGGGCGGGGCGGGTCGTGATCATGAAGGATGGTGCGATTGGCGCCGAATGGTTGGCCGAGGGGACGCAAGACCCGCATGAGTTGGCCGCCCGCTATCAAGATATTGTCTCCGGTTCTTCCCTGGCGAACGCAACATGAGCTTAATTCTCCGCTTGTTTCTCGCGCATGCGCGCCAGCAAAAGGTTCGCTTGGCGTTGACGCTGACGGCGATGATCGCCGCGATCGGCGTCGTGCTGTGGGTCGTTTCCGCGTACGAAAAAATCGCCTCCAAGTTCGAAGATCAGACCGCCAATTTCGTCGGCGCCTACGAAGTCTTCGTCATTCCCACAGAACTAGACGATCAACTCTCGCCCGAATTGTTGACCGCCCTCGAAAACGATCGAATGATCGCTGCCGTCAACCCGGTCGCCCAGTTTCGGATGTCGATTCGCCGCGTTGGTCCGCCGCCGGAAGGCGCTGGCCCGCCGGGACGCGGCATGGGGCGGATGGGACCGACGATCGTTGGTACGAACTCGCTGGAACCGCGTTACGAACTGTCGGACGGTCGCTGGCTGAAGGAGGACGCTACGGACGAAGCGGTCATCAGCAGCGGCATCGCCAAGACGCTCACAGTTCGGCCGGGCGACTCGATTGAGATCGTCGACAAAGAGAAGCGGCCGTCCTCTTTCACCGTTGTTGGCGTCGTTGAGCAAGTGGATGACGTCGAGTTCGCGATGATGCGCACCAAAGGAGGCGCCCCCGGTGGCACGAATCGCGGCCCGGCTTCATTAGCGACCTATATTCCGATGAGCGCCGTTGAGCCGTTGACCGGATCGGCGCCTGCGATCAACCTGGCCGAGCTTCGCCTGGACGCCGCGCTGAAAATGGACAAGTTGGAGCAAAAAGTGGCCTCCGTCGCCGATAATGCCGAATTACTGCGGCCTGCCGATATCCAAGCGAAAATCGCCGGTGGGTTTGAGGCGGAAGGGGCTCGCAAGCAGGCGTACTTCGTCACGGCGCTGTCGATTCTCGCGTCCGCGTTCATCATCTTCACCACGCTCAGTATGGGCGTGAACGAACGTGCCCGGCAATTGGCGGTATTACGGGCCGTCGGTCTACGCCGCATGCAAGTGGCGTCGCTGGTCGTGACCGAAGCGCTGGCGCTGGCGCTGTTCGGCTGGCTGGGAGGATTGCTTGGCGGTTGGCTCCTACTCCAGGCGCTTGCCAGCGCGACGCCGCAGTTGTTTCCCGATGGCGTAGCGCTGGGGGGAGCAAGCGTCTTGCTGACTGGCTGCTGTTCGCTGTTTGGGGCGTTGTTAGCGTCGATCTTCCCGATCTGGAAAGCGACGCGCATCAGTCCGCTCGAAGCGATGGCGCCGCTGCAAGTCGCACCAGGCGGATTCCGCTCGTATGGCGCGATTGGCCTGGTGAGCCTACTCTTGATTGCGATCAATCCGCTGTTGGTTTATTTGCCAGGGCTACCCGAAACGCTGCGTTTCGCTTTGGTCCTCTTGGTAGGAGCGCCGGCGACGATTGTGGGATTCATCTTGCTCGCACCGCTGTTTGTATTGGTCGTCGAGAAAATATTTAGCCCGGTCGTAGCGACGGTGATGCGACTTCAGAACAACCTGGTGCAAACGCAATTGAGCGCCAATATGTGGCGTAGTGCGGGGATCGCCGCTTCGCTGATGCTGGGACTGGGGCTGTATACCGCAACGCAGGTATGGGGGTGGTCGATGCTCAGCGGATTCTTACCGGGGCGCTGGACGCCGGACGTAATCGTCAAGTTCGATCCGGGACTGCCGGTCGAAACGGTCGAAAAAGTGCGGCAGACCGAAGGGGTGTTGGCGGATCAATTTCTTTCGGTTGCCGTCGAACAAACGAAGCTGGTCGGCGATCCGCTGAAAAGTCGGGAAAAGGATTCCGCCGTTCGGCAGGACAACGTTTGCTTGATTGGGCTCGATGCCGCGGCAGGACTCGGCGGCGATTCCCCTCTCTTTCGGCTTGAGTTCGTTCAGGGGACCCGTGAAGAGGCGATTGCGAAGCTGCAGCAGGGGCGTTATTGCATTCTCCCCGACACGTTTCAGCGATTGGCTGGGCTGAACGTTGGAGACAAGGTGGGCTTCATTCCACCCAGCGATCCAGACAATCCCGTGGAATACGAGATCGCGGGGATCGCGGCGATGCCTGGCTCGAACTGGATTACGAAGACGACTGGCCTCCGGCGCAATTCCGTCCGGACGGCGGGCCTGGCGTTTGCTTCAGAGCGGCAAGTGCGCGACGATTTCAAGCTGCCGAATCGAGAGTTTTTCTGGCTGAATGTTGCGTCGGGAGTTACGGCCGAACAATTGCAGGAGCGACTGCAAACGTTGGTCGCTTCTTCGCGTGGCGGCGGCCGACCAAATGGTGAAACGGGACCAGGCCGCGAAGCCGCAGCAAGAGGCGAATCGACTCGTCAACCTCCAGTTGCGGCGGCCGCGGGGCCTCCGGCACGCGGACCCGGTAGAGGCCGTGGCAGAGGCGGACGCGACGGTCCCGTTCAGGTTTCGTCGATCAAGGATGTCCGCGACAGCATGCGATCGCGGGCCGGAGCGGCGATTAACGCCATGGGTTGGCTCCCGTTGATTACCTTAGTCGTCGTATCGCTCGGTATCGTCAATACGATCGCGGCGTCGGTCCGAGCTCGTCGCTGGGAGTTTGGCGTATTGCGGGCTGTTGGCCTGAAGCGATTTGGGTTGAGTCGGCTGGTGCTCTCCGAGGCGTTGTTGATTGGGGCCGTCGCCAGTTTGCTGAGCCTGGCGTTTGGCGTCGTCGTCGGCTGGAGTTGCTTGGGATTAGTGCGTTACGTGAGCAATGCCTGGTTTGAAGGAGTCGCCACATCGCTGATCATTCCTTGGACTTCGCTCTGGTTTGGCTACGCATTGACGTTCGTCCTCTGTACGATCGCCGCGCTCTGGCCGGCGATTAGCGCCGGCCGAACGGAGCCGCTGACGCTGTTGCAAGCCGGGCGGGCTGCGACGTAGTCTGGCCGGCGAACGACTTTCCGGAACTCGAGGAACGAGCGAACTTATGTCCGCGGAACAGCTGCCGTTGAAAGTCAACGGCGTCGTCAAACGATATCGACAGGGATCCAACGTCATCGAAGCGCTGCGGGGCGTGCAACTAACGATCCGCCCCGGCGAATTCATCGCCATCATGGGCGCCTCCGGCTCTGGCAAAAGCACCTTGCTGCATGTGATGGCGGGATTGACCGATGTTGACGCCGGTCAGGTGCTGGTCGATGGCCGCGATCTGGCGACCCTATCGGACGTGCAGCTGACGAGTTTTCGGCGAGATCATATTGGGCTCGTATTTCAGGCATTTAACCTGATCCCCGCACTATCTGCCGAAGACAATATTCGTTTGCCGGCGGTCGACGGTCCCGAACTGACGGCCAAGGTGAACGCCCTGCTCGATCGGCTCGGCATGCGCCAGCGCAGGACGCACAAACCGGGCGCATTGTCGGGCGGTGAACAGCAACGGATCGCGATCGCCCGAGCGCTCGTTTGCGATCCTGCCGTCGTCTTAGCGGATGAGCCGACCGGAAGCCTCGACTCCGTTTCGGGGCAAGAAATTTGCCGTTTATTGCGCGAGCTTTGCGACGAACAAGGGCGGACGATCGCTATCGTCACGCACGAGCCGCATGTGGCGATGTGGGCCGATCGCGTCGTCGTGCTGAAGGATGGCGCTAATCTGACCGAGTTTGCTCCTTCCGACCAGCGTGATCCTCAGGATCTGGCGGCCCGATATCAGTTCGCCCTTGCGCCGGTCTCCGAGGCGAACCGATGAGAAAGGTTGCGAAACTGGCCAGCGCCTTCTTGTGGGAACATCCCACACGCGTCGTACTGACGACTCTGGCGACGGCGGCGGCGGGTTGCATGGTGATTTGGCTGGCGGCGGGCTATGACGCGCTGCTCCAGTCGTTCGATCATTGGGCCAACGTAGCGCTAGGGCATTACGAACTTTCGATCGCGCCTATCTCCACCACCGAACCGACCGCCGTTCCCCAGGAGGTGATCGACGCGATGCGCGCCGATCCAGCGGTCGCCTCAGCCGATCCGATGTGGCTGAAGCGAACTGTTGTGCGCGGAAACGCCAAGCCGTTCGATCCCAACGCCCCCAAATCGGACCGCCTCGAAGGAGGACCGCCGAACATTCGATCCGAATATGCGGTGCTCAGCAGTTCCACCGCCAGTCCGCCATTTGAAGTCGATGGGCGTTGGCTCAATCGCCAGCATCCCGACGCCCTCGAGGCGGTTGTTCGTACCGATACCGCCCAGCGGTTAGAGGTGGCGATCGACGACGTCATCACGATCACGCACCATGACGAGACCTGGAACCTGCGCGTGGTTGGTTTGCTAAAAGCGCCTACCTTGGGAGCAGGGACCTACGCCGTGCCCAATATGTTGACGCCGAGCGCTGGCGACGTCTTTGTCTCCACCGAACTCGGCCAGCAGATGTTTGGCCAGCCTGCCGAGATCAGCTTTCTCGCAGTCGCGATGGCGGAGGGAGCCGACGTCAACAAGTTTCGCTTCGGCTGGGGGCCGAAATTGAGTCGACTCGACGTGCCAGTGCAGTTTCAAGAAGCGTATGAAATTGAAGAGGCGCTGGATGAAAGTGCGGCGGCCGACAACCTGCGAATCCAGTCGTATGCAGGTACCGGCATTTCGCTCCTCGTCGCGCTCCTCGTTATTTTCGGCACGGTCAACATGGGCGTTTCGGAACGTGTCCGACAGTTCGCGATTTTGCGGGCAGTGGCGCTGACGCGATGGCAGGTCTGCATGTTGATCTTCGCCGAAGCGTTGCTGCTGGCGACGATCGGTTTTGTGGCGGGACTTGTGGTCAGTTGGTTGCTGCTGAACGGCGTCGCGCTGGCGTTTCCGCGGGTGCTGCGACACGGCGCGGTCATCGGCACGCACAGTTTAGCGCTTGCCGCCGCTGCGACCTTTGGCGGCGCTTTCTTGGCGGCCATCATTCCAGCTTGGCGAGCCACACGCGTTCGGCCTGTCGACGCGATGGCGCTGGCGGTGCAATTGGTTCCAATGACGCTCCCTATGCCGCTGATTCTGCTTGGCCTAGCGCTGATCGCCGTGAATCCGATGATCACGTTTGGCTTTCCACCCTCGGCCGAAACGCAAGTGCTGGGCTATTTTGGGGTCGGCTCCATTAGCACGGCGCTCGGATTCGTCCTGATCGCTCCCGTCGTCGTGTTTCTGGTCGATCGGCTGATCGGGCCGCTCTTGGCTTGGTTGCTGCGAATCGACGCCAAGCTGCTCGCCAGTCAAATCACCAGCCACTTGTGGCGGACGACGGCGGCAGCCGTCTCGCTGGCGGTCGGTATGGGGCTCTTCATCAGCGTCCAGGTCTGGGGCTTCACCATGCTGGATGGCTTTCTGGTTGGGCCCTGGGCGCCCGATGCGATAATTGCGTTTCCTGCCGGGGGCTTGCCGCTGGAAAGCGTTCCTCAAATCGCTCAGATCGATGGCGTTGATGCGCAGGAGTGTTTGCCGATCGTCGTCGAGCAACCTCGCTTTGTCGAAGATATCACCGGCAGCGCTGAGCGGCCGACCGTGATTCGCCAAGACAACCTGGTGTTGGTCGGCGTCGATCCAGGGCCGGCGTTCGGCGGCGACACCCCGCTTTTCACACTCCAGTGGGTCGCCGGAGATCCGCAAGAGGCCGTCCAGCAAATGCAGACCGAGCGCGCTTGCATTGTGCCGGATCACTTTCTGACCGAAACCGGTCTGAGCGTAGGGGACAGCGTCGAACTGGCTCCTCCCGAAAATTCCACCAACACGGTTAAATACAAAATTGCTGGCGCCGTCCGACTACCAGGCTGGCATTGGCAAACGAAGTTGACCGGGTTCCGCTCACGCACGCATCGCGCCGCCGCCATGGCGTTCGCCGGATATGACGATGTCGCCCGCGACTTTGATTTCCCGGCCGCAACGCACGTTTGGTTCAATTTTGCAAATGCCGAAAACGACCCAGAACAGGTCAACGCCGCGGCGCAAGACATTTTCGACGCCGCCCATCATGTGGAACAGCCCGGCAACGAAGAAGAAGCGAAGGTCCGAATCATGCCGGTCGAGACCATTCGTGAAATGACGCGAACCAACGCCGCCCGCTGGATCTGGGCGGTGAGCCAATTGCCAATCGCAGCAGTCGCCATCGCCGGCTTTGGCGTGCTGAACGTCATCCTCGCCTCGGTCCGAACGCGACAATGGGAGATGGGAGTGCTCCGTTCGATTGGTATCACACAATCGGCGATCATCCGCGCCATCATCGCTGAAGGAGCGCTGATCGGCATCGCCGCCTGCCTGCTAAGTCTAGGCTTCGGCATCATGGTCGGCTGGTGCGGCTGCGGGATCGCTCAGCACATCAGCTTCTTCGGTGGATTGCACCCTGATCTGAACGTCCCCTGGCTGGCGATCTCCACTGGGTTGCTATACGTCATCGCCTTGTCCTCATTGGCCGCGGTTTGGCCGGCGATTTCTATTGGACGGATGCGTCCTCTGGCATTACTCCAACGGGACCGTGACGCCATCTAACCGATCGCGAGAGTTATTCAGATCTCAGCTCCGCAATTTTTTACAGGTCGCACGACGATTGGAGGGATGCACGCGGATTCCGAGGCTTTTCCGCCGGCTATTGTCTGTCGTCGATTTTAAATTGGATCCTTTCGGCAGATCTGGTCGTTGTTCGTATTTATCAAGCCTCTTCTCAAAGAATTCCCGACGCCGCCGGGCGAGATTGGATTGGATTGGAATCGGGAACGGTTCATGGGTTGCGTTATTTCTTCTGCAGCGAAGCTTTCCGCAATGGTGCACGGGAAGCGGAACTGCTGGAGTGGCTCGGACACCGCAATTCCAAGATGACGCGGCGCTATCGGCATCTTCGTCAGAAAGATGGTCATCGCCGTATGCAACAAATCAACTTTCTCGGACGCGACGACGAGGAAGGGGAAAACTGTGACGTCGCATAATTTTGAGCTTGGCTTTCGTCGGAAGGACGGCCAACAGGGAGATGCGTGACGCTGCCGGAAAAGACGACGCCTAAGAAAACGTTAAGAACGGGGTTTTGGGAAAAATAATCGGTTCTTTTTGTCCCAGTGTTTGTCTCAGTGACCGAGACAAACAAACATGCCCGCGGCGTAAGAGGAAAGCCGGTAATGGTTTAGGATCCTGGCTTTCAAATAGGGCGGAGAGTGCTAGAATCTGGCTGTTTCTTCTCCTTCAGCAATCACCCACCTTTAGGCCTTAGTCGATGGAATTGATCGCTCACATTACCAATCATGAGTTTCCCACCGTCCTGGTCGCGCTGGCGAGCGGTATTATGATTGGCACAGCCTTGACTTGGGTGACGATGCGTTTCTGGGGACGCGGGCGATAAGACTGTTCAACACGCTCAACTTGCGGAGGGGATGATGGGGACCGAGACAAACTCACCGCCGCCCGAAGTGTTCTCGTGGCTGCGCAAAGAAATCGCCGAGCGACGTCAGATTCGGCTCGACTTGATTCATGCCGAAAGCTCGCTGGCCGAAGATCTGATTCCCGACTCGTTTGAATTGATCGAGTTGGCGACCGCTGTCGAAGAGCATTTCGGCGTGCGGATTGACTTTGATGAAGTCGTCGACATCGAAACGCTCGGCGACTTCAGCAACTTGATCGAGAGCAAACGCTAGCGCTCTCTCACTCTATTATCGCGACGACAAGACGATACTATGCCTGCGAAAAAAATCTTGATGCTGGTCGGCGACTTCGTGGAAGACTACGAAGTGATGGTTCCGTTTCAGATGCTGCTGATGGTTGGCCACCAGGTCGACGCCGTTTGCCCCGATAAGAAGGCAGGCGAACAGGTCGCCACGGCGATCCACGACTTCACCGTCTATCAGACGTATCTCGAAAAGCAGGGGCACAACTTCACGCTGAACGCCACCTTCAGCGAGATCGCCCCAACCAGCTACGACGCGCTTGTCATCCCCGGCGGTCGCGCTCCAGAATACCTGCGGCTGAATCCGCAGGTGATCGAGATCGTGCAGCACTTCGCCCAGGCGGATAAGCCGATCGCGTCGCTCTGTCACGGCCCGCAGATCCTGGCCGCCGCCGGCGTGCTCGACGGCAAGTCGTGCAGCTGCTATCCGGCCTGTTCGTCCGAGGTGACGCTCAGCGGCGGCACGTTCGTCGAAGCGAGCGAAGGTTTTGACAACGCGCACGTCGACGGCAACCTGGTGACCGCCCCGGCGTGGCCGGCCCACCCAGCGTGGATCCGGGCGTTCCTGGAAGTGCTGGGAACGAAGATCACGTTGTAGGGTTCGGCGTGCCCAATCGTAGCCCGAGGCGTTGCGATTGCAACAATACGACCTACACCGCGTTGCGAAGCGGCATTTTGCCGCACGGGGCGGTGGCGAGTTGCTCCAGACAATACTGCCAATTGGCCGGACTGCCCGGCGTGATGCGGCCTAAGACGCGGGCCGCTTTTGATCCGGTCAGCGTCGTGATGTCGGCCGGAAAACGCTCGAGTGCGGAGTAGGCCAACAGCGCCGCAACCACGGGGCCGCGGATTCTGGGGCTCCAGCCGATGTCCGTCGCCGTCTCGACCGTCAGTTCGGTCCGATCGCGAATCGCGTTGGCGATCTCTTCAACGCCCAGCGGTTCGCCCAGCAACACCAATCGCTGTGCGGCGGCCGAGGTGGGCAGATCGGCCTGGATGGCGTGGATGACCTGATCTTGCCAGAAGCGGCGCAGCAGCGACTCCCCTTGATTTTCGTCAACGCGGCCAGCGGCTGCATCGACGAAGGGCGTCAGGTCAAACAGGTCGGGCCGCCAGATCGGCGGTTGATAAAGCGATTCGATTTCGCGCCAGGCGCGCAGGACCGCTTCAAACTTACTTTTGCCGGCCGCGGCGGGTTGAGTCCGCTGGAGCTCGTCTTGCAACAAGCGTCCCGGCGCAACAGGCGACCAAAAAATCGGCGGAATGTCAGCGCCGATTCTTCGGGGAGGGATAAAGTAAGCGTCGACCGTTTCGTCGAACGTCACCGCAATCGTCGGGCGCCCTGCGCTCGACCACTGCGGAGGAGAAAATAACAGCCAGAGCGGCAACGCTTCGAGCGGACCGCCGGCGCCTCCGGCGGCGACGTTGCGCTCGGCGAAGGCGTCAATCACGGTGGCTCCGGTCGCTTCGGCGACCAGCTCCGGGGCGCCGATCGTTTCGGGGCCCCAGGTTTCGCCCATCTGGCGCCAGGCGGTGGGCCCTGACAAACCGATGGCGACTTGCCGGGCATCGAGATCGACCTCGTGCAGCAACCGTTCGACGACGACCGTTTGCAGTTCGGCGATCTGCCGCGACAGTTCAACCCGCTCGCTGGGAGAAACCGGTTCTCCCTGCAGATGCTCGCGCAGCGTGATGGCGATTGGCTTGGGCAGTTCGACGTAACCTTCGCTGACCACTTCGACGATCGCTTCCAAGCCGCGGCCGCGGGTGGCGATCACGACGCCATCAACGGTCTCGGCGCGCAAGCCTACGGCTGTGCCGAGAAACCAGCGTCGACGCTCGAGCGAGATGGTTGCGTCCGAGGGCACGATGGGCCCCTTCGCAAAAAGGAAAGGTTTAGCAATCCGCCGCCGTAAGAAACAAGCGTGGCGATCGGTCGGCCGAGATGCGGACCGATCGTGAATTGGATAGAGGCGGTAACGCCCCACGACCAAGTGCGGGCTCGATCGCAGGACGCTCCTGTTTCGCTATGGCGGCGACTTAGGCGCCGGCGGTCGCCGCAACCGGAGTGCGGGGGACGCCGTATTGGGCATGGATCCCTTCGATAAACTCTTCGAAGATCCGTTGGTCCAAGGCCGAGGCCGATTCGGCTTCGGGATGGAACTGGGTGCCGATGGCGACCCAATCGTCGCCGGCCCACTGGACCGCCTCGATCAGTCCATCCGGAGCGCGAGCCGCAACTTGGAAGCCGGGGGCCAGTTCGTCTATCGCCATGTGGTGCATGCTGTTGACGCGAACTTCGCCATCTCCATAAATGCGGTCCATGATCGTGCCGGGGACCACTTCCAAGCCGTGACGATGACCCGCGTCGATCGGATCTTTGTGCGGCAAAGCGGTCGGCACGTCGGCCGGAATATGGAAGTAAAGGTTGCCGCCCATCGTAATGTTGAGCAGTTGCAGGCCGACGCCGATGCCGAACACCGGCAGCCGGCGACGCACGACTAGCGACATCAAGGCGCGATCGAGATCTTCACGACGCGATTCCATCGGGCGAACCGAGGCGTGGCGCATGAATCCATCACGATGCGGATCGAGATCGGGGCCGCCGATAAACACGATGCCATGCAGTCGATCGAGGATCGCCTCCATATCCGCCTCTTCGGCAACCGGGGGAATCACGACGGGAATGCCGCCAGCAGCGATAATCGCGTCGTAGTAACCTGCCCCGACAAACGAAAAGGCGGGACGGTCATGGGTGGCCGGGCGAAAATTGGCGTTCAAGCCGATCAACGGTTTGGATTGCATCTGGGTTTTTCCTGTGTGGGCACATCATGTGCCGGAACATTGGTAACCTGCCCAAGACCACGGATCACAGGTTAACGAACCACAGGTCAGATTTCACAAATCCAGTTTCAAGCGGCGAATCTAGGCGGCGAAAGACGTTGACCTTGTCCAGAGATCACGACTTTGCTAGATAGATCGCCCGCGTTAATTCGGTAAACGTGGCAGGCATGCCGCAGTCCTTCAGAATGCCTTCCTTGACCGAATTCGCTCAGAAACGAATTTTTGCTTGTGAAACCCTCTCTTGGTTTCGCTAACCACAGACCTCCATATCCGTAGCGTCTCGGGCAACGACCAGTCCAAGTCAGCCCAGATTGATAGCAAGACATCCGCAGAGTTTAAGGATTGCGCCGACTTTAGCAATCGTTGTCACTATTTTGCGTCTCGGCGAGAGTGCTTGCACAATATCTTGTGTTGACTCCGGTTTGGGGCAGACCGGGACCCAAGCGACGCAACACCGATTCTGACCGGCCAAGCAGTTGCCGAAGCGACCCTAAAGGCTTACATTTAGTAGAGTTACTGCTATCTTTTCGCCCTTATTCGGCCGCTGCATGAATTTTCATAACGTCTGTCTCGAGTCGTTCGGGTACGCATTGCCGGCCGAAACGGTCACCTCCGATCAGCTGGAAGCCCGGCTGGCGCCCCTGTACGAGCGCCTGCGGCTGCCGGCAGGCCGCTTGGAACTGATGACCGGCATTCGCGAGCGCCGCTTCTGGTCGCCGGAGACGATGCCAAGCGAGATCAGCATCCAAAGTGGCCGCAACGCGATCGAAGCGGCCGGCATCGACGTTGGTGAGATCGGCGCGCTGGTGCATGGTTCGGTCTGTCGCGACCACCTGGAGCCTGCCACCGCGTGTCGCGTGCATCACGAACTGGGCCTGCGGCAAGACTGCGTGATCTACGACGTCTCGAACGCCTGTCTGGGCGTGTTGAGCGGCGCTTTGCAGATCGCCAGCATGATTGAGCTCGGGCAGATCCGGGCCGGGCTGGTTGTCGGAACCGAAAATGGCCGGCAACTGGTCGACAACACGGTCCGCACCCTCAACGAAGACAAGAGCCTGACCCGCAATCAGATCAAGCTGGCGGTCGCGTCGCTGACCATCGGTTCGGCCAGCTGTGCGATGCTGTTATGTGATCGCGAGCTAAGCCAGACGCAAAACCTGCTGCACGCCGCCGCGGTGCGAGCCCATACGCAGCATAATCAGCTGTGTCACAGCATCGCCGGATCGGACGAGACCGGCGTCGGCAGCCCGCTGATGCAGACCGATTCAGAGCGGCTGATGGTCGAAGGGATCGAAGTTGGCGGCGCCACGTTCGACGACTTCCTTCGCAAGTCAGGCTGGAGCGGCGAAGAGATTCAGCGGACTTTCAGTCACCAGGTCGGTCTGACCCATCGCAAACTGGTGCTGGAGCGGTTGGGGCTCTCGGTCGACAACGACTTCGCCACGGTGCAGTGGCTCGGCAACACCGGCTCGGCCGCGCTGCCGGTGACGATGGCGATTGGCGCCCAGACCGGGCGGATCAAGCAAGGCGAAAACGTCGCCATGCTGGGGATCGGCTCGGGCATCAACTGCGTGATGATGGGAGTCGATTGGCAAGAGGCCCGCGTCTGCGGAACCGGCGAGCTGCCGGCCGAAGTGCTGCATCCGGTCCAGGGCCAAGACAACGAAGATAGCGACGCGACTACTTGTTCATCGTCCGCTCAATAATGTCGCGGTCGAAGTAGTTGATTGACATACCGGCATCCACGGTCAGGTTTTGCGCCTGAATGCCGCTACTGCGCGGGCTGAGCAAAAAGACCGCCACGCTCGCCGCTTCTTCGGTCTGCAGCGCCTGCTTCCGCGGGATCGCCTGTTCGGCGAATAGATAAGCGTCCACGTAGCCAGGAATGCCGGCCGACGCTGACGTCTTCAGTAAGCTCGGGCCAACGGCGTTGAAGCGAACCTGCGAGAACTGGCTGAAGCTCTTCGCCAGAAAGGCCAGTGACGAATCGAGGGCCGCTTTGATCGGCGCCATGAAGCCGTAATTCTCGCTCGCCATCCGCGTGGTCGAAATCGAGATCGTCACCACCGACGCATTCGGGGCGAACAGCTCCTTCAAAGCGTTCGACAGGGCGACCAACGAGAAGCAGCTGATGTCGACGGCCTGCAGAAACTGCTTCTTGGTCGTTTCGTGAAACGGCCGCATCCCTTCGCTGTAGTCGGCGAAGGCGATCGAGTGGACCAGCCCGTCGATCACTTGATGGTTGGCGGCAATCTTCGAGGGGAGGGCGGCGATTTCCTCTTCGTGCTCGACGTCGCAGATGTGGACTTCGCCGCCTGAGAGCAGTTTGGTCAGGCTCTCTTTGCGGGCTTGGCTGCGGACGACGTAGACGACCTTTGCGCCTTCCCCTTCGAGCATCTCCGCGATCTTCCAGGCGATGCTCTTGCGATTGGCGACGCCGGTGACGACAAACGTTTTGCCTGACAGCTTGAGGAAATCGCTCACGCGGTTACTCTCCCGGCGTGGGGGCCATCGTACAGGCGAAGTCAAAGCGAACCGCCACCTTGCCGTCGCAAGTCGCTTTGCCGGTCATGAAGAAGGCGTCCGCCATTCGCTCGACCAGCTTCACTTCCATCTCGATCGTGTCGCCGGGGCGGATCATCTTTTTGAGCTTCACGTCGCTCAGTCGCGTCGCGACCGGCACTCCTTTGCCTTCAGCGGCGAACTTCGACAGCATCACCGCGCCGCACTGCATCGTCGCTTCGCACAGGATCACGCCGGGGACGAGCGGAAACTCCGGGTAGTGTCCCTGGAAGAAGTACTCGTCGGCGGTGAAGGTCTTGCGGCAGACGATCGTTTCTTCGGTCTGGCTGACGATCTCGTCGACCAACAGCATCGGCGGGCGGTGCGGGATCGCAGCGTAAATGGCTTCGCGAGTCATGGAGGCTTACTTCGTGGTAGTGGCGAAAGGATTCTTCTCGGCGTTCTTCAGCAGGTACGAGTCGACGTCGTTCGAGACGATCACGCCGTAGTTAATCGCACCGAGCCAGCCTGACATGATGATGCCGACGCTGCCGGCGTGGTATAGGCCGGGCAGTTGCTCGGGCAGGGCGCGGCTGACGGCCAGGCCTTCAAACTTGGTGCCAAAGCTCGAGCCGAGATTGTGCTTGGTGTAATGCTGGAAAGTCCGCGGGGTCGACGCTTCGGCGTGGTCGATGCGCTCGCGGATGTTGGGGACGTACTTCTCGATCGCGTCGAGCGTCGTCTCGACCAGGTCTTGCTTGCTCGCTTCGTATTCGTCTTCCGGCAGGTTCGCCCAGTCTTCGTAGCGAGCGTTGGTGCTGGAGACGATCAAGCAGCGCGGGCGACCTTCGGGCCGCGTCCGCGGATAGTAGAACGAGTAGGTTCGGCTGGTGATGTCGCGGCTCAGCAGCAAGTCCGTACGAAACGCCGGGGCGGTGCTGCTGAAGAGCAAATCGCCGGTCTCTTCCGGAATGGTGTCGTCCGGCTTCAGCGCCATGTAGACCTGGGTGCTGGAGTTGTTCAGGCGAACCGCCTTCGCCTCGTCGACAAACTTGTTGTCGAACTTGTCTTCGCCGACCAGCTCCAAAATGGTGCCGCGGAGGTTCGAGTTCGAGATGACCGAGCCCGCCTTGATGGTGCGGCCGTTGACGACCACGCCGTTCGCGCGACCATTCTCGGCCAGGATCTTGTCGACGTCGCAGCGGATGCGGATGTCGACGCCGCTCTTCTTCATGTCGGCTTCCATCAGCTGGATCAGGCGATCCGTTCCGCCTTCGAAGGTGAACACCCCCTTCGACATGAAGTTCGAGAAGACGATGCCGTAGCTGATCGCCGGATCTTCCAGGGTCGAGCCGTTGGCGTAGGTAATCGGCTCCATCAGCAGCCGGATGACGTCTTCTCGCCCCGGGAAGAAGCGATCGAACAGCTCACGCGTGGTGATCTGCTGATCGTCATAGAAGTTCATCTGCCGGGCCGCGTCAAAAAACGCGATGACCGTTTCTTCGGGAACCTGAAACTGCTCGATCAGCAGTCGGGTGAAGTCATCACGGTTGAAGGTGGTGGTGAGCGAGAACATCGGGTTGTCGAAGCGGATGTTCTTCAACTGCACGATCGAGTCGGCTATCTCCTTGGTCCAGTAGCGCTTGCAGCTCTTGATCATGCCGATCGGAAAGCCGTGCAGCGAGATGTCGAAGATGTGCCCGCCGGGACGCTTGAACCAGGTCGCCATCCCCCCCAGCTTGTAATGCTGTTCGCATAGCAGGACCGAACGACCGGCGCGGGCTAACGTGTTGGCGGCGGTCATGCCGGCCAATCCGCTGCCGATCACCACGACGTCGTAATAGTCTTTCGCTCCGGCGAGAAAATCTTTGGCCATGGGAGAAACTCGATCTGAATCTGTAGCTTGGGAAAGTGAAAAGGGGCGCGTCGCGCGGGTTGGCGGTCAGCGACGAAATGCGTCAGCTGGCCGCTTGCAAGACGTGCCGATTGGCGATCGACAAGCCGCTGACGATCGAACCTATGATACCGACAAAACCTTGGTCTGTCCCGCAGATGTAAAGGTCTTGCAGGTGCGTTTCGCCGCTCAATCGCTTGTCGGGCGCTCCGTACACCGCGCCATTGTCATGCCAGGTGTAACGATGGATCGTCTTGGGCGTAAACATGTCGGTCGCCACGATGTGCCGGCGGAAGTCGGGGACAAACCGTACCGCCGAGGCGACCGCCGCGTCGTACCATTTGAGTTTCGCCAGGCGATATTCTTCGTCCGACATCGTCATCCAGCGGTCGAAATTGGCGAGCGTCGTAATCCGCATGAACCCTTCGTCCAGTTGCGAATCGCCGGGGTAGAGGAAGTTGTTGGGAGAGCAGATGACGCCGGTCCGCGTATCGCAGATCTCATCTTTGGGCATCTCCCAGTGGAACTTGTCGGAGTCGTTGTAGAAGACGATCGTCGGCTCGAAGCCGATGTCTTTCGGCTGCTGGTTCAGGACCGAGATGCTTTCGATAAAGCTCAGCACGCCGGGCGAGCCTTCCAGCTTCTCTTTTGGCTGCCCGCACATCCGCATCGTCTCGAACCAACCGGCCGACGAGATGATCTTGCGGGCCTGCAACTCTTCGCCGCTATCCAGTACGACGCCGACCGCTTTGCCCTCTTCATGCACAATCCGCTGCACGCCATTGCGCAGGCGAAGTTCGCCCCCGAGTTCGCGATACTTGCGGACCAGGTTCTTCAGCAGCAGACGGACGCCCTTGTAAGGCCGGGCGAACCCTTCCAAAAAGATGCTGCGGAACATGATGCAGAACTGGCCCCAGTCCATGTCCCGCTCACGGGCATTGCCGTACCACATCAGCGGGCAGAGGATCATCTCGACCAACAGCGGATCGCCGAGCGTCTCCATCAAGATTTCGCGAGCCGATCCGGCGTAATTATCGTCGGAGATGTCGTCGTAATCGATGATGTTGTCGAGCAGCTGCTGAAACGCGTCGGCCTTGCCGGGGAACTTGGTCGCGACTTCGCTCTTGAGCAGTTCGATATCGTTATCGAACGCCAATTGGACGTCGGGGAACGAGATCAACGAACCGCGCTGCTCGCACAGGGCGAACTCTTCCCACTTGAACCGCAGCTGCCGCAAGAGGCGGCCGAGCGGACCGCGGCGGTCTCCCTTGGGCGCGTAGTTGGTCACCGCGTGCAGGCCGACGTCAAAGTCGCGTCCCGCCATGCGGTAGAAGGAGTTGAGCCCGCCGATGGTGTAGTGGCGCTCGAGGATGCAAACGTTCTGGCCGTAGTAGGCGAGCCGAATTCCGGCCGACAACCCCGACATCCCAGCGCCAATGATGATCGCGTCGTACATGGAACAATAGCTGGGAAAAGCGAACGTTGTTAGCGAAGGCGAAGCGGCGCGCTTTCGCACGCCGCTTGCCGAATGAGCCTGATTACAGGTCTTTCATGCGGGGCTCGAGATAGGCGACGGTGCTCGCCATCGAACCGAGTTCCGGATAATCTTCTTCCGGAATCTGCACGCGGTGCCGCTTACGGAGTTCCATGACGATGTCGAGGAAGTCCATGCTGTCGAGTTCGAGCTGTTCGCGAAACGGCTTCGCGTCGTCGATGTCGGAAATGTCGTCATCCGGGGCGATGTCGCGCAAGATGTCTAGAACTTCCTCACGAATTTCCGCTGGCGTCACTGCGTTGTATCTCCTGCGTTGCCGCTTAAAGTTTGCGAATGATGGCTACTGAGTTGATCCCTAACATACCGAACGAATTGTTCAGGATGTAACGGACCGGGCCGATTTCTTTCGGCTCGTTGATTACAAGTCCCGGCAACTGGCAATCGGGGTCGAGATCATCGACGTTGATCGTCGCATGGACGACGCCATCTTCAAAGGCGGGCAAGTTGCCTGCCATTTCCAAGGCGCCGGCCGCTCCCATCGCGTGGCCGATGAAGCTCTTCGTATTGTTGATGAACGTCTTTTCGCTCTTGCCGAAGACCCGCCGCAATGCGTCGCACTCTTGCGAGTCCCCCAGCGTTGTACCGGTGGCGTGCGTACTGACAATGTCGATTTCTTCGGCGGCCAGTCCGGCCCGCTTCAGGGCCAGCTCAACGCACTGCGCCTGACGATCGGGGTTGGGCAGCACAAAGTCGGTCGCGTCGGTGTTCATCGCGTAACCGGCCAGTTCGCCATAAATCTTGGCGCCCCGTTTTTTGGCGTCCGACAGTCGCTCGAGCACGTACACGCACCCACCTTCGGCGACGACGATGCCGTTGCGGGCTTTGTCAAACGGCCGTGAGGCTTTCTCGGGCGTGTCGTGGTGGGCAAGTGCGCCTTGGCTTTTGAAGCCGGCGAAAATGCCAAATGTGTGAACGCTTTCCGAAATTCCCCCGGCCAGGGCGACGTCGCACTCGTCCAGACGCAACATCTGGGCGCCTTGGATCAAGCCGGCGTTACCGGCGGCGCAAGCCGCCCCGATTGTGTAATGCGGGCCGGTGATTTCCCGGTTCAGGCAGATTTCGCCGGCCGGGTTGTTGGCCACCGTGCGGGGGTTGTGGTGGTGCGACCAGCAACTGGTGTCGTAGTCGTACCCTTTCAGCTCGTAGACCTCGTTTTCGGTCTCGACATTGCCATGTTCGGTGACGCCCATATAGACGCCGATGCGGCTCTTGTCGATGTTTTCCCAGTCGATGCCCGAGTCGGCGATCGCTTCGGACGAGCAATAGATGCCGACGCTGCCGGCTCGCGTGCCGCGGCGAACTTCGCGCTTGGTCTGATAGCGGGTCGCCTCGAAGTTGCAGATTCCGGCCAGCGTGTCCCCCACGTACCGAATGTGGTAGTTCTGAACGCCGCTCTTGCCTTCCAACAGCGCAGACCGGTACTCGGAATGCGAATTACCATTGGGAGAGGTCAAGCCAATCCCTGTAATGACGATGCGTTGTGAATCCGGAAGTTGGTCGGGGCCCGCGATCATGAACTGCTACCGAAGGGTCCAGAGAAACAGTCCAAACTACCGATTCCCCTGCACGTTGACAAGATATGCGCCACAGATCGAGCGATGTCGATCAAAGGGTTTTCGCCAGGCGGCGCATCCCTTCCTCGATGTTAATTGTCGGCTCAAAGCCGAAATCGTGCCGGGCAGCGGCGATGTTGTAGTAGTGGTTGGTCGCCAGCTGAGCCGCCAAAAAGCGGGTCATTCGGGGTTCGCTGCGATATTTGCCCAAAAGTCGATAGCCCCATTCCATCAGCCAGCCGATCGCATAAGCGGCGCGATACGAGATTTTCCGCGTTAGGGGAGGAATTTCCGCCAATTTCAGCAGGTCGTTGATCCAAACCCAACACATCACCGGCTCTCCCTGGCTCAGGTAGTACGCTTTTCCGCAAACCTTCCCCCCCTCGCGCAGCGCGTCGGCCGCTTGCAGATGGGCGATGGCGGCGTTTTCGACATAAATCATGTCGACCATATTCCGACCATTTCCAACAATCCGCAATTTGCCCGATTTCGCCCGCTCCAGCAGCCGCGGAATCAGATGCTGATCGCGGGGGCCCCAAATCAGATGGGGCCGCAGGGCGCAGGTCAACAGTTTGCCCGGCTCGTTCGCCTTCAGCACCATTTTCTCGGCGATCGCTTTGCTGCGGGGGTAATGGGCCAAGTAATGGTCTGGATACTGCCCGGTCTCGGCGATCCCGTTCTGGTCGCTGCCGTCAAAGGTGACGCTGGGGCTGCTGGTGTAAACAAGTTTGCCAATGCCATGCTCGTGGCAAGCGGCGATGATGTTTTCGGTACCGACGACGTTGGCCTGGTAGAAATCTTCCCAGCGTCCCCAGATACCGGCGATCGCGGCGGTGTGATAGACGATGTCCATGCCGGCGCAGGCTTGCGAGACGATCTTAGCGTCGGCCACATCGCCGCGGACGCACTCGACCCCCAGCTCAACGAGATCAGGATAGTCGCGGCGTCCGAGGACGCGCACCTGATCGCCGCGGGCGAGCAGCTGCTCGACGATATATTGACCTAAGAATCCTCCACCACCGGTGACGAGCGCGCGCACCAGAACCGCCTTTCCATTTCCAAAATAAGAGCTAGTCGAGACCTTGGATCATCGAGCGGGGGATCTTGAAGCGAAACGATCCTCCTTCGCCGATTGCCTGACCCGGCAGGTCGAGATAGAGATTTTGCACCGTCTTCGGATTGAAGTCTTCGCCGACGTCAAACACGATCGAATCGGTTCCATCCTCTTTCGGCTCGAACGTTTTTTCCGGGGTGTTCCATTTCAGGCGGGCGATGTCGTCAAACCGCGTCGGATAGTAGATGTTTCGCTGTTCATCCGACAGCTGCGCCGTGCGGAACCCGGCCGGCGATTTGAACTCGGTGCCGTACCATGTCTTGAAGTGAATCGGCTTGCCCGAGCGATTGCCGATCTCGAGATAGACGACCATGAAGGGGCGTCCGGAGGTTTGCAATTCTCCTTGTTCGTCGTGGCCGCGGACTTCGCCCCAATCGACGTGATGAACCTTCACCTTCAAGCCGTCGAGGATCTTGCTCTTCTTCGACGCGTCGGACCAGTTGATATAGAAGCTGTCGTCGTTCTCGGCTCGATCCATGATTTCCTGGATCTTGTTGCCGACGTTGGTGTTGGTTTCGTTGGCAACTTCTGCGACCGGCGCGTCTTCTCCGCCCCCGGTCAGCAGCGCCTTGGCGACCGCAAAGACCAGGAACAGCGCCACCGCGCCGACGCCGCCGGCGACGATGTTGAAGATCAGCTTCTGATGCTTGTTGAAGAACGAAACTTCTTCGTCTTCCCCTTCGGAGCCTTCCGCAGCTGCGCCGGCTGATGTGCCCGCTGCGGCCGGCTTGCTCTTCTTCGGCGGCGGCGACTTTCGCCCAGGGGCGTTGGGCCGGGTTTGCAACTGCGGCGCCGACAGATTGGGGGGCTGCGGCGATTGCGATACATTGGGAAGCGGCGGCGGAGGCGTCGTAGCGCCCATGTCGGGGACCACAAAGACGCCGCTGCACGTAGGGCACTGCACCTGCGTACCGGCAGGCGATTGGATTTCGAGCACGGTCGAACAGTGAGGGCAGCGCAGTTGCATCAGGCGGGATCTCCAAGCAGAGGAACGCTTCTATTTTAGTCTTGGTGCGGCAGGTCGAGTCGCTCCTCGGCCCAAACCGCCAGCTTTTCCCGGAAAATCTTCGCATTGTGGCGAATATCGACCGGAAACGAAGGATGCAGCAAGAAGTCGTAGATCGTCTCGGTCAGCGGATGCGCGGCACACCGCTCGCGGACTTCCGCCAACAGGGCGTCGATCGCCTCCTTTGTTTGGGGATAGCGATCGGGCCATGGTTCGACGATCATCACCGGAAACTGCTCGCCCGGCTCACCTACGCCCACCAGTGCACTGCGATAGATCGCGTCGTGGTTGTTGGCGATCGCTTCGCACGGAATCGTGTACATGTCGCCATCAGGCGTTTGCACGCGATGCGCCTTCCGGCCGCAGAACCAAAAGCGGTCTTCGGCATCGAGATAACCAACGTCTCCCATCCGGTGCCAGATCCGCTCGCCATCGGTGATTTTGGCCAGACGCGTCGCTTCTTCGCTGGTGAAATAGCGCCGCGTGACGACCGGCCCCGAGACGATCAGTTCGCCGATTTCCCCGGCGGCGACTTCTTCACATTGATCGAGCGTTTCGATCGGCGCGTCGCTGATGCGGATGACCCGCCACTGGATCCCGCTGAAGCGGCGACCGACGCACGTGCCGGCGCCTTGCTGCGACTCGAGTTCGGTTCCGCCCAAAACTTCGCTGGCGGCGATCGACGCGATCGGCAGCGCCTCGGTCGCGCCGTACGGCGTGTGGATGTCGCCTTCGGGATGAATGACGCTCTTCATCCGCCGCAACACATGGGGCGGAACTGGCGCCCCGGCCGACAAGACCCGCTTGAGCGTTGGCAGTTGAATCTGATGCTGCTCGCAGTAGAGGCTTACCTTGTTCCAAACCGCCGGCGAGGCGAACGACTGCGAGATCTGCCAATCGTGGATTGGTTCGATGATGTTGAGCGGATTGACCGACGCCGGACGACTGGCGTCCATTTCCGGAATGACCGACGTCACGCCCATCGCGCTGTTGAACAGCCCGAACAGCGGAAAGCCAGGCAAGTCGACTTCGCCGGGGGCGATCTCGTACCGATCGCGGATCTGCTGGACCTGCTCGTAAAAACCTTCATGCCGAAAGAGCACGCCTTTCGGCGGACCGGTACTGCCGGTGGTGAAGATAATCGCCGCGGGGTCGTCATCGGCCGCGGCGAACGTCTGAAAGCCGCTGGCGTCCGCTTTCCGCAAGTCGTCAATCGTCGCGCCCCCCCAAAACCAGCGGCGGCCGACCGTGACGTTCTTCTTCGCTTGGGCGTAGCGCCGCCCCATCAGAACGCGAACCGCCTGCACGATCGAGATCGCCACAAACCCTTCCGGCTCGACCTGATCCAGGCACCGCAGCAGATTCTTCCGCCCCATGCCGGGGTCGATCAAGACGCTAACCGCGCCCACCTTAAATAAGGCGAAGACGAGCGACACGAAGTCGATGCTCGGTTTCACCAGCAGCGCGAGCCGGGTGCCGGGCGTCACGCCCAACTCGGCCAGACCAGCGGCCAGGCGCGTGCTGTCCGCTTCCAACTCGGCGAAGGTAATCGTTTGATAGACCCGCCGGCCATCCTTGCCGCGGCGAGCTGGCGTGGCGATGGCGACGGCGTCGCCGCGCTCTTGGGCGACTTGCGCCAAGAGAGAGCCGACATTCTTAGTGGAGGTCGAAGCGGCGGTCGCCACAATACTTACCGCAGGTAGAAGGGAACAGGGTCAAAGCTCGGTAATCTAGGCCGATCGGCGGCTCTCGACAACCGCCCGAACGTGGGAAAGTACTTCGGCGGCGATGTCGATCTCGCAAGTGCGGGCCAGCGCCTTCCAGCCCGGCACGCCGTTGACCTCCAGCAGATAAAGGTTGCCGTCTCGGCCAGGCAGCAGGTCGACCCCCGCCATGTCCAACTGCAGCCGGTCGACCGCCGCCAGGGCGATTTCCAACTGCTGGGGCGTGGGAGTGTGCGGTCGACTGGCGGCGCCCCGCTGTACGTTGGTCCGCCAATCGTGCTCGTTATGGCGGGTCATTCCCCACGTTTTGCCGCCGATCACCAGCACCCGAATGTCGTAGCCGTCATGCGGGACGAACTTCTGCAGGAACAGCACCGAGTCGGTCCGCGACAACGTCTTGAAGACCCGCTCGGCCAAGTCGGGCGATTCGACCCGTAAAATGCCGCGGCCTTCGCCTCCAAACAGCGGTTTGACGACGACGTCCCCCCCCAGCGCTTCGTACGCTGCCAGGGCGTCTTCCCACGTTTCACATAGATAAGTCTCGGGAACCAAGATCCGCCGGGCCGCCAATCGCGACAGGGTCAGATACTTGTCGATCGCGATCTCGAGACTGCGGGGGGCGTTCAGCACGACCGCCCCCTGCTGCTGGTACTCGGCCAGCCAATTCATGCGGTAGATGACCTGCTCTAAGCTGCCCAGCGGCATGGTGCGAACCAGCAGGGCCTGTAGCTGCTGGGCGTCTAGCTGGTCGCCGTACCAAAAGCCGGGCTGCGCACTTAGCGAAGCCTGCAGGCGGCGGAAGTCGACCGGCGTGACCGAAAGATTGGAAAAAGCGGCGGCCGCCCGGGCGAGATCCTGGGCGTACCAGCTATCGGAAGCGGCGAGCAGGCCAATCTGGAGAGGGGTCTTGGGCACAGGTAATTGCCAGTCGTTGGGCGCCGATTGGAATAATCAGGAAAAAGGGAACAATCGCTTCAATCGTTAGAGTCAAACTGCCGATCACCATAGTGCACAGAATCATATGCACGCGATCCCATGGCCGCAAATCCAAGGGCAGCGAGTCGAAGTCATCGTTCAGGGTCGGGAACCGAAAAAATGCAAGTCAAAGTCTACGTACCGAAAACCGTCGAAATTCCGAGCGAATACCTGCCGGCTCTCGTGCAGCGCGCCAACGAAAACTTGGGCGACGCTGGACGCAGCGTGGCGGCCTCGCGCGGCCACCTGGTTCGCCAAGCCGTTCGCGACGGCCTGCTTCGCGATCTAGATCATCTAATGAGTGAAGATGACGCGGTCGATCTCTACTGCGATCCGGGCAGTGAGATTCCGCTGGAAATCGAAAATCGCACCGTTACGCTCACCGAACTGCTGGAAGCCTTGCAGAACAAAAAGGCTTCGTGGGGAATCAAATCCGACGACCTCTCCGACAAGCAGCCTGGCATCACTCCGCGACGCCGGGCAGCCTAGTTTCCAGGATTGCGGCCTAGAATTGGGCGACGAAAACCTCGGCAGGACGTGCTATCACAGCTCGTCCTGCCCACGTTTCTTGGCAAGCTAGAAGCGACCCCGCAGACTGTGGCGATTGGCGAAGGTTTGTCAGCCAAGGTGGCTGTCCCACCTGGCTTCCTTTCATGCCGCACGCCGCCCATTAAAACCCGATCATCTCCGTATATCGGAGAAGACTGTTATTTGGCGAAAAGGGCCAGGTAGTCAGATTTTGGGGACAGCATCGTCGACGGGCAGGCGGAATCGAAATGCAAACGGGGCTACAGAGTCGCAAAGCTGATTGTCCGCTCTGCGGAACAGCGCTCCAGCGCGACGAAGATAGCATCCGCGATTTGTGGAATTGCCACAGTTGCGGCTTGTCGATCGAAGTTGCGCAACAGCGCGATCCGCTACCAGAGCTGGCGCCCGCCCGCAGCGGACCGCTGTGTGATGACGAGCCGGACGAAGATCAGCTTGATCGTTGGTTGGCCGGCAAGCCGATCGAGCGGAAAGCGGCGCCGATCTCGCTCCGTCTTTCTCGCTGGGCCCAAGAAAACTGGGGAGCGGTTACCTGTTTTCTGATCGCGCTACTGGGCGTCTCGGCGATCGCGGCCCATTCCATGCAAAGCAGCGTCGTCGCGCAGCGGCAATTGGCGGACGAACGAGTCGCCCATCAAACGACGCAGAAGCTGGCCCAAGAGCGCGACGAAGAGCTTCGGTTGCTGGTCGACTCGGCCCAGATCAAATCGAGGGCGCTCGGCAAACAGCTTGATCAAGCGCGGCTTGACGCCCGCCGCGATCTCTCGCTGCGACTAGCCGACGAAGCGACGCGGCTTGAACAAGCGGCGCCGCAACGTTCGCTGATGCTCGCGGCCGAATCGGTCCAGATTGCCCGCGATTCGCGACATTTTCCGGCGGCCGGCGCCGTGCAGGTGCTATTCGACCAGCTGCAAGACCAATCGCTGATTCGCCCAACCGGGCACAGCGACGCGATCCGCTCGATCGCGTTCAGCAACGACGGCACGCTGTGGGCCAGCGGCGGCGATGACAATCGCGCGATCTTGCACAGCCTTGACGGCCGGCGGATTTCAATCCCGCTGGAAGCCCACTGGAGCCGCGTCAGCCAGGTCAAATTCTCTCCCAACTCGCGGCAATTGGCGACCGCCAGCTTTGACGCTTCGATCTGCTTGTGGGACGTCAGCAGCAGCGAAGTGGCGCAGTCGCCGGTCGTGCTGTCTGGGCATGACGAACGGGTCCTGTCGATCGACTTCAGCGCTGACTCTCGTTGGCTCCTCTCGGGCGCCCAAGCGGCGCCCGGCAGCCCGAGCGAAATCTTGCTGTGGGATCTGCAGGCCAAGGGACAGCCGCAAGTGGTGCAAACCTTGGGGCAGCACTTCGGGCGCGTCCATGCGGCGCAGCTCAGCCCTGACGGACGTTGGGCGTTTACCTCGTCGGCCGACGGATTCGTTCAGCTGTGGCGGCTGAACCCGAAGAGCGGCGACCGGATGACCGTCGCGATGCGGGCTCAGCATGGACTGACCGATCGGGTCGTCTTCTCGGCCGATAGCTCGCAACTGGTGACTGTCTCGGAAAGTGGTCGCGGCGGCGAGTGCGTCGTTCGCCGATGGGAACTGGGCGAGATGATCCGCCCCGACACGATCGCCACCTTCAAGATCATGCCGCTGGCGGCGGACGTTGATTTCGCCAAAGGAAACGTCGCCATCGGTGGCGAACGGGGCGATCTGAAAGTCATCAACTGGAACCTCGGCACGACCACGCCGGTCTTCGGTCATGAACAGCCAATCCAGCTGATCCGCTTCCTGCCGGATGGCGCCTTGGCGTCGGTCGATGAGCATGGTCTGGTTCGCCGGACGATTCTCGGTGGCGAAGATGAAGTGGCCCTCGGCGTCAAGTTGCCGCAAGTCGCTGGTCATATCGAAGCGGCCGCGATTTCGGCCGACGGACAGTGGGTCGCGGTGACCAACGACAAGCGCGAAGTGATGATCCGCCAACTCGATCCGCTGATTCTGACCGGAGTCGCCTTCGATCGTCTGCAGTCGGTCATCGGCGGCGTCGAAGTCATCGCCGCGCAGCCCAGCGAAGACCTTCGCTAATTTTCTTCTTGTAGGGTGGTGGAGTAGGCGCGAGAACGCTTGAATTTCAAGGTTCACGCGCACACGCTTACGTAACCCACCTTCTGCGCTCGCAAGTGCACTTGCAGCCGCATTGTTGGGTTGCGCTTCGCTGCACCCGACCTAAAAAAAGACAACACTACAGCTCGAAGCTTTCTTTCAGCAGCGGTTCCGACGTTTCCCCAAACGTGTGCAATTGCTCATTGTTCACATTCATTAAGGTCACTTGCGCTGGGCTGAAGAGCATCGGATCGATCTGATAGAAATCGAAGTTGGCGTCCCGTAAGATTTTCTCGAACGGCGTGCCGTACGCCGGCGAGCTATTGCTGGGAAGTTGCTGTCCCGCTTCCAGGATCTGTTCGTCGTCGGCGTCGACCCACAGCGTTACTTGCCCGCCATAGAGGATCGCGTCGTTGGTGCGGCCGATCCCTTGCACGTCATTGGCGGCGATCGGCGGCAGCGGCGCGAAGCCTTCGGCCTTGACGATCTTGCGCAGGTCGAACTTCAGTTCGTGTAGTTTGTGCAGCGCCGTTTCAACGCTCCGCGCGACGATCTGCACATGACCGGCGATGCTGGCGGTGCGGGCGACCAGCAGCCGCAATTGGCTTGGCTCGACGCCGCATTGCTTGGCGATCTCGCGGCAAACGTCGTCGGGGGGCAGCTGCGACGTTTCGAGCACGCCAACCGCCACGTCGGCCGACTCGGCAAGGTCGAGCTTGGTGATTAGCGGCTCTTTGCCGGCGATGGCCCGCATCGGCCCCGACGCCATCGCGAAGAAATCGCCGTGCAAGATTTTCCAACCGGCGTATTGCGAACCCATGCAGGCGACGACCGGTTGCTCGGTTTTGACATGCACATCCAGCGGAATCCCTTCCAGGCTGCCGAGCGTGAAGTTGACGTCGGCCAGTCCCGCCAGGCAAACCTCGGCCAGCTTGCGGCCCGCCTCTTGTCCACCGGGCGCATTGACGCCGACATCGATCAACTGCACGCCGCATTCGGCGGTCAGAATGGCGGCCTGGTATTGCTCAGGCTGATCGACAATCGCCTGGGCGAGTTCAAAGGCGCGTTGGTTCAGGTTCAAAAGAGGGGCTCCGAATGAAAAGTTGCTAACAGCCTGTTGAAAAATGCCATCGTGGCATTTTTCAACCTCGCCAGGCTCAGAGCGTAGCTCTTCGCGGCTCGCAAAATAACGACTTGCGTCGCTATTTTGGGATCGCATTCCTGCGATCTCGCAGTCCGTCGAGAAAATCAACGGACTGCTAACCCATGTTGTTTCAGCAAGACGGGTTAGTTGCAAGTCTACCGCGCCAAAGGTCGATTGTTCCCGCGGCCTTTCAGTCGTAGAATTGGCGGTCCCCATCCGCAGGAGACCCGCGTGCAGAATCTGACGATAGAAAATTACGTAAAAGCGATTTACCAGGTCTGTGCCCGGGACGATAAAGATGCGGCGTCGACCGGCGAATTGGCGACGGCGCTCTCCGTTTCGCCTGGCACGGTGACCAGCATGCTGAAGACGCTCAGCGAGGCGGGACTGGCCGAGTACATGAAGTACGAAGGGGTCAGTCTGACGCCGTCGGGGCGGACGCTTGCGCTGCGGGTCTTGCGCCGCCATCGCTTGATCGAGGTCTTTCTGGTCCACACGCTCGATCTAACCTGGGACGAAGTGCACGAAGAGGCGGAGCACATGGAGCACGCCGTCAGCGACTTGCTGATCGATCGCATCGACGAGTATCTTGGCCATCCGGCGACCGATCCGCACGGCGATCCAATTCCGCGGGCTGACGGCAGCATGGTCAGCATCGATACCAAGAAGCTGACCAAATGGGATCCGGCAGAACCGTTTCGCTTAAACCGGGTGATGGATCAGTCGCCTGACTTCCTGCGTTACCTGACCGAAGAGTCGCTCGCGCCCGGGTGCGAAGGTAAGATCGTCGCCTACCGCGCCGAAGCCGGAGTGATCACGATCGAAGTCGCCGGACGAAGGACCACGCTCGGCTTGGACGCCGCCGAGAAGCTGTTGGTGTCAGCGTTGTCGTAGGAGTCACGATAGCTTGGCGGCGGGTGGTACTGCTGGCTTGTCCAGCAATGAGAACTGCGAGAAGACGCCGTAAGAACATGACGGCAGCGGGTCTTTACCGCTGCAGCTATGGGGCGTTGATCGGTTCGTGACCCAGCGACCGTCGCACGACCGAGAGTTGGCCGGTGTGCATGCCTTCGTGCCAGACTGCTGTTTCGAAGACGGCGCCGACGTCGTTTAAGAAGTCGGGCGAACCGGCTGGCGCGGCGGCCGACATTCCTTCCTCGTCGATGGCGTCAAACGCCGCGAGCAGCGCCGATCGGCGATCACGCAGGTAAGTGAGCACCTCTTCCGCGGCTGGGTATTGGTCTGGATCGGAAACTGGTTGCGAGCCGACGCCGAACAGCGATTGATACTCGTCGCGGGGTTCGGCTTGTTCGGGAGCGATCTGGCTGAGGAAGAAGTTGTCTATCAGCGCCAAGTGCCCGGCGATCCAGAGGGCGTGATTGGTCTGCGTGCAAACCTGCTGCGTCCACTCCTGCGGCGTATGGAAATCTTGCAGCAATCGTTCAGTAAACTCGCGGGCGGCGATCAATCGTTTGCGGAGACGCTCTTTGGGAGTCATTCGCTCTTCCTGGGGGGCCGCAAATTGGCGACCAGCTTGTCTGCAGGTGCGGCGGCAAGCGCCGGAGAATCAATCTGTTCTGTCCGATGCCGCAAAACGTCGAAAGGCACGCGTTGACCACGGCGGTCAAAAACCAAACCTCGCTGCGGCATTTCGCCAAAAGGGGCTACCGCCACAGAACGTTCGATTTCGGATGAACGAAATTCTAGGGATCGCCTCCCCCAAGGGACAAGCGCCTTGATTGATCGATCGCCCAAGGCCTACAATACGCACTGCCGTTTTTTGCATCTCGTAACAGATTTTACCGCAACGGTTTAGGTTCTTTCGACCGTCTGACCTCCATGCCCGAAGACTTCTACAAGACACTAGACGTTTCGCGGGGAGCGTCTGCTGAAGAAATTCAGAAGGCCTACCGCAAGCTCGCCAAGAAATACCATCCCGACGTCAATCCGGACGACAAAAAAGCGCAAGAGCGCTTCAAGGAGATCCAAAACGCCTACGACGTCTTGGGGGATTCGGAAAAACGCACCAAGTACGATCAGTTCGGCCACGGCTACGAACAGATGGGGGGCGGCCCGCAAGGCGGATGGCGCCATGCTGGCGGCGGCCCCGGTGGAGGTCAAGAGTTCGACTTCAGCGACATCTTTGGAGGTGGCGGTGGAGGTTTTGGCGGCGGCGGAGCAGGGGATGGCGGCGGTTTCTCCGATATTTTCCGCCAATTCACCGGCGGCGGTGGTCGCCGTCGATCGGCCCCCATTCGCGGCGCCGACCTGCACCATGAGGTGACCGTTCCCTTCAAGACCGCGGTCGAAGGGGGCGAGGTGATGCTGAGCGTCCGCCGTGGCAACAGCGTCGAAACGATCTCGGCCCAAATTCCGGCCGGCATCGAAGATGGCAAAAAAGTGCGTCTGCGCGGGCAGGGAGAACCCGGCCCTGGCGGCGGACCGGCCGGCGATATCTTGATCACCGTCCATGTCGACGGGCACCGCTGCTTCATCCGCAACGGCAAGAACCTGGAAGTCAAAGTGCCGATCACGCTCGAAGAAGCGGCGCTGGGGGGCAAAATCGATGTGCCGACCCCGCATGGCACGATCACGCTGACCATTCCGCCGAACTCGTCGAGCGGCAAACGTCTGCGGATACGAGGGCAGGGAGTCAAGCCGAAGACCGGCGACCCAGGCGACCTGTACGCCGAACTGCAGATCAAAATGCCGGCCGAATTGGACGAGAAAGCGCAGGAGCTGGTGCGACAACTGGGGGAACTCTACACCGAGAGCCCCCGCAAAGATCTCGCCTGGTAAGCGGATGAATCAGCAGGACGATCGCCGCTTCGGCAAAGAAAAACGGCTGCTGCAAAGCGCGCAGTTTGATCGCGTCTTCGCCGGCAAGTGCTCGGCCGCCGATGGCATTCTGGTCGTCTACATTGCCGCCAATGACGGGCTCGGTTCGCGCATCGGCCTGGTCGTCTCAAAGAAAGTGGGCAATGCGGTCCGCCGCAATCGTTGGAAACGCCGACTGCGCGAAGCGTTTCGCGTGCAGCAAGGACGTCTGCCTCACAACTGCGACCTGATCGTTATTCCGAGGGCCGCCGTCGAGCCGCCGTTTGAGCGACTTTGCCGCAGTCTGGTCGGCACGGCCAAGCGGGCTCGCAAAAAACTTGGCCAGCGAGGGGCGTAAGAAATGAACCTGCTGGCGATCCTGGCACAGGCCGCCGAAGGGCTGCTAGCCGAGACGATGATCTTTCTGGTGCGGCTCTACCAGTTCTTTTTGAGCCCGATCTTTGGGCGGCAGTGCATTTACCAGCCTACCTGCAGTCACTACTTTATCGGCGCGGTGAACAAGTACGGGCCGATTAGCGGACTGCTGCGGGGCGCGTGGCGGATCGTGCGGTGCAATCCGTTTTGCACCGGGGGCTGGGATCCTCCCTGACAGTCCGTTGATTTTCTCGACGGACTGCGTGAGCGCAGGGATGCGATCCCAAAATAGCGACGCAAGTCGTTATTTTGCGAGCCGCGAAGAGCGATGCTCTGAGCCTGGCGAGGTTGGAAAATGCCACGAGGGCATTTTCCAACAGGCAGCCAAAAGGTTCGACTGTCTGCTAAATCGACCTTGACCGTGCTATCAGATTGCAATAGCCTTCGCCCGCAAACATTTGATCCCTACGTGCCGCAAGGATTCGCGGCGCGATAGCCACGCCGACACGGAGCGTCGCACGCTATGACTACTCGGGCCCTTTCATCTCGTTCACGTTACGCCGCCATTGGGCTGATCGCCGGTGGTTTGCTGTTCTCGCCCGGGTGCGTCTCATGGTTCCATGAGGAAGAGCCGACGGCGATGATCGACACCTCGCCGGCCGACTGGGAATTGTCGCGGGTGGTCGGCGATTTGACCGTGCCGGTCGGCATTGGCCCAGCGAAAATCCAAGGGATTTCGATGGTGGTCGGGCTCGACAACACCGGCAGCGATCCTCCTCCGTCGCCGCTGCAAGAAGCGCTGATCAACGAGATGCGGATTCGAAAGATCGCCAATCCCAATACCGAGCTTGCCTCGCCGCGGACCTCGCTGGCGATCGCCGAAGCGTTGATTCCGGCTGGCGCCCGCGCCGGCGATCGAGTCGACATTCGCGTGCTGACGCCGCGCGACTCGGAAACGACCAGCTTGGCTGGCGGCTGGATGCTGGAAGTCGCCCTGTCGGAATCGGCGGTGCTCGAAGGCCGATTGCGGAAGGGGGAAACCTTCGTCCGCGGCCATGGCGCCATCCTGACGGACGACATTCGCGAAGGTCGCGACGATTCAGAATTGTTGCCCAAGCGAGGCGTCATCCTTGGCGGCGGCGTACTGAAAAAAGACCGCCCGCTTGGACTGGCGATGGGCGCCAACGACGTTTCGATCCAGGCCAGCGCTCGCGTCGGCCAGGCGATTAACGGCCGTTTTTTCAGCTATCAAAATGGGGGCGGCAAGACGGGCGTCGCCAATCCGGTCGACGACAAGAAAATCGAACTGCGCGTCCATCCGAAGTATTACGAGAACGTCCCGCGCTTTGTCCGCGTGGTCCGCTACATTCCGATTGGCGACACGACCGAAGAACGCCTGCAACGGATCGCCAACGCCGAGGCGGAACTCTTGATTCCGGAGTCGGCCGAAGCGGGCGCCATGAAACTGGAAGCCCTTGGCAAGGACTCGCTCGAGTCGCTGAAGACGGGCCTGGTCTCGAAGAGCCCGCTGGTCCGCTTCTGTGCGGCCGAAGCGCTCGCTTACCTGGACGATGCGGAAGCGATTCCGACGTTGACCGAAGCGGCTCGCAGCCAAAGCGAATTCCGCCACCGCGCGTTTCTCGCGATGGGGACGCTGGACGAACTGACGGTGATCGACGAGTTGGAAGGCTTGCTTCACTGCGAAAGCGTCGAAGCCCGCTATGGCGCGTTTGAGACGCTGCTGAAGAAGACCGGCAAGGCGCCGGTGATTCGGGGCGTCGACATGAAGGGGAAGTTCGTCTTCCATTCGATTCGGACCAACTCGCCGCCGCTGCTTCACTTCCGCTTGACGGAGCGGGCCGAGGTCGTCGTCTTTGGCGATGCGATTCCGGTGAAGAGCGACGCCGTCGTGCTGATGCCGAAGGGGCTGACCATCGCTGGGACGCCGGACGGCAAGATCAAGGTGACCCGCGTGGTCGCCGGTCGCGAGAACCGCACCTTTATGTGCGAACCGACCGTCGGTGAGGTGATCAAGGGACTTGTCGACGCCGACAGCGATTATCCGGAGGTCATGAAGGCGATTTACAATCTGAAGAGCCAAGGCGCGATCGACGCGATGGTTCGCTCGGACGCCATGGCTAGTAACGATCGGGTCTATTATCTCGATCGCGAGGATGACGAAGATTCCGAGTTCTGGAGCGAGGGAGACTCGGAAGAGGAAGCGGTTGCAGAGGATATGGCGGACGCCGACCCCGAGGAAATTGCTTCCAGCGAGAAATCGGACGAGAAAAGTTGGTGGCAGTTTTGGTAAACTAAGAACTTCCCTGTGCGTATAGTACGGGAACATTCTTTGACTACTATTGAAGCTGGCCGCCCTCTGCGCGGTGGGCTCCCGGTTTACCTTTAACTCCCCCGCAATCGTCTGTTTCTATGCTGAAGGCGCTCGAACTTGTCGGTTTCAAGAGCTTCGCCGACAAAACGCGATTCGAGTTTCCCCCCGGCATTACCGTGGTGGTTGGGCCTAATGGTTCGGGCAAGTCGAACATCGTCGACGCCATCAAATGGGCGTTAGGCGAGCAAAGCGCCAAAAGTCTCCGCGGCAAAGAGATGGCCGACGTCATCTTCAAAGGCGCCGCCTCGGGCTCGCGAAAAGCGGCCAATTCGGCCGAAGCGACGATCGTTTTCGACAATAGCGACGGCCAACTGTCGATCGATTCGCCCGAAGTTCACGTCTCGCGCCGGGTTTATCGCAGCGGCGAGGCCGAGTACCTGATCAACCGCCATCCTTGCCGGTTACGGGATGTGCGGGATCTGTGCAGTGGAACCGGCGTCGGCGCCGACGCCTACGCGATCATCGAGCAAGGCAAGGTCGACACGCTGCTGCAGGCGTCGTCCAAAGACCGCCGCGCGATCTTTGAAGAAGCGGCCGGCATCAGTCGCTTTAAGTCGAAAAAGCTGGAAACGCAGCGGCGGCTCGACCGCGTTGAGCAAAACCTGCTTCGCCTGGCCGACATCGTCGATGAGGTCGGCGGCCGTTTGAAGAGCGTTCGCGCCCAGGCCGGCAAAGCGCAACGATATCGTGAATATAGTCAACGTCTGCAAGATTTGCGGGTTAGCGTCGGTTGGGTCGACTGGCGATCGCTCTCGGCCCGGCTCGAAGAGTACGAAGTCGAGCTGTCGCAGTTTCGCGAAGAGGCCGCCTCGCTAGCGCAAGCGGTGAAAGCGTCCGAAGAACGCAGCGCGGCCCTCGAAGCGGAAGCCCGCACGCTAACCGACGGCATGGCCCAGGCCGAGGGAGATCTCTCTCGCGCCGAACAGCGGGTCGCCACGCTGTCGGCCGCCTCGACGATGCAGTATCGCCAACTGCACGAACTGACCGGCGATATCGCCAACCGCCGCGAACGGGTCTCACGGCTGAAGTCGGCCGAGGCGTCGCTCTCTGTCGACGTGCAGTCGATCCGCGGCTTGCTTGACGCCGCACGATTGCAATACGAAACGGTCGTCGAAGAGCTGCACAGCGTCGAAGAAACCGCCGTCGATCTGGAAGCAGGCGTCGAACAGCTGCGCAAAGATCGCGAAGAGCGGCGCCAGCGGCATGTCGAACTGCTGAAAGAAGCGTCGAGCCTGGAAAACTCGATCGGCGCCATCGAGGCCGAAGTCGCCGCCGCCGGCCGCCGGTTGAGCGAAGTCGGCGAACAATACAGCGAGATCTGCGCCGCGATCGCCGAGCAGCGGCAAGAGGCGGAAGCCTTTGAAGAGGAGGGCGCCCGGGTTGCGATCGATCTGGAGAAGAAGCAAGAGCGGCTCGATCAGACGCAAGATCGCCTGACCCGCCAGCGCGACGATCTCCGCGATCGGCAAGACGCCCTGACGACGCTATCACACCGCCGTGCTGCAATTCACGAGCGAGCCAAGGTGCTCGACGAGTTGGAGAAGCGGTACGAAGGGCTCAACGCCGGCGTCAAAGAGGTGCTATCACGCGCTCGCGACGAAAAAGAATACCACTTCCGCTCGGTCGCCGGCCTGGTCGCCGACGTCTTTCAGGTCGACGTCAAAAACGCCACGCTGATCGAAATCGCGCTTGGCGACGCCGCCCATTATGTGGTGCTGCGCGACGCCGGGCTGGTCGATGCGATCCAGGATGGTAGCGTTCACTTTCCGGGGCGGGTTGGCCTGATCGAGCTTGAGAACTGCTTGCCGCGGGTTGCCGAAGAGGACGAACAGACGCTCTCGGAAGATGGCGACGTCAAAGGGCGCGCCGACCGGTTTGTCGAAACGGCCGAAGAGTTCGCCCCGCTGGTCAGTCAGTTGCTGGGGGATGCCTGGATTGTGACCGATCTGGCGGCTGCACGTCGCTTGCAGCGGCAATACCCGCGGCGTCGGTTTGTGGCTGAGACGGGCGAAATGCTGGAAGCGGACGGGCGAATCTACGTCGGCCCGCGGGCCAATGCGGCCGGTATTATCTCGCGGCGGAGCGAACTGCGCTCGCTGCGGGATCAACTGGCCGAGCTGGACGACGAAATCAAAACCGGCGGCGACGAGATCACCGCTCTACAGCACGAGATCGCCGAGGCGGACGACGAACTGCGGAGCGCCATCGACGGACATCGCCAGGCGACCCTGGCCCAGTCCGAGCACAAAGCTCGCCTGGCCGCGGTGCAGCAGCAGCTAGAACACCTGGCCCGCGATCAACAGCGGAGCGGCCAAGAGCAGGAAGCGATCCGCCGACAGATCGAGGATGGCGACTCACGCCTGCAGTCGGTGCGGAACTCGCTGGCCGAAAAACAGCAAGAAACGGCCAATCTCGAGCGTGCGGCCGACGACGACCACGCCAAAGCGGCGATGCTCGAGAGCGAGCGAGCCCAGGTCGGGCAGCAAGCGACCAGCCTGAAGATCGAACTCGCCAAAAGCGAGCAACAGGTCACCTCGCTGCAGCAGCAAGCGAAGCAGACCGAGCAGGCCCTGACCGAAAAATCGCAGGCGATCGCCGAAAATCGCGACCGTCTGACCGCCGAGCAGCAGCAATACGCGACGCTGGAGCGGGAGATCTTGTCGGCCAACGGCGAGCTGGCCCATCTCTACCTGGTCCGCGAGCAACGCTATCGCGAGGTCCACTCGGGCCGCGTCCGTCGCCGGGCGATCGAGACGCAGCGGGCCGAGATCCAGGCGCAGTCGCAAAAGATGCGGCGCGAGATGGAAGCGATCGCCGAGCAAGTCCATCGCAAGGAGTTGGCTGGCGGCGACCTGCGGCACGAACGGGGGACGCTAGCGGCCCGCCTGCTGGAAGACTACGGCATCGAGATCGCCAAGCATGCCGACAAGGAGGATCTCGAGCCGATCGAAGACCGTCAGGCGGTCGACGAAGAGATCGCCGACCTCCGCCGCAAGGTGACCAACATCGGCGCCGTCAATGTCGACGCCCTGCAGGAACTGGACGAGCTAGAGCAGCGATACGCCCATCTGTCCGGTCAGTTGACCGATTTAACCGAAGCGAAGCAGGCGCTCGAAAAGATCATCCAGAAGATCAACGCCGACAGCCGGCGGTTGTTTGAAGAGACGCTGGTGACGGTTCGCGAGAACTTCCGGCATCTCTTCCGCAAGGTCTTCGGTGGCGGATCGGCCGACATCATCCTGGAAGAAGGAGTCGACGTCCTCGAAGCCGGCGTCGACATCGTCGCCACTCCGCCGGGCAAAAACACCTTGCACATTTCGCTGTTGAGCGGCGGCGAGCGCGCGCTGACGGCGGTGACGCTGCTGCTAGCGATTTTTCAGTTCCGTCCCAGTCCTTTCTGTATTTTGGACGAAGTGGACGGCCCGCTCGACGAAGCGAACATCGGACGCTTCGTCGACGTCTTAAGAGGGTTCCTCGATTGGACCCGGTTTGTGATCGTGACGCACTCCAAGGCGACCATGGCGGCCGCCTCGACGCTGTATGGCGTCACGATGCAAGAGTCAGGCGTCTCGAAGCGCGTCTCGGTGCAGTTCGACGACGTCAGCGACGATGGCGAGATCTCGCAGGCGGCCGTCGAGCGAGACGCCGGCGATCGCGATAATGACGACGACGCCCAGGTAGCGTGACCGTAATCGCCGCGTAATCGTTACGATCGCGCAGGCCTTCTCAAGTCGCCGCGCCTATAATTTAAGTATTAGCAAAGAAATCATCTGTCGGCTCGCGCTCGCGGCCAGCCATTGTAACCCGGCTAATAAACACGACTTGCATCGGTCGCGCTTCATAGGATGCGGGTAGCGACGGTCGCTCCGTGCGGCACGATTTTGCTTGTTGGCGGCTTCTGACCGGAAAGATGCTAAAGAAAAGCCCCCGATTGATTCGAAATTAAGCTTCGGCAGGTCTGTTCTATTGAGTTTGCGTCACCTAGACGCGCCTCTGCAGGCAGACCGGCAAGGGGGGTACATCTCAATCAGGGCGTAAGCCGCATCGTTTCGCGACGGACGGGATGCGAAACGAGGTGGAGGTACGTCTTCTCTGAGGGGATCCCTTGAGCCGCCACCTCGCCGAATCATCGAATTCGAAGCGACGCGAAGGTGTTGGGAAAAGATTTCTCACCCTCTTTGCCGAAGTTCGCTTTTGGTGGTTTAGACACTTGAGGCGCGGAGTCAGAAGGAACTGAACACGAGCCACAGAGCGATGCATTTTTATCAGCCCTAACCCAGATGTTTACGGGCGCCGGACAAGTCCCACTGTCGACGCGAGGGAAGTTGCGTCAAGGCGCGTAGTGAGCAAGGGCTGGACGCGTGTTTCCGATTTGCGGGAACGCGGTGGAGGTCAACTCAACTAGAGAGTAACGGAGAGCCTGAGATGAAGGTCTTCACAACAGGACAGGTCGCGAAGATCTGTAAAGTGGCCCCGCGCACGGTAAGCAAGTGGTTCGATTCGGGCCGTCTTAAAGGTTACCGGATTCCGGGATCGCAAGATCGCCGAATTCCGCGGGAATATCTGATTAAGTTCTTGAAAGAGCACGGGATGCCCTTGGGCGACCTGGAAGACGAAGCGATGGCCAAGTGCCTGATCGTCGCTCAAGATCAAGTCTTGGTCGAGAATCTGCGTCGTGAATTGCCGCCCGAAAAGTCGTTCAAGGTCGCTGTGGCCGCGAGCGGTTTTGAAGCCGGTATTCAAGCCGAAGGTTTCCACCCGGACTGCATCATCGTCGATTTTTCGATCGGCCGCGTCGAAGCGTTGCAGATTTGCCAAAATCTGCGTCGCAACATTGACTTTGCCGAAACGATCCTCATCGCCCTGTTGCCGGACGACGGTAACCCGATGAGCTTCGATCGTTCGACGATCAACGAAACCTTTAAGAAGCCGTTCGATGCCGCTTTGCTGGCCGAGCGCCTTCGCACGCTGATTGGCGCCAAGAAAGAATTGGTCTAATCAGCACTCGCTAACAGAATCGCCGATACGCATTACGCCGCGGACAGACCCCCGCGGCGTTTTTTTTTGCGCTATCGCCCATCTCAAGCGATTTTGGCCCCGACCGCAGTTAACTGCTGAACCCGCTTACGGTTGAAATCGGGGCGCCTGCGACAGTTTGACGCCAAAAGGCCTCTTTTCAAGGTCGGTTGGCTAGGTACCATGGTGGGTTGTCCTAAATTGAACCCTAGCAGTGGATATGGCCGGCGAACTGACCCATTTCGACGACTCCGGCGCCAGCCGCATGGTCGACGTCAGCGCCAAGCCGACGACCGTCCGTACGGCTACCGCCGAAGCGCAAGTTGTGATGGCTGCGGCTACCGCCGCCAGAGTCGCCCAGCGTGATGTTGGCAAAGGGGATGTGGTTGAGGTGGCTCGGCTGGCCGGCATCATGGCGGCCAAGCGAACCGGTGAGTGGATTCCGCTCTGCCATCCGATTCCGCTGGAAGGGGTGACGATTGACTTTCGCTTTCGCGGCGAGACCACCCTGGTGATCACCGCCGCCACGCAAACCACCGGCAAGACCGGCGTCGAGATGGAAGCGCTGACCGCCGCTTCCGCCGCCGCACTTACCGTTTACGACATGTGTAAATCGATGGATCGCGCGATGGAGATTCAGGCGGTTCGGCTGTTAGAAAAAACAGGCGGACGCTCTGGTCACTTCCTGCGACCCGCCGACGGGGACTCGGCCGACTCCGCCTAAGGCGCGATCAGGCCATTTGTAACACCCCGAATTTTTCGACCGCTAGTTTTAGGGCGATATAGTTGTGAGCCAAGCAGCCAACGGCGTTCCCCGCTCTTTACCCGCTGACGCCCAGTTTCTTTCTTCGGCGTACGGCGGCATTGCGCACGAAATGGCGGCGGTCGAAAAGATCCTGACCCGCGAAATGAGCTCGCGTTACGAAGCGGTCGCCGAAGTCGTCTCGTACGGCTGCATGCTCGGCGGCAAACGAATGCGTCCCGCTCTGCTGCTGCTCGCCGCCAAGGCCTGTGGCAATGTGACCGACGCCCACTACACGCTTGGCGCCGTGATCGAGATGATCCACACCGCCACGTTGGTCCATGACGATGTGCTGGACGAAGCCGACCAGCGCCGTCACTTGGCCACGGTCAACTCGCGCTGGAACAACGAAACGAGCGTCCTGCTCGGCGACTTCCTCTTTTCGCACGCCTTTTACCTGGCGACGACGTTGCCGACCACCTGCGCCGCGCGGATGATCGGCCGCTCGACCAACGTCGTCTGCGAAGGGGAACTCCGCCAGATCGCCAGCCGCCAGGCGTTTGAAACGAGCGAAGAAGAGTACTTCGAGATCATCGACGCCAAAACGGCTGAGCTTTGTGCGTGTGCCTGCGAACTGGGCGCTCGCTACGCCGAAGCGACCGACGAGCAAATCGCCGCCCTCGAAGAGTTCGGCCGCGATCTCGGCATCGCCTTCCAGATCGCCGACGATCTGCTGGACGTTGAAGGGAACGAAGTCGAAACCGGCAAGTCGCTCGGCACCGATCTCGAAAAGCAAAAGCCGACCCTGCCGCTGATCTACGCCCTGCAGTACTTCCAGGGTGACGAGCGCGAGCAAGTCTTGGCGGTCGTCGAAGGCCCGGCCGAACGCCGCGGCGAAGACCTAAAACCGTGGCTCGCCCAATGCGACGCCCTCGGCTATGCCCGTCGCCGCGCCAACGAATACGTCCAATCGGCGATCGACGCCCTCGCCATCCTCCCACCGTCGGAAGCCCGCACCACGCTAGAACAACTAGCCAGCTTCGTCACCGCTAGGTCGTGTTAGCGTCCTCCCCGTAGGGCAGGCCGTGCCTGCCGAGGCGAAACGCCCGAGAAGAAAAGCGGAAAGCGGAGAGCCGAAAGCGGAAGAAATCGCCTCCGCGCGGGTTCCGCTGTGCGGACCGCGAACCTGCTAGGGCCGCTCATTCCGCCTACCGCGTGGTAACGCAATTGCGTTCAATAGGGCTCGACGCGAAACTCCATCTCTTTCCCAATCGCAAAACCATCCGACGCCGCCAGCTCATCCAACGAATCAGGCTGGTCGTCAAAGCCGCCAAATTCCACGCCGACTTGATCACCCGTAGCCAATAGATGAAGGCCCTGCGATAAGACTTGCAACGTCGTTCGCGGACGTTCGCAAATGGCCAGGCTAGAAACCTGTCGAACGAGGATCCGTACCGCGACCCAGCTCTCATTTTCGGTCGCCATGGAGTCACGCGTCGCGATTAGCAGTTCGACCGTGCGTTCGCCCCCTTCCACATATTGCAGCGTTACCGAGCGGATGACGCCATCGTGGAAGTTGTAAAAGCGAGTTAGCAACTTATCGCACGCTGCTTGCGAAGAAGGCTTCATTTCCATCGAACGGCTCACGGAAAAAGATTCGCCAAACGAGAACTTCTTAGGTGCGTGAAAAACTTGCGCGAGCCGATTGTTCCACCCATCGCGCCGTGATGCAACCCGCAGGTAGAGCGTGAACTGGGTCAAGACCCAGCGGCTCGACCCAGCCTACCCAGGGCCTACGAAGCGTCAAAAAAGGGTTGCAAAACCGCCTGGCATTTCGTACACTACACCCCTTAATGTTGCGGGCGTATGATCAATCGCCCGGAACGCCAAAATTCTTCGCGCCCTGCATGGCGGCAAGGCGATTTTTCCAAGCACGCAGGTCGCTGATGGCTCTCCCTGCGCGCTGAGCGAACCAACTTCCCACCGGGGCGCCACTGGCCGTCAGCCAGTGCTCTTCAGATCGAAGTGACGCGGTCGAAGTACGGAGCTGGATATCGATTCAACGGAAGACACTGGCTGAAGGCCAGTGGCACCCAGATTTTGTTTTCACAAACCAAGGGAAATCTCATGCGCCGAGCCCGAATTCAGAAGTTCCAAGCCCGGATGCGTCAGCTGCGGAAAGACCGCCGGGAGCAGCAAGAGGTCGAACAGATCACCGCCGAAATCGCGAAAGTGCAAAAAGAGATTGACGCACGGAGGGGAGTCGATTTTTTCACCGCCGATCAAGGTATCGTTCGCCTCGACGTCGGCGGCGGTGATGAAGCGAAAGAGACGCATCGCACGCTCTCGACCGCCGAAATGCTCGCCGAGCGAAAGCCGCAAGAGTGGCTCTTCAACAACCTGCTAACCAAGAACGAGCCGGCAGTGATCGTTGGGCCGAGCAAGACATTAAAGTCGTCGCTGGCGGTCGATCTGTGCGCGGCGCTCGCGACCGGCGGCAAGTTTTTGGGAGAGTTCGCCGCCGAAAAAGTGTTCCGCGTCGGCTTTGTTGGCGCCGACAACAAGCAGTCGCAGCTCACCGACTTGGCGGTCCGGTGGAGCGCCGCCCGCGAGGAAAACCCAACGCTCGACAACCTGCAGTGGTTCATGTCGGTCGAGGAGCCGGCAGCTCCAGAGAACCTGGAGAGCCTGAGGGAGTGGATCGAGAAGTTTGAACTGGAAGTCGTCGTGATCGATCCACTGCGTCTTGGCTCCACCAACAAACGCAAGCAGGCCGAAGCAATTCAAACGCTGGTAAAGACCATTTCGAAAGCTGGCGCCACGCCGATTCTCTGCGTGCAAACTCGCAAAGAAATGAAACCGGGCAAGCTGGACGCGTCGATCTTGGCGGGCAGTCTCGACTTCGCCCAGCAATGGCTATTGGTGAATCGTCGCGAAGCGTTTCAAAGTGGCAGCGGAAAGCACAAACTCTGGCTGTCGATCGGCGGCTACGCCGGGCAAGGTGGCGAGTGGGGCGTTGATATCGACGAAGGTCGTCTTTCCGACGAGGGGGGCCGCCGCTGGAATGTCCGCTTGCGCGAAGCGACCGAAATCGAAGCCGCCGCGAAGCAGGCGAAAGAAGACGTGAAATTCGAAAAGCTGGAGTCCCAACTTCGCCGCGTCTTGATCGATGCTGGTGAAAACGGCCTCTGCAAATACAACATCCGCAGCAACAGCGGCATGAGCGGCAGCAAGTTCGGCCCGACCTGGGACCGGATGATGACCGCGGGGAAGATTGTCGAGATGCCGAAAGAACCCCATTCGACGCTCAAGCGATATACGTTGCCGCCGGGCGAAGAAAAAAAGGAAACGGAGCGATCCAGTCGTAGGGTCCGCTGTGCGGACCACGAACCTGCTCAACAAGCATGAGCAACGGGCGCCAAATGACCGAACCAGCAGGTTCTTGGTCCGCACAGCGGACCCTACGGGGATGGGGGATCAAAAAACGTGCGCTGCGGTCCAGTCCCGATCGACGTCGGCGAGCGAAAAAAATGCAAACCATCGGTCCAGTCCATCGCGGGATACGAACCGACAAACGGCGCCGCTATTAGATCGCCCCGATGGGCTGATGACGATGCGGGCGGTGTTTGGCAATTCGGAAATTTTGAAACGTGGCGGTCCGGTTGGGGTTGTTCGCCAAACGGGCGACTCGGCAGGCTCTTGGTCCGCACAGCGGACCCTACGCGGATGGGGGATCAAAAAAAGTGCGGGTTGCGGTCCGGTTTCCGCTTTGCTCGCGCATCGGGCTACTATGCCGCCTACTGCGGGGCGTTTGGATTTCGCGGGGTGTTGAGCATGGGTTGGAGTTCGTCGACGAAGTCGTGGACGTCTTTGAACTCGCGGTAGACGCTGGCGAAGCGGACGTAGGCGACCTGGTCGATTTTTTGCAGGTGACGCATTACCAGCTCGCCGATGTAGTGGCTTTCGACTTCCCCTTCGCACTCGGCGTAGATGTCGCTTTCGACGCCGGAGACGATTCCCTCGATCTGGGCTTCGCTGATGGGGCGCTTCCAGCAGGCCAGCGCGAGACCTTTTTTGATCTTCTCGGGCTGGAACGGCTCGCGGACGTTGTCCTTTTTGATGATCTTGATCGACATTTCCTCGACCCGCTCATACGTCGTGTAGCGACGTTTGCAGCCTAGGCACTCGCGGCGGCGACGGATGGAGAATCCGTCCTGACTGGCGCGCGAGTCGATCACTTTGTCGTTATCCGTACGGCAAAATGGGCAGCGCATGCTAGATGATTCCGCGATTGGGGGGAGAAGCCCGATCAACGAGCGATTTTCACAATATACACCACCGGGCCCGCTTGCGTGTGAAAAATCGGCCCGTTTCCGCGGCTGAGCCGACTCGTTTTGGGGGCGCGTGTCTCCACTATATTCAGCCGCTATAATGGCCCGCGGAAGCTGGCCAAGATTTTGCCTGCTGACGCGAATAGATCAACAACCACTCCCGCAGTGAAAGCAACAAGGGCGCTACGATGGATAAAGACGAATTTACTGACAAAATGAAGCCCCGAGACGATAGCCGCCGTGACGATCCAGAAGAAAAGCTGTGGTCGGGCGATTATTCGGCGAAAGATATGTATGGTGCGTGGATCATCGCCGCGGTGTTGTCGATCGCGGCCCTGGCGGTCTCCGGCATCTTCTTCTTGCCGGCGATCTTACCGGTCATTGGTGTGGTGGCGCTCGTTTGGATCGGATTGCTGTTCCGCTTGATGTGGCGGAAATGGAGCGTCCATTACGAACTGACGACGCAGCGTTTCGTCCATGAGAAGGGGATCCTTAGCCGAACCACCGACCGGATCGAAGTGATCGACATCGACGACGTTACTTTTACGCAAAGCATCTTTGATCGGATGTTTGGCGTCGGCACGATCGCGATTACCTCCAGCGATCGCACCCACCCCACATTGGTGATGGATGGGATCGAAGATGTGAAACAAGTAGCCGAACTGATCGATGGCGCCCGGCGAAAAGAGCGCATGCGGCGGGGAATTCACATCGAATCGATCTAGTTGGTATGACGTCTTACGCAGTCGTTAATGTCGCCGGTCGGGGCCGTTGTAAGCGGTGCTATCGGCGACTTTTCCGTTTCCATTCACCTTGCCGGGCCCTTAAGGAAGTTTCATCCGGTCTTTTCGGAATTGTCGATACGTCAAGCAGTATCGGAATGGCAGGCAAATGCGTTTCGATGATTAGCTTGCGAATGAAACGACGCCGGGAGCGGATGAATCGTGACTTGGATACAGATTTTCTCGACGCAACGTATGGCGGCGGTAGCTTTGATGGCTTCCGCTTTGCTGAGCACGGGCTGTCTGGTGGGGCCAGATCATTGTGACCCCGGGGCGCCCTTTTTACCTCATTGGAGTCGCCCGCTTCCGGAAGGGGTGACCGACGAGCCGAACGACTCGGTCGCTTGGTGGACGAAGTTTAACGACCCGGTGCTGTCCGAGATGATGGTCCGCACCGCGCAGTCCAACTTGACGTTGGGCCAGGCGTACGAGCGGATCGCGCAGGCTCGCGCTCGTCGGGCGATCGCTCGCGGCGGGTTGTTCCCTGACTATTACATGGACTCCTCCTATTCGCGGGTCAAGTCGAGTAGCAACGGTAGCCCGATCGGCTTGACGTTCAGTACGCCCGCGTTTAACTACTGGAGCGCCAACCTGGTCGACGCTTCGTGGGAAATCGACGTTTTTGGCGGTGTACGTCGCAACTTGCAAGCGGCCAATGCCGACATCGACGTGTCGATCGAAGATCACAATGCGGTACTCGTTTCGCTGCAAGGGGAAGTGGGCGCCAACTACGTGCAGGCCCGCACGCTGCAACATCGCATCTTGATCGCCCAACGCAACGTGCAGTTACAGCGACAATCGTTGCAGATCGCCGAAACGAAGTTGGACGCAGGCACGGTCAGCAAGTTGGACGTCTACCAAGCTCGCTCTAACTTGTACTCGACCGAGTCGACAATTCCGACCCTGCGTCAAAACTTGGATCTGTCGTACAACCGTTTGGCGGTGCTGCAGGGGATGCCTCCGCAAGACTTGACCAACGAGTTGATGGGCGCCCGGCAGCTGTTTAAGATTCCGGATCACATCGCGGTCGGGTTGCCGATTGATTTAATCCGGCAGCGTCCCGACATTCGTTCGGCCGAACGCCAACTGGCGGCCCAATCGGCCCGCATCGGCGTGGCGACCTCCGACTTGTTCCCGAAGTTTACGCTCACCGGTACGTTTGGCGTGAATGCGACGAACATCAATGCCTGGTTCACGACGGACAGTATCGCCTACAGCTTTGGCCCGACCGCTCGGTGGAACGTGCTGAGCTTTGGTCGCGTCTGGGGCGATATCGAATACCAACGAGCCCGTTGGCGTGAGTTGGTGTACGCTTATCAGCAAACGGTGCTGGACGCTTCGGAAGAAGTGGAGAACGCGTTGATCGAATACCGGTTTACGCAGGTTCGAGCCGAAGAGCTGTACAAAGCGGTCGAAGCGGCCCAAGGCGCGTCGGAGATCTCGGAAGTGCAGTACGAGGGCGGCATCATCCCGTTCCAGACGTTGTTGGACGCCCAGCGTTTCCAAGCCGACTTGGAAGACCAATACGTGGCGGCTCGCGGCGACACCTACCTGGCGTTGGTCAACCTGTACAAGGCTTTGGGCGGCGGCTGGCAAGCTCCGTTCGCCTTCGGTCCGATCGACGAAGCGGCGGGCGTCCCAGCCGAACTGATGCTCGACCCGCAGACGACGCTACCAGGCCCGAATGCACCCGGCGCCAACCCGCTGGCTCCGGACAACCCGGTTCCGCCGGGCGAACCGGTACCGGCGCCGATGCCGGTCCCCGGGCCGATGCTCGACCCGAACCCGATGAACAACTAGGGGCAGGTTTCCTTGTTGCACCGATGCGGTGAAGAAACCGCGGGAGAGCCGTCTCCCGCGGTTTCTTGTGTTTGCGGTTGGCTTGCATCGCTTTGCGGCGGCGTTCAAAATGGCGGGACCTTCCCCCAATGACCCCGCCACGAGATTGATGCACGCTATGTTGGTTGGCTTGTTGACGTTGATTGTGGTGGCGGCGGCGATTCCGATAGCGACGTGGCTGGCGTTTCCCTTACTGCCGTCGCTGCGCCCGCAGGCGGAAGTCTTCTCTGGAGGAACAAGCTATCCCGCTTCGCCGCTGAAGTTTGACTTTGAGACGCTCAGATCGCCGGGTGTCGGGCTGCCGCGAATCACCAACGTGCAAGTCGTCAACTTCGACCAGGGTGGTCAGAACGATCTGGCTGACAGAACCAGGTCGTAAGGGCGGGAGCCCTGGGCGACTAGCACGCCTTGGGAATACTGCACCCGCGCGCCCACTTCCTCCAGCTCGCGGATCAATAGCTGCAGGATGTCGAGGAAGTCGGCCAATTCGGCGTCGATCAGAGAGTCGCTTTGATTTTCGGCGCCGGCGATACGGGAAAAGGTCGCAGTGCTCATCGAATTAGCACTCTGCAGGGTTGCAAAGACCGCCAAAGGAGCTGTAGGCATTTTGTGAGCCCAATCGGGCTCGGCGGGGCGAACTTGCGGTTGCTCCACCCCAGGGATGGAGGTCGAGCGGGCGGCCATGCCGGATGATTGCGGAAAAGGGCGGGGCCGCGGGGGTTTAGGAGGTCTTTTGTTTCGCAGTTTGACTGCAAATTGCAAATATTGTGCAAAAAGGGCGTGAAGTCGATTGACGATCCGCGGGCGCCGACCAAAATGGGAGCATCGACGTTCCTTTCACGCATGTTGAATATGTCCTCGAGTAGTCTGCAATTTGTCGCACTGCTGCAACTGGTCGTCCTGCTTTTGGCAGGGGGACTGGGAGAGGCGTTGCATGCCCTGCCGGGCGCCGCGCATGATGGGCATGGTTGCGGCCATGGCTGTCGTCACCACGGCGACCACCACCACGGGCACGCTTGCCATGATCATGGGACGCATGCTTGCTTGGCGATGGTCGAGGAGGATGTCGATCAGGTCGCCGGCGCAGATCTCGCGGCCGAGGATGGCGATTGCTTGATTTGCCGGCTGCTTCGCGGTTGGCGACAAGCCGATGTTTCCCGGGCGATTCTTTACTCGCCGTTTCTAGCAATGGAGGCGATTGCGGCGCCCCCCAGGCCAACGATGTCGCCCCGCATTGCCGTAGCGCCGCATTCTCGCGGTCCGCCAGCGATTCTCTAGCTGGAGATTCGTGGTCGCCCGTCTAGCTTGGCGGGCGATGGTACCTTCTTCCTTCGCAATAGCGCTGGCCGCCGCCGCTTCGATAGCGACTGCGCGCGTGCGCTCCAAGGATGCTTCATGCCACCGATCCGAAAGTTGGACGGCGCACCGCTGGGGCTGCGCCAATTGCTGACCCGCGACTACACGCCGTGGGCGAACCGCTACGTCTACTGGTTAAGAACGCCATTTGGCGTCTTGATCGCTGCGGCGGTCGTCTCGCTGGTGCTGGGTTGGTTCGTTACGCCGCAAAGCTTCGTCATCTTTGGCGCGATCGCTGGGGTGCTGGCGATCGGCATCTGTTGGCCCTGGATCGGCCTGCGGGGAGTTGGCTGTTCGCTCCGCTTTCCGCGCCAGCGATGTGAAGAAGAGGAAGAAGTGGCGGTCGAGGTCGAGATCGTCAATCGCTGGCCCTTTCCGGTTTGGGGTTTGGCGATCGAGCGAGGGTTCTTCCACAGCGAGCAAGGCGAACGAGAGGCGGTCGTTTCGTTGGCCCGGATCCCAGGCTGGACGACCTGCCGCTTTTCGTTCACGTATCGGCCGATGGTTCGCGGCGTCTATCCCACGACGCCCCCGTCGATCGCCACCGAGTTTCCGTTTGGGCTGTGGAAGGCGAGTCGCCCAACGCAGGTGGCGCAGTCGCTGATCGTCTGGCCCCGGGTGTTCCCGCTGACTTCGCTCGAGTTGCCGTCGGGCAACTGCCGGCAATTGCTGGGCGCCAGCGATACTCGCAGCGGCGATCATGGCGACCGCACCGGCGCCCGGCCGTATCGGCTAGGGGATTCGCTCCGCAACGTCCACTGGGCGCAGACGGCCCGATGCGATCGCCTGATCGTAAGCGAGCGTCAAGAAGCGGCGCAGACGGCGGTCACCGTCGTGATCGACTCAAGCCAATCGCAGCATCGGGGCGTGGGCCGCGACGCAACGTTGGAGTGGAGTCTGCGGATTGGCCTCAGCGTCGCCGCCGCGCTGGTCAAACAAAACGTGACCGTGCATGTCGCACTGGGCGGACAGACGCACTTGCTGGATGGAAGGCCGGCGTCGTGGCGCCGTCTGCTCGATACGGCCGCGCAATTGACGCCAAGCGCCGCGACGCCAACCGCCGTCTCTGCGAACGGGCTCGTGATCGGCGTGCGCACCGACCTGGCGCCGTCAACGCCGAGAGAAAGCCGCGCCATCGTGCTGCGAACGAACGAGGAGAGCGACGCGCGAGCGGAACCAAAGGGGAACTGGATCGAACTGGACGCCCGCGAGGTGAGCGGGGCGAAGTTTCAAGAAGTTTGGAATCGCCGTCGAAAGAAGGGGCTGCAAGATGGGTAACCCGTTTTTGATTCGACTGAACGCTATCTTGGTGACGCTGGCGACGGTCGCGCTGCAGCTTTCCTTGCACCGCGGCGCGCTTGGGACGTGGTGGGATTGGCTGGAGGTCGCCGTCGTGCTGATCGTCTCGCTGCTTGCCGGTCGCGTGATCATTGCGAACGCCGATCCCCAGCAAACGCAACCGACCGCCGGCGCCGTGATCTTGTTGGTGGGGGCGCTGCTGTTGCATTTGGTGATCGAAGCGGCGCTGGCGGGTTTCGCCCCGGCGCTCGGGAAAACGATGGAGCTGCAAACCTCTTTGGCTTTACGCAACCTGATGATCGCCGCGGCCGTGTTGGCCTATTTTCCCGCCTGTTTGCGATTGTCGCTCGGGCTCAGTTTCGTATTGACCTGTTTTGCGTTCATCTTCGAGATTCATGCTTCGATCACGGCCGTTTGCGCCGTCTACGCGATGATCGGCCTGTGGTGGCTCATTGGAGACTACTGGGATCGGATTCAAGGGAGTCTGCCCAGTTCGGCCGAAAGGACGGTCCCGAAGACCGCCGGGCTGGCGGCGACCGGTTTGGCGCTTCTTTTCGCGCTAACGCTCTTCTGCCTGGTCGATCGCGATCAGGCGGCGATCGCCCTCTCGGGATTCATGCCGAGTTCCGGCGGCAACCAATACGACAGCGAGGCGGCTCACTCTGGCGTCGGCGATGGGAACGACCTGGTCGCAGGGACGGAAGATGCGATGAGCTTTGGCCCGACCGAAAGCGAGGTCTTTCTCGAGTCGCAGATGCCGAGCCTGTACGACGTCTTCAACGACACCTACGACGTGCCGGTCAAATCGAACAAAAAGAAGGAGCGACAGCGGGCCGTGGCGCTGGCGCCTGATCGCCTGCAGCACCGACATCAAAAGGTTGCGCGCAGCGAGCAGTCGGGCAAGGAGTTTAGCCTGGTCCGCAAACGGGCGAATCAGCAGCGGCGGCAAATGGAAGATCGCACGACGCATGCGTTGCTATACGTCAAAGGGCGGGTTCCGCAGCATCTGCGGACGAACATCTACGACCGCATCGAGGGGAACCAACTGATCGAGGCCGCCGATGGAACGGACTCCCTGCTGTTGCTTTCGGACATTGATGGAAAGCCGTGGATCGATCTCCCTTGTCTGGTGAACGATTCGGACGTCGCCTATGTCGAAGAGTCGATGCTGAAGTTCATCAACTTGAATTCGCCCCGCATCCCATCGCCCAGCCATTTCTCACAGCTTCATATTCCCGATGTCGATCGCCCCGACTTTTTCCGGTGGACCGACGATGGGGTACTCCGGCTCGACGCTGCTCGCGTGCCGTCGTCAACCGTCATGCGGCAACGCTTCTTCCTGGTAGCGGATGAGACGCTGCGAAGCGACCGCTATAGCCGCAAGTTCGCTGGTTCTAGGCAGGCCCCGCCTGAGGATTCTTCAACGCGAATAAGAGAATTGGCCGAGATTTGGACGGCGGAGAACACGCCTGGTTGGGAGGCGATAACGTCCGTTGTCGACAAGCTGCGCAGCGACTTTGAGTTGCAGCGCGTCGCCGACGTAGAGTTTGAAGAAGACGCGATCGAACAGTTTCTCTTAAAAACGAAACGAGGGCCTGACTACTTATTCGCCGCGTCGGCCGCGCTGCTGTTGCGAGAGTTGGGGTACTCGGTCCGAATCGTGAGCGGCTTTTACGCGTCACCCGATCGCTTTGTCGCGGCGAGTGGCCAGACTCCCATCTACACCCAAGACGCTCACTTTTGGCTCGAAGTGAGCGATGGCGTCAACTGGCATACGGTCGATCCAAGTCCCGGCTACGAAACGCTGGCCCCGCCGCGCGATTTCAAGACGCTGGTCGCCGAAGCGATCTGGAGCGGATTGTTGTGGTGCTGGTCGCAGAAATGGACGCTGACGCTGTCGGCAATGCTCTTGGTGGCCGGTTGGCTGTTGCGGGGGTTGCTATTTGACGGCGCGGCCCGCGTCGCTGACTTTTGGACGGCGCTGTGTGACGAGCGGCGCCGCGTCTTGCATACGCTCTACGTCATCCAGGTCCGCGAGAAGTGGCTTGGCCCGCAGCGGCCCAAAGGCGCCACGCTACAGTCGTGGCTTTCGCAAAAAACGATCGTCGCCGGCGAAGAGACGCTCCGCCGCCAGGCGATCGCGCTCTGCAGTTGGGCGCTGTATGGCGGCGGATCGACTTGCCCGGTCGCCAAGAGCGAGGTCGACTCGCTGCGGCGATTCGCTTCGAAGTTGAGCCGTCGTTCCCACACACTTCCTTAGTTCAATCACTCAATCGAAAACCGAACCGAACCATGCATGTTCTCGCTTCGCAACATCAACATGACTCCGATACTCCCTCGACGTGCAAGTTTCAGCCGTTTATCGACGGCTTGAGAGACGCCTTGAACTCGACGCTGAAAGGGAAAAGCGACGTCGTCGAACTGGTGATCGCCTGTCTGCTGGCGCGGGGGCATCTGCTGCTAGAAGACTTGCCGGGGCTCGGCAAGACGACCCTCGCCAAAGCGCTGGCGGGCGCTGTCGGGGGACGGTTTGCCCGGGTGCAGTGTACGCCCGACTTGCTGCCGACCGACGTAACCGGGTTTTCGATGTTCAATCAACAGACGCGCGAGTTTGAGTTTGTCGAAGGGCCCGTTTTTTCCGACGTGCTGTTGGCGGACGAGATCAATCGGACGACGCCGCGCACCCAAAGTGCGCTCTTCGAGGCGATGGCCGAACGGCAGGTGACGATCGACAAGTCGACGCATCGCCTGACCGAGTCGTTTTTTGTGATCGCTACGCAAAACCCGGTCGACAGTCATGGCGCCTATCCGCTGCCGGAAGCTCAGCTCGATCGTTTCGCCATGAAGCTGACGGTTGGCTATCCCGACCCGGGCAGCGAGCTAGAAATGCTGGCCGAGAACATTGGCCGCGGTAACCGCGCCAAAAAGAACATCGAGCCGATTCTGACTCCTCATTCGCTGCAAGAACTGCAGGATCACGTCGCATCAGTGCATGTGGAAGAGAACGTTTGCCGCTACCTGGTCGATCTAGCGTCCGCAACGCGAAATCACCGCGACATCACGCTGGGGCTAAGCCCGCGTGGTCTATTGACGCTGCAGCGAGTCGCCCAAGCTCGGGCTCACTTGCACGGGCGTGATTTCGTGACCCCGGATGACGTGCAAGAGATTGCGCTGCCGGTGCTGCAGGTGCGGTTGGCCGGAGACTACGAATCGCCGCGAGCGACGATCGAAGCGATCCTTAGCGACGTCAGCGTCCCGGTTTCAAAATAGTCTGGAAGGAGTTTGTGCGAATGTGCCTATCCCGATCGATTGTCTGGTCTCTGACCGTGGCGTGCGCCGCGCTGTTGGCCGCCGGTTGCGGCGCCCAGACGGAAGAACATGCCGAGCATCGCGATCCGCCTCACTATCCCAACGGGTTTGTCGGGGCGGTCCAGCGTTTGCGGGCGATTGAGGTCGCGGCGAGCGAAAAGAGGCTGATCGCATCGGCGCATCCGGACGGCGACGTCGTCCGCGAGGCGGCCGATCTGGTTCGTTGGTTGCCGGAATTGGCGGCCGATACCGACTTGAGTCGTGACGATTGGAACGAGATGTTCGCCGCCACCGCGTCGCTGCGCAGCGAAGCGGTGCGGTGGAGTTCGCAGCAAGCCGATACCGGCCAAGATCGGACGACGTTCTGTGCTCGAATCGCCGAAACATTGCCCGGCTTGGAGCAGCACGCCGCGACAATTCAGCGACAACAAGCCGAGATTCAGCAGTTGGGCGATCTTTTGCCGGATGAAGAAAAGGAAAACGAGACATGATCCAACTTCTCTTCTGGGGCGCGATCCTGCGGTTTTGCCAGGCGGGCGTGGCCGCGATTCCGACGATCATGATCGGGATTCTGGTGGCGGCGATCTTTCGCGTTTGGCTTGGCCCGGCCGGCACGCGGCGGTTGTTTGGCGGATCGGGCATGAAGTCGCTCTTCGCGGCATGGCTGATCGGAATGTTGCTGCCGGTATGCTCGTTGGGAGTGATTCCGGTGGCGATGGAGCTCCGCCGTGCGAAGCTCTCTGGCGGAACGATCCTGGCGTTCGCGCTGACGGCGCCGCTGTTCAATCCGATCTCGGTGCTGTACGGACTGACGCTTTCTGACCCGCTGGTGATCATCACGTTCTCGTTTTGCTCGCTGGTGATCGTGACAGGATGCGGTTGGCTGTGGGATCGATTCTTTCCGACCGCCGAGACCGAAGACCTGGAAGCGAGTGAGCAAATCCCAGAAGGGTGGCGACGCCTGCTGGCGACGGCCACGTTTGGATTGCGGCAAGTCACGGGGCCGGCGATGGGATACGTGATCGTCGGCCTATTGGGCGTCGCCTTGCTGAGCGCGATCTTGCCGTATGGCAGTTTGCAGCAATCGGCCGAGCATGACGATCCGACGGCGATTTTGTTCATGACTGCGATCGCGATCCCGGCTTATGCGACGCCGATGGTCGCGATGGTGCAGTTGGCGTCGATGTTCGCCCATGGGAATTCGGTCGGCGCGGCGTTCTCGTTGTTGGCCCTGGGCGCTGGCGCGAATGTTGGCTTGATCGCGTGGATGACGCAGTCGTACGGATGGAGCAGAACGGCGGCGTGGTTCGGCTTGCTAATTGGCATCGTCGTTGGCCTGGCGTACAGCGTCGACGGGCCGCTCTATCCGCAAGGGGTCGAGCCGGCCGGGCATACGCATGCGTTCGACGGCTACTGCAGGCCGTTCTCTGCCGGCACAGCGAATCCGATCACGGCGACATGGACCGAACTGACCAAGAAGATCGCCCCGCACGAGAAGGTAGCGGTGATGCTGTTTGGGGTCGCGCTGTTGTTCGCGATTGGTTTACGGCTGGCCGATCCGCAGCAGCGGCTGGAGTCTTGGTTGCGAGCGGCGCCGCCGGCTGCGCCCCAGAAGTTTGATCGCACCATTCCGGGGCCGGTTTTGGGGGCGATTTCACTGGTCGGGCTGGTGATTACCAGTATCGCCGGCTGCTATCTCTACTATCCGCCGCCGCACGAGATCTTTGAAGAAATGCGGGCCATCAACGCCGAAGTAATCTACGGCGCCCGAACGGCCCATTGGGAAGTCGCCCAGCACTGGATTCCGATCTACGACGACTGGAGCCGCAAGCTGGAGGTGAGTCAGTTCCTGCGCAGCGGCGAGGTCGAACCGTATCATCAGTACAAAGGTCAAGTCTTCCGCGAATACCTGGAACGCCTGGAGCATGCGGTCGAAGACGAAGATCAGGAGTTGGCGAAAGAGCTATCAAGCAAGGTCGGGGCATCGTATACGCGGTTGCGGAAGTCGTACCTGGAACCTGTGCCCTTGTCGCCTGCGATCAACGCCGTCAACGATCCCTAATTTGCGTTGTTCGCTTGCTAATGGTGGTGATCAGAGACGCCGGTACTGCTGTCGCTTGGTGGCCGGTCGCTAACAGTTCGTTGATTTTCTCGACGGACTGCGTGATCGCAGGGATGCGATCCCAAAATAGCGACGTAAGTCGTTAATTTGCGAGCCGCGAAGAGCTATGCTCTGAGCCTGGCGAGGTTGGAAAATGCCACGATGGCAATACTGTTCGGCACGGCGATTCGCCAGGCACTAGCTCGGCGCCGCCGCGACCTCTTCACGCATTTTCGTCGACCAGCGAGGCCGTGCAAGCTGCCGTTCCATTTTCCATCCGCGCAGCATCAACCGAGAGACCGCTTCGACGGCGGACTCCTTACTGCCTGCTACGATTTTTTCTTCGCAGTCGTGGCGGCTTGCTTCCGGATCTTGGCGATGTGGGCCAGCATCTCCGCTTCGTTGGCCAGGCCGGTGAAGTAGTAACCGATCATCTCGAACGTCCGTTTGCTTGGCTTGCCGCCGATCCACAGGTGGATCAACAGGCAGGCGATCATCGCGCAGTAAACCTGAATCTCGATCCCATTTTTGCTGTGACTGATCAGGTGCGCGCCCCCCATCAGTTGCTTGTAGAAGCGGAAGAAGATTTCGACCGTCCAGCGGTACGAGTACAAGATCGAAATAATTTCGGCCGGAGCGAACGGCATGTTCG